>CAIKZH010000167.1 GCA_903831865.1 uncultured Coriobacteriia bacterium
CCTGCAGAGCGACCTGTTCTTCCAAGGTGTTCGTCCGGCGATCAACGTCGGCATCTCCGTCTCCCGGGTCGGCGGTAACGCGCAGATCAAGGCGATGAAGCAGGTCGCCGGCTCTCTGCGACTCGACCTCGCCTCCTATCGCGAGATGGCTGCGTTCGCCCAGTTCGGATCCGATCTCGACAAGGCGACGCAGAACACGCTGAGCCGCGGCGCCCGACTCGTGGAGCTGCTGAAGCAGGGGCGCTTCGCGCCGTTGTCGGTCGAGAAGCAGGTCATCGCGATCTTCGCGGGGACCAAGGGCTTCCTCGATTCGGTCGCCGTGGAGGACGTTTTGAAGTACCGCGATGAGTTCCTCGCGTTCATCGAGAGCGCGTACCCCGAGGTCGGCAAAGTGATCGCCGAGGAGAAGGTCATCTCGGACGACACCGAAGCGAAGCTGCGCAAGGCCCTGGACGAGTTCGCCGCCGGGCTCCAGGTCTAGGCGAGGTAACCGGACATGCCCAACCTGCGCGACATCAGACAGCGGATCTCGAACGTGCAGAGCACGCGACAGATCACGCGCACCATGGAGATGGTCGCGACGGCCAAGATCCGTAAGGCGCAGTCGCGCATCGAGTCGGCGCGCCCCTACGCGCTGTCGATGATGGAGGTGCTCGGCAACGTGGCGCGCTTCGTCCGCGACGCCAAGCATCCGCTGCTGGAGGAGCACGAGAAGCACGAGCGCGTCGTGATCGTCACAGTGGTGTCCGACAGGGGCCTGTGCGGTGCTTTCAACAGCAACATCCTGCGCATGGCAGAGGGACTGATGCGCGAGGAGGCCGCCCAGGGCGCCGAGAGCGACATCATCGCCTTCGGCAAGAAGGCGATCGGCTACTTTCGCTATCGCGGGATCGAACCCATGGCCTCCTACCGTGACGTCTCCGACAAGCCTTCGATCGAAGAGGCCAGGTCCATCGCGACCCGGGTCATCGAGGCCTACTCGGCCGGCGAGATAGACGGCGTGAAGATGGTCTTCAACCGCTTCAAGAACGCTGCCGAGCACATCGCCGAGATCCACGACCTGCTGCCGATCAAGCACACCGTGGTGGAGGACGAGACCGACGCGATGCAGCTCAACCCGGAGTATGTCTTCGAACCGTCCGCGGACGCCGTTCTCGAGCACCTGTTGCCGACATACGTCGAGACGCTGGTCTACCGTGCGCTCCTCGAGTCCGCCGCGTCGGAGCAGGGCGCCCGCCGCAGCGCGATGAAGTCGGCGACCGACAACGCGAGCGAGATGATCACCTCGCTCACCCGTACGTTCAACCGCGCACGTCAGGGCGCGATCACCAACGAGATCGCCGAGATCGTCGGCGGGGCCGCGTCGCTGGAGGATGAGTAGATGGCTGTCACGGACGAAAAGGAATCGCGCATGAACACCGGACGCATAGTCCGCATCATCGGACCGGTCCTCGACGTCGAGTTCGGGCCTGACACGATGCCCACGATCTACAACGCGCTGAAGGTGCAGACCGACTCCCCGATCGGGAAGGTCGACATCGTCGCTGAGGTCGAGCAGCACCTCGAGGGCAACATCGTCCGCGCCGTCGCGATGTCGTCGACGGACGGTGTCCAGCGCGGAATGGAGGTCGTGGACACCGGCGCACCGATGATGATGCCCGTCGGGCCTGAGACCCTCGGCCGCATCTGGAACGTGCTCGGCGAGCCGGTGGACGGCGGCGAGATGCCACACGTGGAGACCTTCTACCCGATCCACCGCGAGGCGCCCAAGTACGAGGACCTCGAGCCCACCACAGAGATCTTCGAGACCGGCATCAAGGTCGTCGACCTTCTCGAGCCCTACATCAAGGGCGGCAAGACCGGCCTCTTCGGCGGCGCCGGCGTGGGCAAGACGGTCATCATCCAGGAACTCATCAACAACCTCGCGATGCAGCACGGCGGCACCTCGGTGTTCACGGGCGTCGGCGAGCGTACCCGCGAGGGCACCGACCTGTTCATCGAGATGAGCCAGTCGGGCGTCATCAAGAAGACATGCCTCGTCTACGGGCAGATGAACGAGCCGCCGGGCGCGCGCCTGCGCGTCGGTCTCGCCGGCCTCACCTGCGCGGAGTACTTTCGTGACCAGGGCCAGGACGTGCTGCTCTTCGTCGACAACATCTTCCGCTTCACGCAGGCGGGGTCCGAGGTGTCCGCACTGCTCGGCCGCATGCCGTCCGCCGCAGGCTACCAGCCGACGCTTGCCACCGAGATGGGCGAGCTGCAGGAGCGCATCACCTCCACCAAGCGCGGTTCGATCACGTCGGTCCAGGCGATCTACGTCCCCGCCGACGACCTGACCGACCCGGCGCCCGCGACTGCGTTCAGCCATCTGGACGCCACCACGGTCCTCAGCCGTTCGATCGCGGAACTCGGCCTCTACCCGGCGGTCGACCCGCTGGCCTCGACATCCCGGGCCCTTTCGGCCGACATCGTCGGGGAGGAGCACTACCGGGTCGCACGCGCGGTGCAGCAGGTGCTGCAGCGCTACAAGGACCTCGAGCAGATCATCGCGATCCTCGGCATGGACGAACTCTCCGAGGAGGATAGGCTCGCGGTGGCTCGCGCGCGCAAGATCCAGCAGTTCCTGTCGCAGCCGTTCTTCGTGGGCGAGCAGTTCACCGGCCTCAAGGGCAAGTACGTGAAGCTCGAGGACTCCATTCGCGGGTTCGACATGATCGTGAAGGGCGAGTGCGACGAGCTGCCCGAGCAGGCCTTCCGCTACGTCGGTCCGATCGAAGATGCGTTCGAGGCCGCCGAGCGCCTCAAGGCGCAGGCCTAGCCGTCTTTCGAAGGGCGATGACACGTGCCACGCACCCTTGCAGTCGAGATCGTCACGCCGGAACGGATCGTCTACACGAACGAGGTCGAGTTCGTGGTGGTGCCGACGTTCGATGGTGAGATGGGCGTCCTGCCCCTGCACGCGCCGCTCGTGGGCGTTCTCAAGCCAGGTGAGGTGCGAGTGAAGTACGGTGACACGACGGACTGGTTCGCGGTCTCCGGCGGCTACATCCAGGTGCACGAGGACAAGGTGATCATCCTCGCCGACAACGCCGTCAGCGCGTCGCAGATCGACGTCGAGGAGGCGCGCCGGACGAAGGAACGCGCGCAGGAGAGGTTGAAGGAGATCGGTCACGCGGGCGACGAGGTCGATGGGCTCGCCCTCGACCTCGACTGGGCAGAGGCCCAGCTCCGTGTGGGCGGCTCTCACGCGCAGGTCTGATCGCCGGCATCGCAGGAGTATCCGAAGGGGCCCGGACCAGGCGGGCCCCTTCTTTGTGAGGCCCGATCGCCGCTGGTGTGGACCCGCTCGGCGCGGACCGGGCATGTCACGGCCCAGCAACGCCGGCGGATCCGCGTTGCCGCACGAGCGGCGCTCGGATACCCTCATGAGGTCGCTCTCTCATGCCACACGCCCCCTCCGGTCGTTCGCGAGGTGCGGGATCATGGAAGCCATCGTCGTCACCGGCGGCCGGCCGCTGCGCGGAAGCGTGCGCGTCGGCGGGGCCAAGAACTCAGCTCTCAAGCTCATGGCCGCTTCTCTTCTGGCGCCAGGAGTGACGACGCTGCGCAACGTCCCCGACATCTCCGACGTCGCTTTGATGGCGCGCGTTCTGGAGCATCTCGGGGCGACGGTCGAGCGCTCCGACCACGTCCTGACCATCGACGCGACCACTCTCACGTCGCACGAGGCCCCCTACGAGCTGGTCGTCCGCATGCGGGCATCCACCTGTGTGCTGGGATCTCTGGTCGGGCGGCTGGGCCGCGCGCACGTGGCGATGCCCGGAGGCTGCAACATCGGCTCTCGCAAGGTGGACATGCACATCAGCGGACTGGCTGAGCTGGGAGTCAGAGTGAGCACTGAGCACGGCTACATCGACGCGGTGGGGGAGCCTCGAGGCG
>CAIKZH010000168.1 GCA_903831865.1 uncultured Coriobacteriia bacterium
GCTCTTCCGCGAGCTCGCGCCAGCCGAGGGAAGGTCGATGGCGGTCAACGTCTCCTTCGACATGCGCCGATACCTTGATGCCGACGACCCGATGCCCCCCGCGAGCAACCTCTCGAGCGTCGAGACGGCGCTGGTCGCGAGGATCGCCGATGAGACCTTCGCCGACACGCTGGAGCGGACGGTCGCAGAGATGACTCGTCTGAAGGCGGGCAGCCCGGGCCTGAGCTCGGCGATGTTGATGCAGTACGCGCGGCTGCTGGGCGCCACGCGATTCGAGCGCATGGTCATCGAGCCGATGGGGCGAGGCAGGCGGTACGGCGTCTCGTTCCCCTTCCTGTCCAACTTCGGGGTCCTGGAGTCCGGATCCCTGACGTTCGATGGCACCGTGCCGGCCAGCGCCGTCATCCTTCCCCCAGCGGGTCATCCGCCGTTCATCATGCTGGGGCCCAGCAGCTACGAGGGAGAGTTGTCCCTGCCTATCGGGTACGCAGAGGGCGAGTCAGACCCGGCCGCGCTCGAGCGTCTCGTCGACGGCATGGCCGCCGACCTGGTCGCCTGGGGAGCATAGAAGGGGAGCGCGTTGACCGAGGGCGCAGACGCACCGCAGCACGCCGCCTCGCTCCGTGAGGTCGCAGTCGCATGGGGCCGCATCGGCCTGACCGGCTTCGGTGGTCCCCCGGCGCTTCTGGCGCTCACGCGCCGCCTGTGCGTGGTCGACCACGACTGGGTGTCGGAGGCGGAGTTCGAGGATGCGGTCGCCTCAGCCAGCCTGATACCGGGACCCGCCGCCCTGCAGGTCGCCATCTTCTGCGCGTGGAAGGTGCGCGGATGGCTGGGCGGACTGATCGGGGGTGTGTGCTTCACGCTGCCGGGTCTGGTCCTGATCCTCGGCCTGTCGGTGGTGTTCCTCGGGGAGCATCCGCCGCTGCTCGTCCTGGGCGCGGCCGCAGGCGCGGGCGCGGCGGTGCCGGCGGTCGCCGTGGACGCGGCGCTCAAGCTGGTGCCCGCGAGTTGGGCGCGCATCGGCGTCGCGCGGGTGCAGCGTGTGCGGTGGGTCGGCTACGCGGTCGTCGGTGCTGCCGCCGTGTCGCTGGTGGGCCCCTATCTGGTGCTCGTGCTTCTGGCCTGCGGCCTGGTCGAGGTGCTGGTGCGCACCTGGGGGCAGCCGCGCCCAGAAGGGGGCAGGGGCCTCACGGCCATGATCCCGCCCCTTGCCGCGGGGGGCGCGCTCGCGGGTCTGGCGTGGACCGCCTTCAAGGTCGGGGCGCTCGCGTACGGTGGCGGGTTCGTCATCGTCCCGCTGATGCAGTCCGACGCCGTCTCGGTCCACCACTGGATGACGTCGGGACAGTTCCTGACCGCCGTCGCTCTCGGTCAGATCACCCCGGGGCCGGTCGTGCAGACGGTGGCGGTGGTCGGCTACGCCGCCGCGGGCCTGACCGGGGGACTGCTGGCGGCCGTCGTGGCGTTCGCGCCGTCGTTCGTCTTCGTGCTGGGAGGGGCGAGCCGGTTCTACGCGGTGAGACGGGACCGGCGTGCCCAGGCCTTCCTCACCGGAGCGGGACCCGCGACCATCGGGGCGATCGCCGGCTCCGCCATCCCGCTGGGGCTGTCGCTCGGTCACGTCTGGCAGGTCGGTGTGCTCGCAGGGGCGGCGTTGTGGCTCTTCGGCGCCCGGAAGGGCGTCGTGTCCGCGTTGCTCCTGGCGCTTGTCGCCGGGGTCGTGCTCGTCGCGCTCGGGCTGCCCGCGTAGCGCGAGGTCGCGCACACGCTGAGCGCCGGCGGTGGTACAGGAGGGTATGACAGCAGCGGGGGCGTCGCCGTCCCGCCGGCTCGCGACGAGGAGGTTCGATGATGCAGCACGTGACCTGGCCCGCCCTCCCGTACGAGAAGTGGGCGCCGACGAAGAAGACCCTTCAGATGTGCGCGCAGATGATCGGCAAGGCGAGACTCGGCCTCTCGCCGCCGCAACCCGAGTGGCTGCACGCGTGCCTCTACCTTGACGCGCGCGGCCTGGCCACCGGGGCGATGCCGTACGGCGAGCGAGTCATCACCATGGGCGTCGACGTCTACGAGGGATCGCTGTGGGTCGAGGCGAGCGACGGGCGCCGAGTCACTGTCCCCGTCGCGCCAGGCCGGTCCGTAGCCGAGATCTGGGCCGACCTGGGCGCTCGCCTGGCCGATCTCGGCATCGATGTTCACCTGAACGATCTTCCGCAGGAGATGGCGGACGCCACACCCTTTCGGGAGAACAGGCACGATCACACGCTCGTGCTCGCCGACGCGCAACGGTTCCTGCAGGTCATGGCTGCCGTGGACGGGGTCTTCGAGGAGTTCCGCTCCACCTTCTTCGGACGCAGCGGCGTCCAGTTCTGGTGGGGTGCCTGTGACTTCACCGTGCTGCTCTTCAGCGGGCGCCACGAGACTGCTCCTGTCGATCGCGGCTACATCATGCGGTACGACCTTGATGCCGAGCACATGAACGCGGGGTTCTGGCCGGGCGACGAGAACGCTCCCGATCCTGTCTTCTACGCCTACATCCACCCGCGGCCCGACGGTTGCGAGACAGCTCCCGTGCGACCGGAGCACGCGGGGTGGGTCGAGACCCTGGGTCAGTGGGTGCTGCCGTACGAAGCGGTCCGCACTTGTGACGACCCGCGTCAGGCGATCCTCGACTTCCTTCGCAGCGTGTACTCGGTCGCGGTCACCCGGGGCGGGTGGGATCTTGCGGCGCACGAGTACGTGCGGCCCCCGTCGCACCCTTGATGTCAGCGTCGACCGGGGCGCGCAACGCTACTGGGCGTTGTCGGTCCAGCGCACGCTCGCCATCGTCGCGGCGATCCCAGCGAGGAAGGTGAGCGCGACCACGATGTAGCTTGTCGCGGGAAGCGCCGTCACCCGCTGCCCGACCGCGCCGATGAACAGCGGCACGACCGACCACGGGAACCAGCGAGCCCAGCCCGTGTGGCTCAACACGTCGCCGACAGCGAGCATCCCGAGGGCGAACCCGAGCGGGGGCATGTAGCCGCGCCCGAGCACGGCGACCCACGCGACCATGGGCGCGAGCAGGAAGGAGATCCCCGCCGCGAGCAGCGCGTCGTGTACCGCTCCGATCGCGAGCGCCGTGGAGAAGCCCGGAAGCGCCAGCAGGGCGCCGATGACGAACGCCTCGGCGACCACCGCGACCACCAGCACGATCCACCACACCGCGGCGACGATCAGCTTCGACAGGACGATCCAATGCCGTGCGACGGGCAGTGCGAGGAGGTTCTTCGCCGTACCGTCGGCGTATTCCCGGCCGAAGACGTAGGCGACGATGAACGAAAGCAGGAGCATGCCTCCGATGCCGACGATGAGCGTGAGCATCGAGAGGTAGACGGGCCACGTCGCCACGAGCCCCGCCAGGTTGGCCTTCGTGCCGAGCAGGCCGAACCGGGCCGCGCGCCCCGGTGCGCGGACGATCCACATCATCAGTGCGATCCCGAGCGGGCCGAGCGAGAGTCCGAGGAGCGTGAGCCAGGTCACTTTGGACCGGCGCAACTTGAGGAACTCGGTGGCGAGCACCTGGGCGAACATCACTCGCCATCTCCCGTCAGCCGCAGGAAGTAGGACTCGAGGTCCTCGCGCACGGGAGCGATCCCGGTGACGTCGAGTCCGGCAGAGACGAGAGCGCGCGTCATCTCGGGCACGCGGTCCCGGGCGTCGAAGACGCGCAGCCCCTCACCGTCGCGTTCGATGCGGGCGAAGCCGGCCTGCCCCAGCGCGGTCGCAGCGCGGACAGGGTCCGAGACTCCGATCTCCACATGCGACCTCTCCCTGCCGCGCAGCTGCTCGCGGTCGATCTCCTCGACGAGGCGACCCGAGCTGACGATGCCGATGCGATCGGCGAGGTGCGCCACCTCGCCGAGGATGTGGCTCGACATGAAGACCGTCACGCCGTGCTCACTCGAAAGCGACCGCAGCAGCTCTCGGACCTCGACGATGCCGGCGGGATCGAGCGCGTTCGCCGGCTCGTCCAGCACGAGCACGTCAGGGCGATGCAGCAGCGCCCGGGCCAGAGAGAGCCGCTGCTTGTTGCCCAGCGAGAGCACACCCGCCCGCCGCGCGGCGAACTCGCCGAGCCGCATCGCCTCGATCGCCTCCTCTACTGCGGCGTGGGGCGCGCGCGTGAGGCGGCGCTGGATGTCGAGGTTCTCGCGCACCGTGAGGTTGGGGTAGGCGGTGGCGGACTCGACCAGGTAGCCGACGTGGGAGAAGACCTCGCGCGAGCTCGCGCCTATGCGTGTCCCGAGGACCTCCACCTCGCCGCGGTCGGGCCGGATGAGCCCCAGCAGCATGCGGATCGTGGTCGTCTTGCCGGCTCCGTTCCTTCCGAGGAAGCCGTAGATCTCGCCCCGACGCACATCAAGCTCCACGCCGTCCACGGCGAGCACGTCGCCGTAGCGCTTGGTGAGCGACCGCGTGGCGATTGTGGTCTCGGCGCTCAACGCCGGGCCTCCTGACACCCGAGCGCGCGCAACGAGAGCTCAGTGGCGGTGGCGAGCGCCGCAGGCATGTCCGGACCGGCGGTGCCTGAGAGCTCGACGCTCTGCAGCCCCGACAGCACGAACCACGCAGCTGCGCGTGTGTCCGGGACGTCGAAGTGGCCTTCCGCCACGCCCTGGCTGACGATGGCCTCCACCAGACGGGCGAGCCGGGGCGTGATGTCCTCGGCGAGCCGGTCGTGCAGGGGCCTGTTCTCGCGGCGGTGCATCACGTCAACGAGGTCCGCGGCCCCCGGCGCCGAGCCCGCTTCCGACAGGACGTCTCGCAGGATGAGCAGCCTATCGACGGCTGTGGCACCCACCTCGACGCGCGCGGTCGCCGCGTCGAAGATCTCCTCGGCCATCCGTTCGACGACAGCGAGCACGACATCGTCCTTGGAGTCGAAGTAGAGGTAGAACGTGCCCTGGGCGACGCCGGCGGCCCTGACGATGTCGCTCACAGACGTGTTCGCCACGCCGCGTTCGGCGAACGCCGCTGCGGCCGCGGTGACGAGAGTCGACCGGCGGGCTTCGCGATCTGTCACACGGGCCATGTGCGGTGCTCCGATGGGTGGGTCGCCTCGTGAATGACTGACGGTCAGTCATTGTAGCAGAAGCGGGGACTCCCCGCAGGCCGAGCGGAGGCCGCAGGACGCTGCTCAGTGCTGGCGTCGCCTTCCGCTGCAGGCGGCAGACGGGCATCGCCGACTGCGCTACGCTGGGGGCGGACGCTTGCGTGGAAGGCGCCCCAAGACAGGACTCGATGAGACGGGCAGGGCCATGGACAGGAAGGCGCGGATCCGCGAGTACAAGGAGGGCACCCGGCCCATGGGCGTCTTCCGGGTCCGCAACATCGCCACGGGGAAGTCTTTCATCGGCTCGACGAACGATCTTCCAGCCATGCTCAACCGGCAGCGCTTCCAGCTCGAGGCC
>CAIKZH010000169.1 GCA_903831865.1 uncultured Coriobacteriia bacterium
ATTCACGTAGATTCTCTGTGCGGTGTGACGCCGGACTGTACCCTCGGGGGCGACCACAAGTATGTCGAGGTCGCTATTGGCGTGCGTCTCGCCGCGCGCCGCTGACCCGAAAAGCAGGATGCGATGCGCCGGCGTGACTGCTAACACTCGGGCAACCAGGTCGCGCAATTGCTCCGGCTCAGGGCCGGTCGCGAGCGCTGTGCTAGTGTCTGAGACGATTCGTGGTTTCTTCATGGTCGAAGGGACTCCAGGCGCAATGACGGCCGCCAGGCGTTCGTGCTCTACAGCCACCGCCGCCACTGGTCGAGCGCGATGACAAGGGACTCGGAAAGCCAGGATTCGAAGCGGGCCTGGGCGGCTTCGGGATCGTCGAGGTAGTTGACCTGGAAGACACGGGGGCAGGCGATGGCCACGTCCGTCGGGACGTCAACCGGTTCATCCGGCCACCGGGACACGGTGACTGTGACCGCGAGCACCCCGTGGAAGACCTCCCCGAGGCCGTGGAAAGAGACGAGCGCTTCTGCGGTCGTATCCGTCTCGATTGTCAGTTTGTACCAACGGTGGTACACCCGCGTGTTGGGGGCGTAGCCCAGTTTCCTTCCCGCCGCGGCGACCTCGTGTCCGTGCCAGGCCATGCTGTACTGGTCCTCGCTCACAACGACCTCGTAAGTCGCGTCCACCAAGCGGAGCGATGCGCCGAGCTCATCAGCGGTTTGCGTGAGGCTTTGAAGGGCCGCAGCCTGAAGCGGGGCCGCGACCGTGAATACCGCGTGCTCTCGCTGGGACGCCAACTCGCGTCTGCGCTCCAAGAGCTTCTCCGTCGCCGCCGCGATGATGTCCCCCACGGCCACCTCCCCGACGACCTGCTCTGACAGGTCAAGGGCCTGCAGCATCGCCTTCCGCTCGATCGCCACGAACAGCCCCACCAGCCCGCTCAGTTCTCCCTCGTCCGCCGCCTCTAGCGCATCGATGTACGCCGCCCGGTCGTCTCTCGTGACCACCAGCGGGAACCAGCCCGCCCGGAGGAAGACCAGCGTCGCCAGGCATCGCGCCACCCGCCCGTTTCCGTCTTGGAACGGATGAATCTGCGTGAACCGATGGTGCAGCCACGCCGCTTCAACCTCCGGCGGCACGCCCTCGGCGACGTGGCGCAAGTGCATCTCGATGAGCCGATCCATCTCGGAGCCGACCTGCTCCGGCGGGCAGTATTCGAAGACCGAGCCGTCCTCGCGCGTCGGGTTGTTGGGCCATTGCTTCCAGTCACCGGCCCGCAGGGACGTCGCCACGGTCCGGCCGAGACCGTCGCGCCCGGTGGTGGTCGGCTGATGGCGCGTGAGAAGCTGGTGGAGGTCTTTGATGTAGGAGGTGCTCAAGTCGCGGCGGCTCAACACGAAGTCGAAGAGGCCTTCGACCGTCTCCTGTTGATCTTTGACAATCGCGATGACTTCGTCGGCCGGACGGTCGGTGTCGCCGTGCGAGACGAGACTTGCGTTGATGCCCTTCTCGATGAGGAGCTGCGTCACACCGCGGTCAATGTCGTAGAGGCGCTCGATGATGCCGGTCTCAATCGCCCACTGCCGTCGGAGGCGCTCGTTGAAGCGCTCCACCTCGCCGCTTTCCGCCAGTCGCCCGCGCTGGTCGGCCCAGACGCACGCGAGCGGCGGCAGTTCGGTGTCGGCGAGGCGCTGCCAGTCGTCCGGCAGGTCAGTGATCGGTTGCCATTCGTACGTCGTCATCGTTGGTGTCTTATGTGTCTGTCGTTGGCGCGAACACCTCTCCGTTCGCCCACTCGCGCCAGGTGTTCTCGAACCACGAATCGTCTTCGGGCAGGGGGCGGACGGGCACTGGCCAGGCCGTGAACTCGCCGTCATCCCCGCGCGCGATCTCCAAGATCTCCCCACGCATCTCCATATTCTCCACGAGGTGCGCAAGTTCCCGCCCGCGTTTCGTGTTCATGTAACGAATCTGTTCAGAAGGCGCGTCGTCGGGCGCGAGAACCACCGAGGAGCCCCGGCTGCCGCCGCCCCGCAGCAGATATGCG
>CAIKZH010000170.1 GCA_903831865.1 uncultured Coriobacteriia bacterium
ACTATCGCCGCTGCCTTCACCCGCTTGGCCGAGAAGATCGCAGACGGAGAGTCCGCCCGATACCACCGAAGTTGGATGCACGCGGTGGCGGCTCTCACGCACAGCAGCGACCGTTGAAGCTAACGCGTTGCGCATGAGCAGACGCACATGCGCTTCCAGGTCAGTCTACCTTCTGGCGTTCTGCTCGATGCGCTTGTTAGCTTGACGGCCACAGGTCTCGCGCACACCCGATCACACGCTCGCTCACACGGCGCCCGAAGGCGAACCACGCTCACGGCGAGCCCGATGTGCCAGCACATCGACGGTGCACGCTCGCCACCGAAAGCCGTCGAGCCCAAACCGCCGAAGGGCGAGCCCGGCGACCAGGACACGTCAGCGCCGAGGACGCACCAGGCCGGCAAACGCTCGCGGCTGCTTCCAGGTGCCTGCCCAAGACGATCGCAGACGGAGAGCCGCGCACCAGCTTGGAGTTGGACCGAGCGCAGCGGCGGCTCTCACGCACAGACGCCACCGTTCAAGCTAACGTCTTGGCTATGAGCGGCGGCCGCGAGTTCACCGGTGGAATCTACCTTTCGCCGTCCGCTCGATAGCCTTGTTAGCGCTCAACTCTCAGTAGATGCATGCGTCCAGAATCGAGAGCACTTCCTCCAGAACCGGCTGCGGCGCTGTCCCGATACGCTTGACGCCGCGGGCGCGGTAGTCGATGGACTTCACCTGTTCGACCATCACCACTCCCGTCACGGCCTGGCCATCAGGGATCGTGACGTGGAAGGGGAAGTCACGCCGCGTGTTGGTCACGGGGCACGCGATGCACAGTCCCGTCGCCTTGTTGAACAGGTCGTTGCTCACCACGAGCGCCGGGCGCCGGCCGCTCTGCTCGTGGCCGGACTGCGGGTCGAAGGTCAACGCGACGAAGTCTCCCTTGCGAGGGATGTAGGCCGCCACCTACCAGACCTCGCGACCGGCCGGGGGGCCCCAGTTGAGTTCCTCAGGCGTGTAGTCCTCAGGGATGCGTCCGACGAGCTGCCCGAGGTCGAGGCCGCCTCTGACGCGGCGCGCCGGTGTGATGACGAGCGAGCCGTCGTGCACACTGACGTCGACCGCGTCGCCCACGTCGATCCGGACGTCTGAGAGCAGTTCCCTGCTCAGACGCAGACCCTGGCTGTTGCCCCACTTCTGAACCTTGGTGATCATGCCGCACCTCCATTGGATAGCCGAAGTATAGCCACGACCACCCTCCCGAGTCAACGGTGCGGTTGTAGCGCTAACGGTTTACGTTTGAGCCGCGGTCTTGCGCTCGAACATGATGCGGTCTTCGCATCATACGGCGCTTGCGCCGTCGGCTCGAAACGTTTGTTAGGCACCCCGCTTGATATCAATCTTCCTGATCTCGTAGACGAACTCAGGTTGGAGCAGATACTGCACTGCCACCCCCCACGAGGGATCAGTACGGTCGTCGGGATTCTTCGCAAGCACCATGAACTCCGGTGGAGTCCCGTCGCGGAAGACGCTC
>CAIKZH010000171.1 GCA_903831865.1 uncultured Coriobacteriia bacterium
AAGGCGCACACGCCGTTCCAATGGGAGCCCCAGCTCACCCTCGAGGAGGTCAGGGCGAGGCAGCGCGTGCTTCGGGAGGCGATGCCGCGCAAAGGCGTCGACCTGCACTGGCACGACGCGGACGTCTCCTTCGTCGAGGGGGCGCTCGCGCGCGGCGGTCGCGACGTGTCCGATGTGATCGAGCGCGCGTGGCGCCTCGGCGGTGGGTTCGACGCGTGGACCGAGCGCTTCTCCCTGAAGACCTGGCTCACCGCGTTCGAGCAGGCGGGCCTTGACCCGGTCGCGCTCGCCTCCGGCCCGGGTGACGAGTCCTCTCCTCTGCCGTGGGGTCACATCTCGCCAGGCGTCTCGCAGGCGTACCTGCGTCTCGAGCGCGAGCGGGCGGTGAAGGGTCTCACGACCCCGGACTGCTCCTTCGGCGAATGCACCGGCTGCGGCGTCTGCGGCGATCTCGACGTGGAGATGGTGCTGGCGGGTGAGGGCCGTGGCTGACACCGTCTTCAGGCTTCGCATCGTCTACGGGAAGACGGGCCGACTGCGTCATCTGAGTCACCTCGAGGTCGCGCGGGCGTCCGAGCGGGCGGTGCGCCGCGCGGGGCTGGAGTATGCTCTCACGCAGGGTTTCAACCGGCGCATGAAGGTCGCGTTCGGGCCGGCGTTGCCGGTGGGCACGGCGGGGCTCGCAGAGATGTTCGACCTCTGGTTGAGGCGCCTCGTGCCCGCCTCTGATGCGACGGAGGCCCTGCGTCGGAGCTCGCCGGAGGGGCTGATGCCCGTGGGGGCGTCATATGTGCCCGAGGGGGAGCCCTCGCTGGCGGCGGCGTTGACGCTGGCCGACTACGAGGTGCGCGTGAAGGGCGCGGGCATGGGTCCGCGCGTGCTGGGGGAGGCGCTTGACGACGTCATGGCGTCGGGGAGCCTCGAGTCGTTCCACAAGGGATCTACGAAGGTTTACGACCTCGAGCGCTGCGTCCCCGAAGGGGTGCGGCTGCGCGAGGAGAAGGGCGAGGCGATCTTCGATCTCACCGTGCGGATGGGTGAGTGGGGGGCGCTGAGGCCCGAGGCCCTTGTGACCGAGGTGCTGCGACGCGCGGCCGCCGGCACTGCGGCCGTCCAAGTGACGCGCCTGCGGCTTCGCCGCGAGGACGTCTCGGCCTGACTTTGGGCGCGGGGCGTCGCGAGGGGAGGGGTCGAGAGTTGGCCGAGGTCACCAGGGAGATGCTCATCTCCCATGACAGTTCCGAGACGCGCGTCGCTGTGCTCGAGGACGGTCAACTGGCCGAGTTCTACATCGAGCGAGCGAAGCGCTCCGTGGTCGGAAACATCTATCTCGCCGTGGTTCGCGACGTTCTGCCGGGGATGCAGGCCGCCTTCGTGGACATCGGCCTCGAGAAGAACGCGTTCCTCTATGTGGACGAGGTCGTGGCGCGTGAGGGCATCGAGACGAAGCCGCGTCCCGGCATCGAGCAGATGCTGCGTCCCGACCAGCAGATCGTCGTCCAGGTGCTCAAGGACCCGATGGGCACCAAGGGCGCGCGGGTCACGACGGACATCACGTTGCCCGGGCGGTTCCTGGTGCTGCTGCCCTTCTCCGACTTCGTCGGAGTGTCGCGCAAGCTGCCCGACGCGGAGCGCGAGCGGCTGCACGACATCGTCGTGGCATCCGCCCCGGGAGGCGTGGGGCTGATCGTCCGAACGGCCGCCGCGGGAGCGAGCGAGGACGACCTGCTCGCGGACCTGGAGTTCCTGCGGCGGCTCTGGAAACGCGTCCAGCAGCAGGCGGTCGATGCGCTGGCGCCCGAAGGCATCTACGTGGAGATGGACCTCGCGCTCAGGTTCGTCCGCGATGTCTTCTCGCAGGAGTTCAAGCGCATGGTCATCGACGACAAGGCCACCGGCGACAAGATCGTCGCCTTCCTGAAGAAGACCTCCCCGCAACTCGTGCGGCGTGTCTCGACCTATCGGGACAAGACACCGCTCTTTGATCACTACGGTGTGAGTGCGAGGATCGACTCCGTCCTCGAGAGGGTCGTGCGGCTGCCGTCGGGAGGCTACCTCGCGATCGACAGGGCCGAGGCGCTCACCGCGATCGACGTGAACACCGGCAGTTACACGGGCCGCACGAGCCTTGAGGAGACGATCGTCCGCACCAACCTGGAGGCCGCGAACGAGGTGGCGCGACAACTCAGACTGCGCGACATCGGCGGGATCATCGTGATCGACTTCATCGACATGGAGAGCGCCGCCGATCGCACGATCATCTTCGAGCGCTTGAGCGCCGCGCTGGCGCGGGATCGCACGAAGTCCCGGGTGAGCGAGATCTCACGGCTCGGTCTGGTGGAGATGACGCGGAAGAACGTGACGGACGGCATCTACGACCTGCTCACCGATCCCTGTCCCACCTGCGGGGGGAAGGGCCGAGTGCTCTCCGAGGAGACGCGACGGATCATGGTCGAGAGGGCGATGCGGCAGACGCTGACGCGTGGCCGCAGCGCGGCGTACCTGTTCGGGCTGAACCCCGAGACCTACGCGATCGTGAACCAGCCCGGTCGGAACGTCGTGGCAGCCCTGAGGGCGGAGACCCGCAAGCAGGTCGCCGTGGTCGCCGATCCCGACTGCGGTCCCACCGAGGCGCGAGTACTGATCGAGGGCAGGGCCGGCACGATCGAGCGAGCGCTGGTCTGACGCCGTTCAGCTGGCGGCCACGCCCGGTGGCGTCGGCATGGTTTTGCGCCACTCGGAGCGTGTGCTAACATACCTCCTCGCGCACTCAACCGAGCGGATCAGGTGAAACGTAGATGTACGCAGTGGTGAAGACCGGCGGGAAGCAGTACAAGGTCGAGGTTGGCGAGACCCTTCCGGTCGAGCATCTCGACGCCCTCCCGTCGTCACTCGTCACACTGCCCGCGCTGCTCGTGAGTGACGGCGACAAGGTCCTGACCGGCGAGAAGGCCGGCAAGGCCACCGTGACCGCCGAGGTCGTCGGACATGGCAAGGCGGACAAGGTCATCGTCTTCAAGTTCAAGAAGCGCAAGGGCTACAAGAAGCTGCGCGGTCATCGTCAGGACCTGACGCTGATCAAGATCACCGACATCGTCATGCCGGGCGGGAAGGCCGCGAGCAAGGCGGTCGAGGCCGCTTCGACAGCGACCGCGGCGCAGGCGCCTGCGAAGGCCGCGCCGCGCCCCGCGGCCGCGAAGCCCGCAGCTGCGAAGGCCGCCGCAAAGAAGGCCGCCCCCAAGAAGGCCGCCACACCGAAGGCGGCCGTAAAGCCCGCGGCTGCAGCGAAGTCCCCCGAGAAGCCGGCGGCTGCAGCGAAGGCGACCGCGGTCAAGGCAGCTCCGAAGCCTGCGGAGAAGAAGCCCGCGGCGAAGAAGCCGGCGAGCAAGGCCCCCGCAGCCAAGAAGGCCGACACTGAGACGAAGCCGCCTCGCGCCAGGAAGCCCGCGGCGAAGAAGGACGAGAAGCCGGCCGACTCGGCCGAGTAGCGCAAGCGAAGGACAGGTGGACTCAGGATGGCCCATAAGAAAGGCCTCGGATCGACCCGCAACGGCCGCGACTCGAAGTCGAAGCGGCTGGGCGTCAAGCGGTTCGCCGGCCAGGCAGTGACGACCGGAACGATCATCGTGCGTCAGCGCGGGACCGCCATCCATCCCGGTGAGAATGTGGGACGGGGCGGCGACGACACGCTGTTCGCCCTGGCACCGGGTCTGGTGGAGTTCACTCGCGGCAAGGCGCGCAAGGTGCACGTGCGCCCGGCCGAGCCACAGGCCTGAGACGCCGCAGCAGGAAAGACAAGCAGCGATTCTTGAGGCCCCCTCCGTGCTCGAGCCGGTGGGGGCCTTTGCGTACGCGTCATCCGTCCGACATCCCGTCGGGCGTCGCAGTGAATGGGACCGGGTGAGCCATCAGTGTTCGTCGACGAGGCCAGGATCTTCGTGAAGGCAGGGGACGGCGGCGCGGGCTGCAAGTCCTTCCGCCGGGAGAAGCACGTGCCGAAGGGCGGCCCCGACGGCGGCGACGGTGGCCGGGGTGGTGACGTCGTGTTGGAGGCGGATCCCTCGGCCTCCACGCTCATCGACTATCAGTTCAAGCGCCACTTCAAGGCGAGGCGCGGCACCCACGGGATGGGGAGCCGCATGGACGGCGCCGAGGGGGCGGATGTCGTGCTCGCCGTGCCTCTGGGCACGGTGATCAAGGATGACGAGACCGGCCGGACGATCATGGACCTCACGCATGCGGGTCAGCGCGCGATCGTGGCTCGCGGCGGCCAGGGCGGGCGCGGCAACACGCACTTCGTGACCGCGGTCAGGCGCGCTCCCGCGTTCGCGGAGCTCGGGATGCCGGGCGAGGAGCGCACGATCGCTCTGGAGATGAAGCTGCTCGCCGATGCGGCGCTCGTGGGGTTCCCCAGCGCCGGCAAGTCTTCTCTGATCGCGAGGATGTCGGCAGCGCGGCCGAAGATCGCGGACTACCCGTTCACGACGCTCGTGCCCAACCTCGGGGTCGCGAAGGCGGGAGAGTACTCGTACGTGGTCGCAGACGTCCCCGGTCTCATCGAAGGCGCGAGCGAGGGCGTGGGGCTCGGCCACGCGTTCCTGCGGCACATCGAGCGCACCGCTCTGATACTGCACGTGATCGACCTGAGCGGCGGGCACGAGCAGCGCGACCCCGTCGCCGGCATCACCGCGATCGATGCGGAGCTCTCCGCCCACGCGGCTGAGCTTGCTCTGCGCCCGCAGATCCTCCTGGGCAACAAGATCGACATCCCTGGCGCGTCGGAGGCCTCGGACCGGGTCGCCGTCTTCGCCGCCGAGCACGAGATCCCCTACTTCGCCGTGTCGGCCGTGACGGGAGATGGCATCGAACCTATGATGCGCGCCGTGGGCGAGACGGTACACGCGTTGCGCCTCGCCGCGCATCACGAGGAGCAGCCCTACGAGGCTGTCTACGTGTACGCTCCGCCGGAGGACGAGGACCTCACCGTCGAGCAGACCGCGCGTGGGGAGTTCCTGGTCAAAGGAAAGCATGTGGAGCGGATGGTCATCATCACCGAGATGAGCAACGACGAGGCGGTCGCCCATCTGCAGCGACGGCTCCGCCGCGCAGGTGTCGAGGCAGCGCTGCTCGAGGCGGGCGCGGCGGACGGCGACACGATCACGATCGGGCCCGCCTCCTTCGAGTTCGACTCCGAAGGCGCGGAGACACCGTGACACGGGGCGACGGAGCGGAGGGAGATCTCCTGTGAGCGGGAAGAGGGTCGTCGTCAAGGTCGGCACGTCGACGATGACGGACGCCGCGGGGCGTGTCGACCGCGCCTGGATCGCGGATCTCGCGCACCAGGTGGCGGCGCTGCGCTCGAAGGGCGCTCACGTGGTGGTGGTGAGCTCCGGCGCGATCGCCGCCGGGATGGAGACGCTCGGCGAGAGTGATCGGCCCGAGGCGCTGACGGAACTGCAGGCCACCGCGGCGATCGGACAGGTCCGACTGATCGGCACGTACGATCGGATCATGTCGGACGCCGGTGTGCCGATCGCGCAGGTGCTCCTCACGCGTCACGACACGGGGCATCGCCAGACTTACCTGTACGCATGCGAGACGCTGGACCGCCTCCTGCAGATGGACGTTGTGCCCGTCGTCAACGAGAACGACACCACGGCCGTGGAGGAGATCCGGTTCGGCGACAACGACACGCTGGCCGCTCTGGTCGGGGTCATGGTGCGCGCCGACCTGGTCGTCCTGCTCACCGACATCGCCGGGCTCTACGACCACGACCCCGCGTCCGATGACGAGGCGACATTGCTCGAGCGTGTGGACGAACTCACCGACGAGGTCGTGGCCGCGGCGGGCGGGGCGGGGAGCGCCCACGGGACGGGCGGGATGGCGACGAAGCTCGACGCGGCGCGGATACTGATGAAGGCCGGCATCCCGATGGTGGTGTGCGACGGCCGTCGGCCCGACGTACTGCTCGACGCGTTCAAGGGCGAGCCGGTCGGGACCTACTTCGCCGGAGGCGAGGGAGACGTCGAGGCGCGCAAGCTGTGGATCGCTTTCGCGCGCCGTCCGAAGGGCTCGGTCGTCGTGGACGCTGGCGCGCGCGACGCGCTATGCTTGCGCGGCAAGAGCCTGCTGCCGGCGGGCGTGGTGCGCGTCGAAGGTCGCTTCCGCGACGGCGACCCGGTGGCGGTCGTCGACGAGTCGGGCGCTCAAGTGGCGCGCGGCCTCACCGATCTCTCCTCCGAGGACCTCGATCGCGTCAAGGGACTGAAGTCGTCGGATATCGCGTCGGTGGCTCCTGAACTGGCGGGCCGGGAGGTCGTCCACAGAGACCGACTCGTGATCCTGTGACTCGCAGCGAGCAGCGTACGAAAGAGGTGGGCTGAAGTGTCGGAAGTGAGGGACCTCGCCTTGCGTGCGCGCGCGGCGTCGATGCGTGTCGCCACCTCGTCGACGACCGAGCGTGACGATGCGCTGCGCGCGATGGCGGCGGCGATGATCGATCGCGCTGACGAGGTGCTGGAGGCCAACGCCGCCGACATGAAGGCGGCAGAGAGCGCCGGGACGCCTCCGCCTCTTCTCGACCGCCTCATGCTCGACCGGTCTCGCATCGAGGGGATCGCGTCGGCCATCTCGACGCTGGCGCTGCAGGCCGACCCGCTCGGGCAGGTCGTGTCCGGCTCCCGGATGGCGAACGGCATCTGGCTCCAGCAGGTGCGGGTGCCCATCGGCGTCGTCGCGATGATCTACGAGGCGCGCCCGAACGTCACCGCGGATGCGGCCGCGCTGTGCGTGAAGACGGGCAACGCCGTCATCCTCCGCGGCGGCTCGCTCGCGATCCGCTCCTGCCTCGCGATAACGCGGGTGCTGGCCGAGGCCGCGACAGGGGCCGGGCTCCCGGCGGACGCGATCCAATCGATCGGTTCGACCGATCGAGCAGCCACTGACGAGCTCATGAGTCTGCACGGCCTGGTGGATGTCCTGATCCCGCGCGGTGGCGCGGGCCTGATCCGAAGCGTGGTCGAGAACTCGAAGGTGCCGGTGATCGAGACAGGCGTCGGCAACTGCCACGTCTACCTTCACGGGTCCGCGGACCCCACGATGGCCCGGCGCATCGTCGTGAACGCGAAGTGCCAGCGCCCCGGTGTGTGCAACGCCGCGGAGTCGCTGCTCGTCGACGAGTCGACCTACGAGAGCGTGCTCCCGCCGATCCTGAAGGCGCTCGAGGCCTCGGGCGTGGACGTGCGCGGTGACGAGCGGACGTGCGCCCTGCACGCCATCGATCACATCTCCCTGGCGGGGGAGGACGATTGGGGCGCGGAGTACCTTGACCTGCGGATGTCGGTCAAGGTCGTCTCCGGCCTTGACGAGGCCATCGAGCACATCAACAGGTACGGCACGAAGCACACCGAGGCCATCGTCACGGAGGACTACGAGGCTGCACGCCGATTCCTCGACGAGGTCGATGCGGCGGCGGTGTTCGTGAACGCCTCGACACGATTCACGGACGGCGCGGAGTTCGGGCTGGGCGCGGAGATCGGCATCTCCACCCAGAAGCTGCACGCGCGCGGACCCATGGGCCTGGTCGCGCTCACGACGACGAAGTACATGGGACTCGGCAACGGGCAGATCCGCGAGTGAGCACCACCGTGCGACTCGGAGTCATGGGTGGCACGTTCGATCCCGTCCACTACGGTCATCTGGTCGCGGCCGAGGAGGCTCTCGCGCAGTTCCACCTGGACAGGGTCGTCTTCATGCCGACCGGCCGTCCCGTGCGCAAGACACATCGCTCGGTATCCTCGGCCGAGGACAGGTACCTGATGACCGTGGTCGCCACCGCTTCGAATCCGGACTTCTCGGTATCGAGGATCGAGATCGACCGGGCGGGCGACACCTACACGGTCGACACGATGCTGCAGATGCGCAAGGAGTCGGGCGAAGGCGCCGAGCTGTTCTTCATCACCGGCGCGGACGCCGTGCGGGAGATACTGGGCTGGCGCGGCGCGGACCGTCTCGCCGAGCTGTGCACGTTCATCGCCGCGACGCGTCCTGGCTACGAGGCGGACTTCCCCTCCGAGGCCGTTGAGGGCGGCGGTCCCCGTCTCCCCAAAGTCGAGCACATGGAGGTCCCTGCCCTCGCCATATCGTCGAGCGACATCCGTGACAGAGTGGCGGCGGGCAGGCCTGTTCGCTACCTGCTGCCTGAGTCGGTCTCGGCCTACATCGAGAAGACGGGTCTGTACCGTGCTCCCACCCGCTGAGCTGCTCGCTCCCGCCCGGGAGCTGCTCGCGTCGCGCCTCAGCGAACGCTCGCTCGCGCACTGCGAGCGCGTCGGCGTGACCGCCCGGGCGATGGCCTTGCGCTTCGGTGTCGACGCGGAAGCCGCCGAGCTTGCGGGGCTGCTCCACGACTACGAGCGCGACGAGTCGCCTGCGGGTCTGTTGACGTTGGCCGAGGACCTTGGACTGACCGTCCTGCCTGTGGAGCGCGAAAGCCCGCGCCTTCTGCACGCGCGTGTGGCTGCGGCACTGCTGCGCCGCGAGTTGCCGGGTGTGGGAGAGGCGGTGCTCTCTGCCGTCGCGTCCCACACGGTCGGCGCGGTGCCGATGTCCGACCTGGACCGCATCGTGTACATGGCCGACATGACCGAGCCCGCCCGCCGCTACGAGGGGGTCGACGACCTGCGAGCGGCCTGCGAGGCGGGCCCCCTGGCGGAGTGCTTCCGCCAGGGTTACGGCCGCTCGCTGCGCCAAGCGCGCATCAGTGGACATACGCTGCATCCCGTCTCCGGCGCCGTGAGCGCCGAGATAGAACGCGAGACCGGGCGTCCGCTCTTCGATCGGGCGGAGGCGAGCCGGTGAGCCGCGGGAAGCACACGCGCAGCGGTCCGCGTCACGCTCAAGGTCGAAAGCGCGCCCAGCCGGAAGCGACACCCGAGGCGCAGGACGAGTCTCCGCAGCAGGCGAGCGTCGAGCCGCCGGCTCCGCAGCCGGCCGCCGAGTCCGCAGAGAGCGCTGTCGGCTCGGACACATCGGCCGACGAGAGACGGGTACCGACGGGCGATGAGGCACGTGCTCCGCGCCGGCGCCGGTCGCGCGGCGACAAGGACACACCGCACCGCTCGCACAGCGTCGCGGGCGGGTTCATCGCGGTGGTCCGAGGGGCGTTGCTGGGCCTTCTCGGGCTCGTCGTGGCCGCCGCGGCGGTCTACGGGCTCGTGCTGGGTGTCAATGCGTTCGCACGCTGGAACGAGCGCCGTCTCTCCGCGCAAGCCGCTGCCGCGGCCGTGCGCGGCAAGGACAACCTCCTGGTGATAGGCGTTCGCGACGGTCAGGCGATCGGCTTCATCGCGCTCAAAGCGGACCGCGCGAGCTCTCGCGTGCTGGGCATCGCCATACCCGACGGAGCGTTCGTCGAGGTGCCCGGCCAAGGGTTCGAGCGCCTGGGCGACAGCTACGTGCAGGGCCCGGAGGTCAGCAAGGACGCAGTGTCCAACTACCTCGTCGTCCCGTTCAGTCGCTACGTGGTCGTGAGCGCCGACGCATATCAGGCCCTCGTCACGAAGCAGGACGTGAGCGGCCTGATGGGCAAGGTGGAGGCCACCGACCTCACGGCCAGCGCGCGGGCGGATCTCACCGGCTACTTCGCCTCCGTGAGGCAGGCGGACGTGTGGATCGTGCCTCTCCCGGTCAAGCCGATCACCGTGGGCGACCAGTCCTACTTCGAGCCCGAGCGGGCCCAGGTGGCCGACCTCCTGCTCCAGTGGTGGGGCGTGAAGATCGACAGCCGCAAGGCGGCCACGCGCGTCATCGTCTACAACGGTGTGGGGACGCCCGGCGTCGCCGGCGTCGCGGCGCAGCAGCTCATCCGCAAGGGGTTCCAGGTGGTGGACAGCGGCAACGCCGATGTCTTCACCCACAAGCAGACCCTCATACTGCTCTATCACGGGTCGCAGGCCGACGCTCAGGCCGTTCGCAGCGCGCTCGGGGCCGGCCAGATCATGGCGCAGTCCCAGCCGCAGCAGGTGACCGACATCATTGTGGTCATCGGCGCCGACTATCGTCCGCCCCCGGGCGCCAAGGAGTCATCGTCAACACCCTGATCTCTCGCCCCTGACCGTCCCAAAGGAGTGCCGTGTCCGTATCGAACAACGACATCGAAGAGCTCGTTCGTCTTGCCGCGAAGGCCGCGTCTGAGAAGAAGGCCGAGGACGTCGTCGCCATCCGGGTGGGCGAGATCCTGGTGGTGACCGACTACTTTCTGATTGCGACCGGGGCCAATGACCGTCAGGTCAAGGCCATCGGTGACGCGGTCGAGGATGTTCTGCGCGACGCAGGGGTCAAGCCGATCGGCCGCGAAGGCGAACCCGAGCTCAAATGGCTGCTGCTGGACTACGGCGACTTCGTGGTCCACGTGTTCCAGCCCTCGGAGCGTGACTTCTACCGCCTCGAGCGTCTGTGGGGCGACGCACCGCGCGTCGCGCTCTCGGGCGCGATCGGGACGGTGGAGAAGCCCGTGCAGCCGGTCGTCGCGGACCTGGGGTGAAGGTCGCGACACGCCGCTGGCTCATCATCGCGGCTCTCGTCGCGGTCGCCGCGGTCTGGGGCGCCACGTTCGTGATGGTGAAGGACGCGATCGCGGCCTATCCCGTGTGGTCGTTCCTCGGTCTGCGGTTCCTCGTGGCGACGGTGGCCTTCGTCGTGCTCTTCCCGAGCGCGTTGAGGCGGATCGACCGCGCCACGCTGATCGCCGGTCTGGTGGCCGGGCTGCTGCTTGCTGCGGGCTATGCGTTCCAGACCTTCGGCCTGGCTCATACATCCGCGAGCCGGTCCGCGTTCATCACCGGCATGTTCGTGGTGATCACGCCGTTCATGCAGGCCCTGTTCATGCGGAGGATGCCTCGCTGGCCGGCCTGGCTCGGCGTGGGGGCGGCGGTCGTGGGCCTCGTGCTCCTCACGGGGGGCGCGGGATTGGGCGGCTGGAACACCGGCGACAGCCTGGTGCTGCTGTGCGCGGTCGCCTACTCGGCGCACATGATCGCGCTGGGATCGATCGGGAGGGGGCATGACGTCCGGCCGCTCACGCTGGTCCAGCTTGCGACCGTGGCCGTCGTGTGCGGGTCGATCGGCATCGTGACGGAGCATCCGGGACTCCCGACGACGTCGGGCGTCTGGATCGCGCTGGCGGTGACAGGTGTTCTCGCGTCGGCGGTGGCGTTCGCCGTGCAGACATACGCCCAGAAGCACCTCTCACCGACGCAGACCGCGCTCGTGCTCATCGGCGAGCCGGCGTTCGGCGGGCTGTTCGGCTGGCTGCTGGCCGGCGAGGTCCTCAGCGGGCGAGGACTTGCCGGCGCGGCACTGATCCTCGCGGGCATGGCTGCGAGCGAGCTGCTCGGCGTGGTCATCGCACGCAGGAACGAGGAAGATGTACTCGAACCGGCTTTGGAGGGTCCGCCCGCGCACCTGTTGGAACAGGAAGGGTAAGGCCAGCACATGAGAGAAGAGACACACCGCGACAAGGCACACCGCCTCGACACCAGTCTGTCGACGGCGGCGACCGCGCTGGCTTCCATCTCGCCGTGCCCCTTTGCGCCCGGACGCCCGCTCAGCGGCAATGGGCACTACGACAATCTCAGCCCGCAGTGCCGTGCGCGGGGACTGCGTCGCCGCAGGGCGAGACCGTTCATCGTGGAGATGATGGAGTTCGTCGAGGGCAGGCGCGATGTGGACCCATCCATCTCATGGGAGACGCTCATGAGCGAGTGGAACCCGGGCCACGAGCTGCATCGCTATTCGAGCAACGAGTCCATGAGGGAGGCGTACTCGAACGCGGTGCGTCGCCATCGGGGCGGCAACCCGGCGCCCGAGGTCTGCCGCTCCTGCGTGCTGGAGGACCTGCGCCGCCGTGCCGGGTCTCGCACGGTCCGGCCAGGACGCTGAGCGAGCACCGAGCGCCGCGGATGCGCGTCGCCCTCGTTCACGGCTACTTCCTTCACGATTCCGGCAGCGGCGTCTACGTGCGGGAACTCGCGCGGGCGCTTGTGAGACTCGGGCACGAGGTGACGCTCGTGTGTCAGGAGCGCGAGCCCGAGCGCTACGAGTTCATCGATGACGTCTACACGTTCGGCGAGGACGGCGCGGGTCTCACCCGGTCCCGCCCGGCGCGGGGTCCGGACGCCTCCAGGTGCCGTCTCGTGCGACCCTGGATCGGCGGCCGGCTTCTCACTTACGTCGAGGGTGACTTCCCCGGGTTCCCGGCCGATCGCGTGCGCTCCTTTCAAGCGTCGTCGGCCGAGGAGAGGGAGCGGTACGTCACTGCGAACATCGAGGCGTTGCGCGCCGCGTTCGACGAGTGGCCGCCGGACCTCGTGCTCGCGCAACACCTCATCATGCAGCCGTTCGTCGTTGCCAGGGCACTGCGTGGCCGCGCACCGTATGTGGTCACCGAGCACGGATCGGCCCTGAACTTCTCGGTGCGCCGGTGTCCCGACCTCGTGCCATACGCACTCGAAGGGCTTTCCGGAGCCCGTGCGATCGTCACCGTGTCGGAGGGCGCGCGGGCCGATCTCGTTCATTGGGCCGGCGAGCACGGGATGGACATCTCGGACAAGACTTTGCAGCTGTCGCCGGGCATCGACGGCGAACTGTTCGCGCCGGCTGCGAGTCGCGAGGCCGCGATCGCTGCTCTGTGCGCCGCGGTGCCGCTTCCCGAAGGCTTCGATGTGTGCGCGGACGATGACATCGTGGCCTTCGCCGGAGCGCTGCGTCCCACGAAAGGCGTCCAGTACGCCGTGGCCGCGATGCCGACGGTGGAGGCGGCGCGCGGCAGGCGCATGCGCTTCCTCATCGCCGGCGGCGGGCCCGCGCTCGAGCCGCTTGAGCGTCTCTCGAAGCTGCTGAGCGGCGGTGAGACGGCAGCGGCGACGGCTCTCGCGACGGAGGATGAGCGGATCGCGCCCGCGCCCGGCTGGGGACCCGTGGTGCCTGCGAGTCCTGTCCGCGTCGCGACCGGCGACTCCGCGGCCTTCCTGGGCCACCTTTCACACGATGAGCTGGCGGCGGTGTTCGCGGC
>CAIKZH010000172.1 GCA_903831865.1 uncultured Coriobacteriia bacterium
CCTAGTCACTATGAGATGGCCGGCCCGAATCCGCGTATACGTGGATCGTCCGCGGGAACGGGCCCGCGGCGCCGACAGACGGAGGGACCGGCCATGGACCAGCTTACGCACATCGGACTCGACGTGCACAAGGACACGATCGCGGTGGCGGTGTTGCGCCCGGACACCGTCGAGGTCGACGAGCGGGTGATCCCCAACACGCCTGCGGCGATCCGCAGGCTGCTCTCCCGCTACCCCGACCCCTCGCAGCTCTCCACCTGCTACGAGGCAGGTCCGACCGGCTACGACACCCACCGACTGATCACCTCGCTCGGGATCCCGTGTGATGTGATCGCGCCCTCACTGATCCCGAGAAGATCAGGCGTGCGCGTGAAGACCGACCGCATCGACGCACGCAACCTCGCGCGGCTGCACCGGGCCGGCGAGCTCACCTGCGTGCGAGTACCCACAAATGCCGAAGAAGCGGTGCGTGACCTCATCCGCGTGCGTGAGGAGGTCAAGGCCGACCGGCGGATCGCCCGTCAGCGGATACGAAGCTTCCTTCTGCGCTATGGATGTCGCTACCCCGGCGCATCCGATCGCTGGAGCACCAGATTCGAGGTGTGGGCCCGGGCGCTGACCTTCCAAGAGCCATGCGCCACCGAGGCGTTTGGCCATCTGCTCGGAGCGTACTTCGTACGCGACTCCCAGCTCGTCGAGATCGGCAGGCGCATCGAGGAACTCGCGCTCGCCGAACCCTTCGCTGCTCCCGTCGCGCTCCTGCGCACGCTGCGCGGCATCGACACGCTGTACGCCATGACGATCGCGGCCGAGACGTGCGACTTCTGCCGCTTCCCGGATGCGGGCAGCTATATGGCCTTCACCGGGCTCACGCCCTCCGAGCACTCGAGCGGGGCATCAAGGCACCAAGGCTCGATCACCAAGACCGGCAACCGGCACATCCGACGGGTGCTCGTGGAGGCTGCCTGGTCCTACCGGCACCTCCCGGCGGTGCGCGGTGCCCTGAAGAAGCGCCTCGAAGGACACAGCCCCGAGGTCGTCGCCTACTCGTGGGCGGCTCAGTGCCGGCTCTCCGGCACATTCCGAAGGGTCGCGGCAAAGAAGAACGCCCCCACAGCCGTCGTGGCGACGGCACGTGAGCTCTCGGGCTTCGTGTGGGGTCTCATGACCGAGAACATGGGCCCGAAGAGCTAGATGTTCATGCACGCGGGCGGGCGCCACACTCCGGAGAGATCCTCGACCACGTTATGCGACTCCAGCAAGCGCGCGCCTAGTGGGAGGCAGGCTCCGGTCCGACCGAGATGTGGGGTTGAAATCCCCGGATATCAGCATGGTCGAGCGCCGAATCCATGTGCCCGCCCGCTTGCAGCGACCCCGACCCCAAGACCTCCGTGAGGAGCATCGGGTTGACCGGCCATCTCATATCAACGTGGTCCGCATCAGCGGCGGAACGCGCCGCTTCCTCTAGTCACCAGCTTACGCCGTCCGCTGGATGCGGTTGTTCGGCACGGCGGCGCCTAGCCTGCGGGACGGCCGAGCGGGATCCTTCGCGGCCTGCTCATGGTGCTCGACATGATGACCAGCTGGTTCCTCTGGCGATCGAAAGCCCAGGCGAAGCTGCCCGTGGACGGCTCACCATAGATCTCGTGGGCCCCGTCGCTGCCGACAACGTAGAGCGAGAACCTCGTCGTGGGGCCGTACCGCGCTCTGGTTGCTGACCACACCACGTCTACCAGGAGCCGTCCATCGGGCAAGGACGCAATCTTGTAGCCAGGGCTCACCAGCCCTTGCGGCGTCGGGCTCCAATACGGCACGAGTCTGATCGTCCCTGGCGCGGCCACGTCCAGCTGCGAGCCTTGGGCGGTCTCCACCCACGCGAAGACCCGGCCGCTGCGGTCGCGAGCGTACGCCCCCGGTGCCAGCGGCACGACCTGTCCGCTGGCCGGTATCGCCCGCTTGGTGAACCGGCCGGTGTCGAGATCGAGAACATCGACCGCGCTCGGGGTCGCGTCCGGAGAGGCGTTGTCGACGAGGGCATGCCTGCCGTCGGTTGCCACGTCAAGGAAGGTGAGCTGCCCGTAGGTGCGAGGAGCGCCGCCGCCGGTGATCCCGGAGGCTGAAAACACGTCGGGCGGCCCCGTCTGACCGAGGAGCACGTGGCTCCCAGGCCTCCACGCGTCAACGATGAGATTGAAGATGGTGGGCTCCGTCACCTTGCCGGTCCGCGTGTCGTACACATCCGTGCCACCGGGCCCACCGGCGATGTCGGAGAAGGCCAAGAGTCTCTGGTCGGACGAGAGAGCGAGGGCAGTGGCCTCATCGCCGATCGTCGCGACTAATGCCGGCGTGCCGCTAGGAGCGCAGCGCCACAACTCGGACTCCGGGTCGTTTGGCGCGTAGGACGGCCGTCGCGCGAACCAGACGGTCCCGTCGTCCGCGACAACGAGCGGGCCGACGACCGATTGCGGCCGCACCCGATAGACAGCCGCAGACTGTGCCCCCCGAGAGCTAGGAGCTGTACAAGAAACGAGTGCAATCGCAACGAGGGCGGCGATTCCTGCCGCTATGGGCAGCGCAGCCCAAGTCCCTATGCGAGTCTTGCTCAGACCCACGGCCCCTCCTCAGCGCTCTCGCGCGAGCCGAACCGTTGTGCTTGCGATCCTAGCTCAACCGCTCTGCCGAACGTGGTGCGCATAACCTGCGCGACGTGCGGTCTCGATTGTGCGCCAGTGTGAACGCGTCAGGTTGATGCGCTGGTTAGGACAGGGCCCCGTTACCTACGCCGCAGTGCCCGACCATGGGCGGATCCTGGCAAGCTCACCGGCGAGCCGCCTTTGGGCGACCTCAGTGTCGTGGGCGACCTGCGCGCGCAGCCAGTAGCCGTCCGACAGACCGAAGTAGCGGCAGAGCCTCAGGTCGGTGTCCGCCGTGATGGAGCGCTTGCCGGCCACGATCTCGCCGATGCGCTGGGCGGGCACGCCGATCTCCTTGGCAAGCCGGTACTGCGAGATGCCCATGGGGAGCAGGAACTCCTCACGCAGGAGCTCGCCGGGGGTGACGGGTGCGAGTGCGGTGGCCATGGTCTTCACCTTCTAGTGGTAGTCGACGATCTCTACGTCTTCGGGACCTGCCGAGGTCCAACGGAAGCAGATGCGGTACTGGTCGTTGATCCGGATGCTGTGCTGGCCGGCACGATCCCCTTTGAGCGCCTCGAGCCGGTTGCCGGGAGGGATCCGGAGATCATCGAGCCTGCCCGCGATCTCCAGCTGACGGAACTTGCGCCGCGCCACCTTCTCGATGGCGACGAAACGCTTGACGCGCGTGCCGCCAGCGAGGATCTCCGTATCGGTGTCGCGGAACGAGATGATCATGTCGCAGATAGTAACGCCACGCGTTAGTAACGTCAAGCATGACTACCTGTTGACGGTGCCGCGTCCACGATTCTGGCCTCGTCCTAACGTGTTCCGCATAACCCGCGCGACGTGCGCCTCCATTGTGCGCCAACTGTGAACGCGTCGAGTTGATGCGGTTGTTGTGCAGACGGCAGAGCCGCAAGCGTCACCGAACGAGGAACACCGCAACGTCGCGCGGTTCGAGGCTCCACCTGAAGGTGAACTCTGCGCCGGCAGCCGGAACCTGCCACCTGCCGATCACGCTGATGTAGCCGTTCGGAGCGATTGCGTCCGGACGAAGTCCCGAGCTGGCTCGAGGCAGGTTGTCGTCAACATCTACGAAGGCAGCATCAAAGAAGATGTCGCGCATGCGGTGCCCCTTGGAATCGCTAACGGAGGGCGCGGTGTAGCCGTCGAGAGTGATGGTGTCCGCAGTGGAGTTGCGTGCGATAGCCACCAAGGTCAGAAACCGCGTCCCGGCAGCTGGCTTGGCGACAATTGCGGACGTGTAGCTGTTCCCGGCCCTGCCGCGGTCACCGCCGATTGCAGACACAACACTCGGAGCGGCCAGGTGCGGGTGCGCCGTGGTCTCAAGTGATACCGCGAGCCCGCCGAAATCGACGCGCTGGATGCGAGAACCTGCAGCCGGCCGCTGAGCCAGAGGCTTACTCTGACACCCCGGCACCATTGCCAGGACGAGCCCCGAAGCGATTGCCAGCGCGAGGATGCGGTGCGACACGGCGATCACGTACCTCCCGTTCTGCACAACGTGGTCCGCATAACCTGCGCGACGTGCGGTTTCCATTGTGCGCCAGCGTGAACGCGTCAGGTTGATGCGGTTGTTGGGCGGGAGCACGCGCCCTAGGAAGCAGCCTGCGACTCCCCGCCCCCAAGCATCAGCGAGCGAGCATCGCGCCGCAGCAGATAGTAGACGCACCAGGCAGGAAGCACACACGGGATGATGACGAGGATCGCCGCGACGACGAAGACCTTGCCGATGCCCCCAGCAGGAGCGCCAAGCGTCGGTAGCGAAAGGAAGAAGAAGCTCGCAAGGACGTAGATGATGGCGGCGCTTTGGACCGTTAGTGCGACGTACCAAGACCAACGCAGGCTTCGCAGCAGCCCTACTCCCGCGACAACGTCAAGCACAACAAAGCCTACGCCGATCGCCGTTACCAGCGCGCTGGCCGGCGACTTCAGCAGAAGCGAGGACGCCAGTCTGACTAGACCGAGCAGCCCCACAAACACGAGGTATGCGCCGATGACGGTGATCCATGTCTTGACTGGCATTCGGTACTCCCGTTCACTCTCCGCCCAACGTGGTCCGCATCAGCGGCTGCCCGTGCGCCTGACTAGAGCGTAGCGCTTCCGCAGTCCGTCTGGATGCGGTTGTTCGCCAGACGCGCCTCAGTCCGAGAAGTCCATGAACGTGTAGCCCTCAAACCAATGCGGTGCCACCCTCCTGATCTTGACGGGGTCACCCTGGATGAAGGCGTCCCAGGGGCCACCACCTGGTGGCGTGCCGGTGGCGGAGTCTATGTAGTAGTCCCCGAGCTCGTCGCCAACGTTGGTGAACCGAGGGAAGTACACGGCCCGCAACCGGGGAGCCTGGATGTAGACCACGGACCCCGTGTCCGAGAGCCAGCCTTCAGAAGCTGGCAGCCCGATGCGCAGGGCGCGCACGCCAGACGAGTCGCGATACCTCTCGATGACGGCCACCGCGACCCGCTGCCTTGCGGCCAGCTTCAAAGTGAAGTCCAGGTGAACGCACAAAGCGCCTAGCCCGGAGAAGAGCAACCCGGCCAGCGCCCAAGCGACGAGCGCTGACGCAGCCGGGATCAGCGCCCGCGAGCCGAGACGAGTGGCGAAGAGGGCGCCGGCGACGAGCAGGGCAACCGACAAGACCAGAAGAGCAAACTGGCTGAACACGTACAGGAAGCCCGTGAGCGAGGTGAATAGCGAGAACGTCCGAAGCACGAAGGCGACTAGGAAGATCAGCAAGAGGACCCCGCTGGCGGATACCCACAATCGCGCCGACAGCCATGGGACCCGTTGCGCTGTCGGCGCCTCCGAACTCTGTTCAGCGGCGGGACTCTCACTCACTAGCTACCTCGGGTTCTGGCGAACGTGGTCCGCATCAGCGGCAAGCGTAGCGCAGTCCGTCTGAATGCGGTTGTTGGACAGCGCAGGAACCGCGCAGGCAGTTACGGACTGCGCAGCTTGAAGACAAAGCGACGTCCCCCTCCCAGCGTCCAGACGACCGTAATCGGTCCTTTCTCCGACTTGGGTCGCTTGAAGCCGGCCAGGTAGAGGACCTTGCCGCCGGGCCCCACCGCATCCGCGTCGCGGTACCAATGCACCACCAGCCGGGCCAACACCGGCCTGCCAGAAGCCGTGAGGACCACCCTGTACGAGTCCCAGCGCTGCAGCTTCGCCCCGCCAGTGTCGATCACCACAGCCGGTATCTCAGAGACTGCGACCGAGGCATCGGTTGAGTTGGAGGCGGTACCGTAGACGTACGCGAGCCGCTGCCCGTCGTCACGCTGAACAGGACGCAGACCGTACTCCCACATCGACATGGCGGCACCCGTCGTGGTCGTCTCGACGGTGACAGAGACGCCCCGGATGGACTTGATTGCACGCGACGGGAGCGTGGCGGCATGTGAGCATCCCGCGGCAAGGCAGACGGCGAACAAAGCGAACAGTACGGCGAGCTTGGTTGGCCTCATCGAACCCAGCCTCCTCCGGACACCCTCCGTCTTGCGTCTGTCCAACGTGATCCGCATCAGCGGCTGCCCGTGCCCTTGATCAGAGCGTAACGCTTCCGCAGCCCGTCTGGATGCGGTTGTTAGGCGCGTCCGGCGAAGCTACTGGCGGGGGAAGCTGTTCGCAATCCGCACCGCGTCTTCGAGCGAACCCGTGTACCACAGATTGTGCATGATCCCGCCCTCCTTCCAGAGGACGGTCGCCTGCCCCTGCTGATCGCGCGGATTGATGGTCGCAGGCAGGCCGTGCACGGTCTGGGTTGCGACCATCCCCAAAGGCTGCCATCGCTCGTTGTTGAGCGGCCGCCACGCATCGAACTGCAGTCTGCCGCCCGAGTACACCGCCCAGAAGAGACCGCGCGAGTCTCGCGGACCCGGCGTTCCTGCCAGAAGGTACTCAAGCGATGTGCCTCCCGTGTCCCTTGGCAGACCGGGAGTGAAGCCGACGACTCGCGCAACTTCCTCCACGCTGGCGTACCTGTGACTACCCAGGACATGCAGCTGGACTGCGGAGAACCCTCGACTCGAGGAACCCGACACCCTGATCGGATCTCCAGCTGTGAGCGTTGGCGGCATCGCCGCGGAGGCGCTCGCCGAGCCGGAGCCAGAGGCCGGGCTTGACGTGCTAGCCCCTCCAGACTGCGGCCCTGCCGAGCAGCCGAAGACGGCGAGAGTAACGACGAGCCCGAGTACGACGCTGATGGTCTTCATGGCACCCTCCGTACCGCCGTGAACGTCTCTGGACTGCGCCTAACGTGTTGCGCATCAGCGGCTGGCCGTGCGCCTGACGAGAGCGTAGCGCTTCCGCAGTCCGTCTGGATGCGCTTGTTCGACGCGCCCGCAGCCGCTACTACAGCGGCAGGTGCAGGACTTGGGTGACAAACAGCAGCAGGAGCAGACCGAACAAGAACATGGCTCCGATGGCAATCGCCAGTGCCCGCACCGAGACCGGCGGAGGCGGCGGGGTCTTGCCGGACTCCTGCTCAACTAAGGCGTCGACCATGATCGACGACGCGGCGCCAATCATTGGACCGTCGAGCCCCGCCATCGAGCTGCCCGACGTCGGCTCCCTGCCGAACTCGCTAGCCGAGTGCTCCCGACGCTTCCTGCTCACGTGCTCCCCTATCTGCGGCCGCTGGATTTGGGCTGCGTCGAACAAGTAGTATGCGCTCCGTGTAAGGCGCACGTTGACGGTCTCGATAAGACAATAGACCCATCTCGCTGCTTCCGCCTAGGACCGGAGGCAGGCGGCGATTCCCGCACGAACTCGCGCGCAGTCGCCAGCTTATGCGGTCCGCGTAACACCCTCCTCTGGACTCCCGGGCTACGAGACTGTGTGCTCGAGCCTTTCGGCGATCCACACCTTGATGATCGACTGCCTGGTGACGCCGAGTCGCTGCGCCTCGGCGTCGAGCGACTCGACCATCCACGACGGGAAGTCGACATTGACGCGGCGTGGCTCGCGGTTGGGGCGCGCCGCCTTCGGCAGATCGAGTTCGTCGGTGACGTCCTGACCGGCATCGAATCGCCGGTCGAATTCATCTGTCTTCATAGACCGTCACCTCGCTTGGACGCGACCGGCGGACCGACACCAACCTGATACGCTGCTGACGATACGTGATGACCGCGGACCAGTGCGTGCCCGCGATGACGCCCACCATGAGGAAGCGCGCCTTGCCTTCCGTGCGCGCGGGGCACCTCCAGCAGATCATCGTCGAGCCAGAGCTCCTGGGCTGCAACGAAATCGATACCATGCTTCGCCGCGTTGACGCGACTCTTCCGTTCAGCGAACTCGAACTCCGTCATCATGGTTCCTTTATGGTATGAGAACTATACCATTTGCGGTCACGAGCGGCACCGGGGAGCCTTCGCCCTGCCGCATCACAACCTGTCGAGCGGACTCCTCACCCCTTGCCCGCCGGAGTTGAGCACGTGAGTGTAGATCATCGTCGTGCTCAGGTCCTTGTGGCCGAGCAGTTCCTGGATCGTCCGGATGTCGTAGCCGGAGTCCAGCAGGTGGGTGGCGAAGGAGTGCCGGAACGTGTGGCAACCCACGTGCTTCGTCACGCCCGCCCTTGAGACTGCCGCCTTCACCGCGCGCTGCAGCACGGTCTCGTGCACGTGATGCCGCCCCTCGATACGCAGCCGTGTGTCCTTCCAGCGCCTGCGCTGCGGGAAGACCCACTGCCAGCGCCACTCCGCTGACGCGTTCGGGTACTTGCGCTCGAGCGCCCCAGGAAGCGGCACACGACCCCACCCCTCGGCGAGGTCCTGGCCGTGAACCGCCCTCGCGCGCTTCAGCTGCATCCGCAACTCGGGCTTCAGAGAGCGGGGCAGCATCGTCACGCGGTCCTTCGAGCCCTTGCCGTTGCGCACCATGATCTCGTTGCGCTCGAAGTCGATGTCCTGCACGCGCAGGCGAAGGCACTCCATCAGCCGCATGCCGGTGCCGTACATGAGGCTGGCCATCAGCCGCTCGTCGCCATCCATCTGATCGAGGACGACGCGCACCTCCTCGCGCGTCATGACGACGGGCAGGCGCCTGGTCCGGTGCGCGCGGACGAGGTCGCCCAGGCTGCCGACGTCGCGGCCGATGACGTTGCGGTACAGGAACAGCAGCGCCGAGAGAGCCTGGGTCTGCGTCGACGCGCTCACCTTGTCGACGACGGCCAGGTGCGTGAGGAAGGCGTTGATCTCTCGCTCGCCCAGTGCGGCAGGATGCTGTGTCTCATGGAAGTAGATGAAGCGCCGCACCCACAGGGTGTACGCCTGCTCGGTGCGACGGCTGTAGTGCCGCGAGCGCAGCGCGTCGCGCAGTTGGTCCATCAGTCGTGGCGAGCGGGCGGACGCGGACGGGTCCATCGTCTCCCCTCAAGCGACGCGATGGTCCCCCCACGATGGACGTCGGCGCTTACCGGGGGCTTGCCCGCCCCTGACCGGCCCGCGCTCGAAGCGGCGGGCCGGTCGTCGCTCCCCCCTAGCCGACTTGCTTCATCATCCGCTCGATGGAATCGACCCGCTCGCGCGTCGCGGCAAGATCGGACTGGATCGTCAGGGTGGCGTCGCGCATCTCCTTGGCGAGCTTCTCGTAGTCCGCGGCGAGCATGCGGTACTGCTCGCCGTACTTGCCCTTGGCCTCTTCCTTGGCCACCTCGGACCTGCCGCTGATCACCGACATCGCGATCATGCCGATGAACGCGAGCGCCACGATCGCGATCCACATTGCGGGCCAACTGATGTTCATCTCGTTCCCACCCTCTCGCCTACGACTTGCTCTGTGCGGTCAACGTCCTGACGGCTTCGGCGATGCGCTCCGCCGTGAGCTCCTCGGCGAACGCCGTCACCTCGAAGTAGCGAAGCGCCTTGCCCTCCGCTGACACCTCATGGCGGCCGGTCACCAACCCCGCTCTCTCCAACTGCTTCAGGTGCATGTGCAGGAGCGGCCGACTCATCTCCAACTCGCGCGCCAGCTCGCTCACGTAGGCCTGCCTCTCGCTCAGCGCCGCGAGTATCCGCAGCCGATGAGGGTTCGCGAGAGCGCTCAGCATCGTCAGAAGCTGGTCGCCGGTCCGTTGACTCGTCATGCATCTCCCTTACCTGTCAGCAATACTTTACACATGACACTTCTTTGCGTCAACCGCTTCTTTCGGGAGGTGCTCGCGAGATGCGCGCGGCTCCTCGGGGCCGCGAAAAGGGCCCCCAGCGTCGCGCCGAGGGCCCTGAACCATGCGATCTTCCGCGCGAGCCTACAGCGCGAACCCGCCGTGCTTGCGGAAGTGCTCCACCAGCCCGCCGTCGGCCAGGAGCGTCGCCATCACGGGCGGCAGCGGCGCGAACGGGACGTCGATCCCCTTGGTGTGGTCGTGCACGACGCCGGCTTCGAGGTCCAGAGCGAGTTCGTCGCCGTCGTCGATGAGGTCGGTGTCGCACTCCACCACCGGCAGCCCGGTGTTGATGGCGTTGCGGAAGAAGATGCGCGCGAAGCTCTTCGCGAGCACCGCCTTGGTGTTGGAGTGGATCAGCACCAGCGGCGCCTGCTCGCGGCTGGATCCCATGCCGAAGTTGCGCCCCGCCACGAGGATCCCGCCCTGCGGCTTCACCTTCGCGAAGTAGTCGGGGTCCAGCTCCTCCATGGCGTGCGTGGCCATGTCGTCCATGTCGGTGGACTTGAACTTGTACTTGCCGGAGATGATGTAGTCCGTGTTGATGTCGTCGCCGAACTTGAAGGCGCGCTCTGCGATGGTCATCAGCGCTCCCCTCCCTCGAAGTACTGGCGTGGGTCGGCGATGGCGCCCTCGATTACGCTCGCGGCCACTGTGGCGGGACTCGCGAGGTAGATGAACGCGTTGCTGTTGCCCATCCTGCCCTTGAAGTTGCGGTTGGCGGTGGAGATCACGTTCTCGCCGTCCGAGGGCACGCCGTTGTGCGTCCCGACGCACGGCCCGCAGCCCGGCGTCACGACGGCGGCGCCCGCCTCCACCAGCGTCTGGATGAGTCCCGCCTCCATGGCGTCGAGGTAGATGCGACGGCTTGCGGGCGCCACGATGAAGCGCACGCCGTCGGCCACCTTTCGCCCGGCCAGGATGCCCGCGGCGATCGCAAGGTCCTCGAACCTGCCGTTGGTGCACGTGCCGAGGAAGCCCTGCGCGATCGGCGTGCCGAGCACCTCCTCGATCGGTGCGGCGTTGTCGACGCTGTGCGGCTTGGCCACGTGGGGCCCGATCGTCCTCGCGTCGAGGGGGACCTCGTCGCAGTAGACGGCGTCCAGGTCGGGGTCCACGGGGGCGGGAGTGCGCTCGCCACGGCCCTCGTACCAGGCGAGCGTCTTGGCGTCGGCGCGCATGAGGCCCGCCTTCGCACCCATCTCGATCGCCATGTTGGAGATCGTCATGCGCGCTTCGACGGACAGGTCGTCGATGGTCGACCCGCTGAACTCGAGCGACTTGTAGGTGGCGCCGTCAGCGCCGAGGCGCCCGGCCAGGTGGAGCACGAGGTCCTTGCTGAATGACCCGGGCGGCAGCTCGCCCTCGGCCACCACTCTGATGGTCTCGGGCACCTTGAACCAGAGCTTGCCCGCGGCCATCGCCGCCGCGCCGTCTGTGGAGCCGACGCCGGTGGAGAAGACGTTGAGCGCGCCGTACGTGCAGGTGTGCGAGTCGCAGCCCACCATGAGGTCGCCCGGCACGACGTGGCCCTGCTCGGGTATCAGCTGGTGGCACACCCCGCAGCCGATGTCGTACACCTTCGCGCCGGTCCGCTTCCCGAACTCGCGCATGATCGTGTGGAGCGCGCTCACGCCCTCCAAGGGCGACGGCGACGAGTGGTCGATGACGAGCGCGACCTTCTTCGGGTCGAACAGCCCCTCCGCGCCCATCCGCTCGAACGCACGGATGGCCAGCGGCGAGGTGCCGTCCTGCCCCATCACGAAGTCGACGTCCGCCACCACGATGTCGCCCGCTCGGGCGTCCATGCCTGCGTGCGCGGAGAGGATCTTCTCCGCGATCGTCTTGCCGGCTATCTCGCTCACCCTCTCGGTCTGCGTTGTCTTCCGGGTCCGGTCGTGCGCGTCGCCGAGAGCGGTGATCAGGAGGCCGAAGAGGCCGCGGCCGCCTGGTCCCTGGCGAAGTCCTTGTAGATGTAGAGGAGCTCCTTGTCGAACAGCGAGCGCTTGAGCTCGATCGACATGGTGCGGACGTAGGGCAGCAGAGCGCTCGCCTGCTCGTTCGTGAGCTCGATGCCGTACTCGTCGAACTTCAGCAGCAGCGCCTTGGAGCCGGAGTGCTTGCCGATGACGATCTGCCTCGAGAGCCCCACCTCTTCGGGCGCGAACACCTCGTAGGTCTTCGGGTTCTTGATGACGCCGTCGGCGTGGATGCCGGACTCGTGCGCGAACATGTTCGTCCCGATGATCGACTTCCACGCGGGGATCGTGCGGCCCGCTGCCTGGGCGACGTACTCGCACAGCTCGCGGAAGCGCTTGGTGTCGTAGGGGAGGTCCTCGAAGCCCTCGACGTACTTGAGCGCCATGACGACCTCTTCGAGCGCCGCGTTGCCCGCGCGCTCGCCCAAACCCCCGACGGTGACGTTCACCCAGGTCGCGCCGGCGTGGATGCCCGCGAGCGCGTTGGCCACGGCCATCCCGAAGTCGTTGTGCGTGTGCATCTCGATGTCGAGCCCGGTGGCCTGGCGCAGGGCCCTGATGACGTCGTAGGTGCGGAACGGCTCCATCAGCCCGATCGTATCGCAGAACCTCAGCCGGTCGGCGCCCTCGGCCTTCGCGGCGAGTGCGTACTCCACCAGGAAGCCGAGGTCGGTACGCGACGCGTCCTCGGCGTTCACCGAGACATAGACGTCAGGGCTCATGTTCTTCGCGAAGGAGACACTCTCACGGATCGTGTCGAGCACCCACTTGCGGTCCTTCTGCAGCTTCGTCTCGATGTGGATGTCGGACGTGGCGAGCGAGATAGCGAGCGCGTCGACGCCGCACTCCAGCGTCGTCTTGATGTCCTTGACGTTCGCGCGGCTCCAGCCGAGCACGGAAGCGGTCAGGCCGAGGTGGGCGATCTCCTCGATGACGTCGCGCTCCTCGCCGCCCATGGCGGGGATGCCGGCCTCGATCTGCTCGATGCCGATCTCGTCGAGCAGCCGGGCGATGCGGACCTTCTCCTTGTTGGCGAAGACCACTCCCGCGGTCTGCTCGCCGTCGCGGAGCGTGGTGTCGTCGAGCTTCACCTGGACGCGGTCGATGTAGGTGTCGACAGCGATGTCGTGCGGGACGGTCGAGTCCACGGCTTGAACCTCCTTGAGGGCTTCCGGGCGAGCGCTCCCCCGGAATCCAACAGTCTAGCGGGCCGCACGCGGCAACGGAAGCGTTCACGCGCCGCGCGGGGATCCGGGCGCGCGCGACGCTATCGGGCGGGCGCGCTGTCCGCGTCGGCAGCGTCGACGCCGAGGTCGCACGTGCCCGCCGGGTCGCACTCGGGCTCCGGCGCGGCGTCCTCCGCGTCAGGAGCGGCCTCGTCGGGGATCTCGACGATCGAGACGCCGCCGGCCTCACCGCGCACGGCGCGGTGCTGATGCGCCCATCGGTACGCGTCGTCGTGGTGCCCCACCCACAGCAGCACCAGCTCGCTGCCGGACTCCAGCGCGATGGCCCGAAGGTCCGAGCTCACGCGCAGCGACACGAAGTGCGCGTCCGCCGCGCGCTCGATGCGCTCGTAGTGCGCTCCGCCGCGGCCCACGTCGGCCAGCAGCCGGCCCACGAAGGCGAGCACCCGCTCGCCGTGCGGCCCGAGCTGGCTCCCGGACTCGAAGAACCTGCGGTCGATCACGACCTTCATGCGTCCCGCCTCCCGCGTCCCCGGCGCCGGCCTTCATCGTGGACCGTCACTTCGCCGGAGGCGACGACGGCATAGCGGCACGGCGGCGGGTCGGGGCGGCCCGCCTGCACCCACCCGCGCGTGAACGGGTCCACCATGTGCAGGCCGCGCCGCTCCAGCTCGCGCGCGGCGCGGCCGCGGCCGAGGAGCTCGATCGGCGTGTGACCGGCGACCTGCCGCGCGCCGGGCAGCACGGAGTCCGCGAGCAGCGGTCTCCACCACAGCGGTCCCTCCGGCCCGAGGATCAGGCTCGCGCCCATGCCGAACTCGCCGCGCTCGGCGATCGGCAGTTCGGCCCGCCAACGCTCGTTCAGCATGTCTGCGAACGTCGCCGGATCGCGGTCCGCCCTCTCCCACATCGGCAGGAGCGCCCGCGAGATCCCCGCATGGGTGACGATCACGCCCTCGGCCTCCGCCGCCACCTTCCAGGCGCCGGCGAGCACGCGCTCCCGCACGAGGGCGAACTGCGACGGGTCCACGTGCGGTCCCTCGTCGATGGTGTCTCCCGCGAAGAACGCCATCTCGTGGTTGCCGACGAGCACCTCCGCCCCCGAGGCCTCGACCGCCGCGACGCAGGCCGCGCCTCCCGGCTCCGCGCCGACGATGTCGCCCGCCACGATGAGCCGGTCCGCCCCGCGCCGGAACCCGGAGCAGGCCAGAGCGCGCTCGAAGACTGCGGGCTCCCCCTGCGGATCGGAGACGACGATCGTGCGACCCTCGGCCACGGCGGAAGTCCTCCTCGCGCCATCGAAAGCTACTCCCAGATACGGAAGCCGCCCCTGCCCTCGCTCTTCATCCGGTACATCGCGTGGTCCGCCCGCTGAATGAGCGAGGCCGGATCGTAGTCCTCGGCGGAGGTGATCGAGAGCCCCGCGCTCGCTCCCATCGCGACCTCTTCGCCGTGGATGTCGAAAGGCTCGGCGAGAAGGGCGAGCAGCTTGCGCGCGACCGCCTCCACCTGACCGATACCCTCCACCTGCGGAAGAAGCACCATGAACTCGTCGCCACCGAACCTCGCGACGGTGTCGCCGGCCCGCGCCGAGGAGCGCAGACGCTCGCCGATCGCGGAGAGCAGGTCGTCGCCGAAGGCGTGCCCGAACCGGTCGTTGATCGGCTTGAAGCCGTCCAGGTCCACGAACAGCAGGCCCACGTTCACGCCGCCGCGCTGTGCGTTGGCCAGGGCCACGTGGAGACGGTCGTTGAAGAGCTTGCGGTTGGGAAGCTGCGTGAGCGGGTCGTGGTAGGCGAGATAGCGCACCTGCTCCTCGGCCTTGCGCTTCTCGGTCACGTCGCTGAAGAAGACGGTCATCGCGCCGGGCGCGGTCTGGAACGCGTGCAGCTCCAGGACGCCCTGGAAGAACTCGCCCTTGTAGGCAAGGTCCGGCGTGTCCCAGGTGCCGCCGTCGCGGGCGACCCGGTGGAGCTCCGTGTCCGCGCCCACCTCCACCAGCTGCGGGAACGCTTCTTCCAGCGTCATCCCCACGAATCGCTGGGCGTCGACTCCGATGATGCGGTCCGCGGAGCGGTTCGCCCCGGTCACCAGCAGACGGACACCGTCGCGAAGCTCGAAGCTGAACGCCGCGAAAGGAGCGTTGTCGATCACATCGCCCAACTTGGCCTGAGCAGCCCTGCGCCCGCGCGACTCCTTCTCGGCGCTCTCACGCGCTGCGCTCATGTTGCGTGCGATCACCACCACCAGGGCGCCGAGCACGCCCACCCAGCTCGCGATCACGACCGCCCGGGAGAAGGGCGTGTGCGTGAAGGCCGGCGCCGGCAGCACGCCGGCGGTCTGCGCCCACGCGAGCCCGAACACGGTGACCACGCACACGCCGGCGGCGACGAGTCCCTCCTCCCAGCCCAGCACCATCGCCGCGATGACGGGGATCACCGGCTGCGCGACGATGGAGGGCGCGGACACCCCGCCCGCGGTCGCGGCCGCGACGGTCATCGCGAGCCAGGAAGCCACCGCGAACAGCCGGCCTGCGGCCCTGGGGTGACCGAGACGCGCGAGCAGCAACAGGAGCGCGCACCCTCCGTCGACCGCCACCAGCAACACGATCCATCTGAGAGTGGCTGCCGGGACGAGCACGATGAGCAGCAGGTCGAGCGGGGTGACCACCACCGCGATGGCGACGGCGATCCCGCAGATCGTGCGGGTGATCGAGTACTGCCCAGGTCCGTCCGGTTCCGGAGGCGTCAGCCAGCTCCTGAGGGGCGCCGCCCGGCTCATCGACGCCCCGCCCGCTTCACTGCGCGAGCCGCCGCGCCAGGACCTCGTTCACGACGCCCGGGTTCGCCTGACCCTTCGTGGCCCGCATGACCTGTCCCACGAAGAAGCCGACGAGCGACGTCTTGCCTCCGCGGTAGCTCGCGACCTCATCCGGGTTGGCGGCCAGCACCTCGTCGACGATGCGCTCCACCTCGGAGGTGTCGGAGAGCTGCCGCATGCCCAGGCGCTCGACGATGGCTCCCGGCGCGCCGCCGCCCTTCGCCATCTCGGCGAAGACGTCCTTGCCCTGCTTGCCGGAGATGGTCGCGTCCTCGATCAACCCCACGAGCTCGGCGAGCGCCGAGGGCGAGACGCAGGTCTCGTCCGCCTCCAGGCCGTTCGCGTTGAGGAACGCGGAGAAGTCGCCCAGCGTCCAGTTGCTCACCTGCTTCGAGCGCGCCACGCCCGCGGCCGCCACCGCACGCTCGTAGAACGCCGCGAGGGCCAGGTCGCCTGTGAGCGCGGTAGCGTCGCGGACGGGGAGGCCGTAGGCGGCGATGAACCGCGCCTTGCGCGCGTCGGGGAGCTCCGGCAACGTGGCCCGCATCCGCTCGACGTAGGCGTCATCGAAGGTGAACGGCACCATGTCGGGCTCGGGGAAGTAGCGATAGTCCGACGCGTACTCCTTGGTCCGCAGCGAGCTCGTGCGCTTGGCGCCGGCGTCCCAGTGCCGCGTCTCCTGCTCCACCTCGTGCCCGGAGGCGAGAAGCTCGGCCTGCCGCACGATCTCGAACGCCAGAGCGTCGTGCAGCGCCTTGAAGGAGTTCACGTTCTTGACCTCGGTCTTCACGCCGAGTTCCACGTCGCCGCGGCTGCGCACCGAGCAGTTCGCGTCGACGCGCATGGATCCCTCCTCCATGTTGCAGTCGCTCACGCCGAGGGTGAGCAGGATCAGCCGCAGCTTCTGGGCGAACCGGCGCGCCTCCTCCGGCGTGCGCATGTCCGGCTCGCTCACCAGCTCCATGAGCGCCGTGCCGGCCCGGTTGAAGTCGATGAGCGAGTGGGTCGCGCCGGCGATGCGTCCCTCCGCGCCGCCCACGTGGATCATCTTGCCGGTGTCCTCTTCCAGATGGAGGCGCGTGACGCCGATCCGGGTGGTGTAGGCGCCGTCCTCGGAGGGCCGCAGACCCGCGCGGTCCGCGCGCTCCCCGGCTCCGTCGCCGTCCACCTCGACATCCAGGTGCCCGCCGACGCAGAAGGGGATGTCGTACTGGGAGATCTGATAGTCCTTGGGCATGTCGGGATAGAAGTAGTTCTTGCGATGGAACTGGCTGAAGCGGCTGATGTCGCACTCCATCGCCAGCCCCGCCAGGATCGTCGACTCGATGGCCTTCTCGTTGGGGACCGGCAGCGAGCCGGGCATGCCCAGGCACACAGGGCAGACGCGTGTGTTGACCTCGCCGCCGAACGCCACGGGGCAGCCGCAGAACATCTTAGTGTTGAGCGAGGTGAGCTCCGTGTGGATCTCGAGACCGATGACGGCCTCCCACTCCTGCAGCACCTCGGCGAGACGGTCCTTCGCCACCTGCGCGCCTTCCCTTCCTCGCATGAGGCGCCGCATCCGCCCGCGTCACCGCGCCTCGCGCGTGCCCTCACACGCCGCCTTGCGATTGTAGCCGAAGGTCCCGCCCGCTCCCTTCGTCGGCCTCGCCCCCGCGCCGGGTATACAGATGTCTCCAGGTATTGTGGCGACGCGCCACCCGGCGCGAGAAGCTGAAAGGAGCATTCCATGTCACCTGACGAGACGCCGGCGGGTGCGCCGGAGGATGGGCCGTCGCAGAGCGATGACGGCGGCGTGGACGTCGACGTGATGTACGCGACGAGCACGGCGTTCGGCTCGGCGCACGTGGGAGAGCTGGAGGCCGCGCAGACGGCGGTCGGCAGCGCGTCGGTCGACGGCGACGCCACGTTCAGCGCGTCCGCGGTCGGCATGCTGACGTGCAGGGACGTGTCGATGCGCCAGACCTACGCCGGGGCGATCATGGCCGAAGGCAACGCCACCATGAAGCAGAGCGGCGCCAGCGCCATTCTGGGAGAGCGCATCGAGGTGAACAACGGAGGCGCCGCGATGCTGTGGGCGCAGGAGGTCTCCATCTCGCACGGATGGGTCGGCGTGGTGGCGGGCAAGGACGTGACCATCTCCGACGATTCGCGCGTGCTCATCGACGTGAAGGCCGCGCTCATCATCGCCGCGGCACTGTTGGGGGGGCTCGGGATCATCGCGCTGGTCGCGCTCGTCTCGGGCCGCCGGGTCGCGTCACGGCTCCCGCGACTGTCCGAGCTCAAGATGCCGGACCTCCGCGGGCTGAAGCTGCCCGAGCTGGGCGGGCTCAAGATGCCGGACCTCTCGCAGCTCTCGCACGTCTCGGCGCAGGACCTGCACCGCATCGTGTCGAGATTGGCGAAGATGCGGCACGCGAGCTAGGAGCGAGCCTTCGCAAGACGGCTGAGCGAGAAGATCACCGTGCGGGCGCCCCTCGGGGGCGCCCGTTCCACGTCCCGGAGCGTGAGTCGAGCTCGCCCCGGCTTTCGAGCCGCGTCAGGCCAGGTCGCGCACGAGCGGCGGGACCGGGTCGAATGCGCTCACCTGCTCGATCGCCCGGGCCACGCGAAGCACCGTGCCTTCGGCGAAGTGCGCGCCCATGACCTGCGCGCCCACGGGCAGGCCGTCGATGCTCCCGCACGGCACGCTCACCGCCGGGATGCCGGCAAGGTTGACGGGGATGGTGAAGACGTCGGAGAGGTACATCGCCACTGGGTCCGTGGCCTTCTCGCCGATGCGGAACGCGGTGGTCGGCGAGGTCGGCGTGAGCAGCACGTCGAAATCGCGGAACGCTCGCTCGAAGTCGCGGATGATGAGCGTGCGCACCTTCTGTGCCTGGCCGTAGTAGGCGTCGTAGTAGCCCGCGGACAGGGCGTACGTGCCGAGCATGATGCGCCGGATCGTCTCGGGCCCGAACCCCTCCACGCGGCTGCGCAGGTAGAGGTCCATCACGTCCTCGGCGTCCTTGGCGCGATATCCGTACCTGATGCCGTCGAACCTCGCGAGGTTCGAGGACGCCTCGGCCGGGCCGATGATGTAGTACGCCGGCAGGCCGAACTGCGTGGAAGGCAGCTCCACCTCGCCCACCTTGGCGCCCAGCTTGCCGAGCGCATCCGCCGTCTCGTAGACACGGGCGCGCACCGCCGGGTCGCAGCCCTCCATCTCGCACAGGTCGCGGACGATGCCGACGCGGAGGCCGTCGACACCCTGACCGAGCGCCGCGGTGAAGTCCTCCGCCTCGCGATCGACGCTGGTCGCGTCCATCGGGTCGCGGCCCGAGATCACGCCCAGCACCTGCGCGCACTCCTCGACGCTGCGCGTGAACGGTCCGATCTGGTCGAGCGAGGAGGCGAAGGCCACGACGCCGTAGCGGCTCACGCGGCCGTAGGTCGGCTTCAGCGCGACGGTGCCGGTGAACGACCCCGGCTGTCGGATCGACCCGCCCGTGTCCGAGCCCAGCGCGAGCGTCACCTCCCCGGCTGCGACCGCCGCCGCCGAGCCGCCGGACGAGCCGCCGGGCACGCGCTCCAGGTCCCACGGGTTGTGGCTGGGCCCGAAGGCGGAGTTCTCCGTGGAGGAGCCGAAGGCGAACTCGTCCATGTTGCACTTGCCGATGGGCAGCGCGCCCGCGTCGAGGCAGCGGCGCACCGCCGTGCAGTCGTAGACGCTTCGATAGTCGGCGAGGATCTTCGCGGAACAGGTCGTGCGGGTGCCGATCAGGTTCATGTTGTCCTTGAAGGCGACGGGCACGCCGGCGAGCGCGGGCAGGTCGTCGCCCGCCGCCGCGAGCGCGTCGACCTTCGCGGCCGCCTGCTCCGCAAGCTCTCGCGAGAGCGAGTTGAACGCGTGGACCCCGCTCTCCACCGCGTCGATGCGCGCGTACGCCGCCTCGACCATCTCCGCCGCGGTCAGCGCGCCGGAGCGCAGGCCCTCGCGGACGTCGGTGACGCTCAGCGCGCTGAGATCCCTGGGCACAGGCGCGCTCACCCCCCGAACCGCGGGATGAGGAACGCGCCATCCTGCTGCTCGGGCGCGTTGAGCAGTGCGTCCTGCTGCGAGAGACCGGGAGTGATCTCGTCAGGTCGCGTGACGTTCGAGACGGCCACCGCGTGCGCTGTCGGCTCGACGTCGGTCAGGTCCAGCGCGCTGATCCTGTCGACCTGCACGAGGATGTCGTTGAGCTCGCCCGAGAGGGCCGCGAGCTGCTCGTCGGTGAGACCGAGGCGCGCGAGCATGGCGACGTGGTGCACCTGCTCATCCGAGATGGCCATGGGACCGGTCCTTCCGAAGAGCGCGTGCAAGGGTTGAAGGCGACAGCGACGATGATACCCGAGCGCCGCGCGGCGATGGACCGCGGCGGGCGGCCGCGAAGGCTAGCGCGCCACCACGTGGATGGCCCAGATCGCCGAGACCACGAGCACAGCGTTGTAGACGACGTGCGCGATCACGGCCGGCCAGAGGCTGCGGCTGCGCACGGCGAGCCACCCCAGGACCAGCCCGAGCACGAGGAACGGCACGAGCGACCACAGGCTGCCGTGCAGAACCGCGAAGGCGACGGCGGAGACGAGCACCGCCGCCAGGACGCCGAACCGCTCGCGGACCGCGCCGAGCACGAGCCCGCGCAGCGCGGCCTCCTCCACCAGCGGCCCGACGACGGCGACCACGAGCACCGTGGCGACCGTCCCGACCGCGCCGGCGCCGTAGAGGACCGCCAGATCGGTGCCCGAGCCCGCCGGCGGCGCGAACCCCAGAGCGAGCGCACCCATGCGGTACGCGAGCGAGAACGCCCAACACGCGACGGCCCCGAGCAGCGCGAGCAGCGTCCACTTCAGCTCGGGAGCCCGATCCAGCCGCAGCGCCGCGAGCAGGGGCGTCCTGCGCCACGCGCACAGTCCCAGGACGCAGACCGCGAGCACGGCATCGTAGACAAGCAGTGTCGCGCCTGCCGGCAGGGGTCGGCCCAGGATGACTGGCAGGGTCTGGATCCCCATGAGGAGCGCGAGGGCGACCACCAGCACGAGCGCCGCCTCCGGCAGGCTCCAGCGGGCGAGGACCTCCCCGGGCGCGTCCGCGACCACGCGCTCCTGCGCCCGCGCGAAGTGCTCCTGGAACGTCTCGGGCACAGCCGCCACCGCCGTCGCGGAGGCCTTCGGCGTCCTCAGCTCGATAGCGCCCGACTCGCATTCGTCGGCGCACCGGCCGCAGCCGTCGCAACTCGCCCAGTCCACGAGCAGGTAGCCGGGACCCACGCGCAGGGCCTTCTTGCGACACGCCCGCGAGCAGAGCCCGCACCCGTCGCAGAGCGAGGGATCCAGGCGAAGAGGAGTGCCGTGAGCGGTCATCGCGCGCGCAGAGCGAGCAGGGCCAGGGCGAGCGAGACCGCGTTGTAGGTCCCGTGGCACGCGATGGACGCCCACAGGGACCGCGACGAGGAGTACACGCGTGCGAGCAGCATGCCGAGGAGCGCCGTCGGGATCATGACGAGCGGGTCGAGATGGATGATCCCGAACAACACGCCCGAGACCACGATCGCCCATCCCTCGCCCCACGCCTCGCGCAGGCTCGAGAAGATCACGCCGCGAAACGCGCTCTCCTCCGCGATCGGGGCCACGACGGCGACGGCCACGAACGCCATCACCACGCCCAGGGGGGAACTCCCGAAGATCTTCACGATCTGCTCCGCGTTGCCGGCGGCGTGCACGCGGAGCACGGACAGCACGCCGCTGTAGGCGACGGAGATCACGAGACCGGCGAATGTGACCGCCGCGGCGAGCCCGACCACGGCGCCGATGCGCACCGGCCGCATGCCGACGAACTGAGCGTAGGTGACCTTCCTGTGACGCGCGATGAAGGGCAGCGGCGCCAGGATGATCAGATACGCCACAAGGATCATGATGCCGGCCGCCACCGTGAGAGCGAGCGGGGTGGACTGACTCGTGGTCGACGCGAGCCCCATGAGGGTCTGGCGCGCCGAGGGGGAGGCAAGGGCGACCACGACGGCGATGGCCACCCCCACCAGCGCGACGCCGACATTGACCAGGACCGCGTAGAGGAAATACCCGAAGGCCCATCCGGGCGTGAGAGGCGAGGAGGTGAGCGGCACACCGGGGTAGCCGCGCCACCGCAGGGGCGCCGGGCCGTGCTCCGGCGGCTGCTGCGGTCCCGGTTGCGGCGCGAGCCCCGGCCCCGCCTGTGGCGCGGACTCGGACGGCACTTCGACCGCGGGTGTTCCCGTGCTGTCGCTCATGTCTCGCTCCCTGGCGGCTCGCCGGTGGAAAGGACGCCCTCGAGCGCGGCCTCGTCGAGCACGCGCACCCCGAGCTCGCGGGCCCTGGCCAGCTTGCTGCCCGGTTCCTCGCCGGCGACGACGAACGAGGTCTTGGCGCTCACGGATCCCGACACCTTCGCCCCCAGCTCCCGAAGCGCGTTGCCGGCATCCTCGCGGCTGCGCCCCTCGAGCGATCCCGTGAGGACGAAGGTGAGCCCGGCGAGAGTCTGAGGCCGGCGCGGTCCGCCTCGACCCTCGTCGCTCATGCGCACTCCCAGCGAGCGAAGCCGTCGGATGACCGCGATGTTGTCCGGGTTGGCGAGGAACGCCGTGACGCTCGCCGCGATCTTGGGGCCGACGCCCTCGACAGCCGCGATCTCCTCCTCGCCAGCGGCCTCGAGCCGTTCGATCGAGACGAACGCGCCCGCCAGAGCGGCCGCGACGCTGGAGCCCACGTGCCGGATCCCGAGCCCGTAGAGCACCCGGGCGAGGGGGCGCTCGCGGCTGGCGTCGATGTTCGCCGCGATCTTCGTCGCCACAACGGGACCGAGGGTCACAGCCGAGCCGTCCTTGCGCGCTCGCCCGGTCTCCAGCGCGGCCAGAGAGTCAGCCGTGAGCGTGTAGAAGTCGGCCACGTCACACACGGCGCCGGAATCGATCAGGCGTCCCACGATCTCGTAGCCCAGACCCTCGATGTCGAGGGCCCCGCGGCCGGCCCAGTGGATGAGCCGTTCCCAGCGCTGCGCCGGGCAGGCCACGTTCGTGCACCTCGCGACCACCTCTTCGGGTGGCCTCCACACGGGACTGTGGCACGACGGGCAGACCGCCGGCATCTTCCACGCCGCCGCATCCTCCGGCCGCAGCCCCACCACCGGACCGACGACCTCGGGGATCACATCCCCCGCCTTGCGCACGATGATGGTGTCACCCACCCGCACGTCCTTGCGCGCCACCTCGTCGGCGTTGTGCAGGGTCGCGCGCGCGATCGTGGAGCCCGCCACGAGCACGGGGTCGAACGACGCGAGCGGCGTGAGCGCTCCGGTGCGACCGACCTGCACGGAGATGTCGCGCAGCACGGTCGTCCTCTCCTCCGGCGGGAACTTGAAGGCGATCGCCCACCTCGGGGCCTTCGCCGTGAAGCCCAGCTCGTCCTGCACCGCGAAGGAGTCGACCTTCACCACCACGCCGTCGATCTCGTAGGGAAGGTTGTGGCGACGCTCGATCGCGGCCTCGCAGAAGGCGCGGGCGCGCTCCCGCGTGTCGCACACCTCGATGTCCGGGTTCACCCGGAAGCCCGCGGCGCGCAACCACGCGAGCGCCTCGGACTGCGAGCGCAACCCGAGAGACCGCGGGTCCGCGACCTGGTAGATGAACGTGGAGAGGTCGCGCGCCGCGGTCACCTTCGGGTCCTTCTGACGCACCGCACCGGCAGCGGCGTTGCGAGGGTTCGCGAACGAGGGCTGGCCGGCCTCCTCCTGCTCGGCGTTGAGCCGCTCGAAGGAGGGCTTCGACATGTAGACCTCGCCGCGCACCTCGATAGACGGCCAGGCGCTGCGGTCGCTGTCGCCGGAGCGCGCCTGGTCACGCAGTCGCAGCGGCACCGACCGCACCGTGCGGACGTTGGCCGTGATCTCCTCGCCGGTCACGCCGTCGCCCCTCGTGGCCGCGCGCGTGAGCCGGCCGTGCTCGTAGGTGAGCGCGAGCGCGCTCCCGTCGATCTTCAGCTCGGTGACGAACGCGCATCCCCGCTCGAGGACGTCCGGCCCGAGGCGGGCGAACCACTCGTCCAGCTCCTCCAGCGACATGGCGTTGTCGAGCGAGTACATGCGCTGCGCGTGCCGCGCCGGAGCGAAGGCCTGCGACGGCGCCGTGCCCACGCGCTGGGTGGGCGAGTCGGGCGTCACCAGCTCCGGCCACCGCGTCTCGATCCCCTCGAGCTCCCGCACGAGAGCGTCGTACGCGGCGTCCGAGATCTCGGGCGCGTCCAGTGCGTAGTACCGGTACGCGTGACGTTCGATCTCGCCGCGCAGCGCCGCCGCCCGTTTCGCGGCGTCGGCCGCGTCCGCGGGCAGCGCGGGGCCGGTCCCCGTGACCGGCCCGGGCCGGTCGGGGTCGACCGGGTCCGTCACCCCTCGTCCTTCAGGCGCTGGACGTGCACGTCGTTGACTGAGTAGACCACGACCTCCGGCACGAACCGGTTGATCCTCTCGGCCTCATAGATCCACACGTCGGTGAGGGTGACCTGGAAGAAGAGACCTCCCGGCGCGTTGTGCGGCTCCACGTTCACCTCGTTCGCGAGATAGGCCCGCAACTCTGTCTCCACGTAGTAGGTGAAGACCTTCACCGCGTCGCGGTACTCCTCGTAGAGCTTCAGGCGCAGTTGCGCCTCATGCATGTCGAGCTCGTCGATGTCGTCCATGCTCACCGCCCTCTCGCGTGTCCCCGTCACTGCGGCGCCGCGCACCACCCATTGTGCCCCGCAGCCTCCGCCTCGTAGCGCTCCGCGACCGGCGCCCCACGCGCGTGCCGCACGCGCTACGATGGTAGTGCATGCGGGGGGCGTGCGCGCCTTCGACGAGCCGGCTCTAGGAGCGGACCATGCGTGAGATCCTCGAGACGTGTGTTCGGTTCGATGAACTCGCGAACCAGGTCTACCTCGATCTGAAGACCCGGTGCGGCGACACGGAGGTCGCTGTGCTCATGGGCAAGATGGCGGTGGAGGAAGCCTCCCACGTCGTGTGGTGGCGGGAACTCGTCGAGGCCTGGGACGGCGGCCTGCTGCCCGACCTGTGGCCCGACTCGAGCGACATCGTGAAGACGCTCGAGGCCGCGGTGACCGAGCTCGCGAGCCTCGTTCCCAGCGACGGCTCCCCCATCGAGGCCGAGCACGCGCTGACCACGGCGGCGCGTCTGGAGTTCTTCGCGCTGGACCCGATCTTCGGCCAGCTGATCGACCTCACGGAGCCCGAAGTGGGCCGGACCCGTCACACGGCCTACGACGGCCACGTGGACCGGCTCATCGACGCGGTCGCGGCGGCGTTCGCACCCGGCACCACGCAGGGCTTCCTCGCCCAGGTGCTGCGCCGCGCGCAGCAGGACAACAAGGTCCTCGCGCACTTCGCCACGCACGACCCGCTCACGGGGCTCGGCAACCGTCGAGCGCTCAGCGCCCAGGCCGCGCAGTGGACCGCGTGGGCGGCACGATACGGGCACGCGCTCTCCTTCCTGCTGCTGGACGTCGACAGGTTCAAGCGTGTCAACGACAGGCACGGCCACGTGAGCGGGGACCGCGCACTCAAGGCGCTCGCCGAGACGATCGCCGGCTCCATCCGCTCCGCGGACCTCGCGTCGCGCTACGGCGGCGACGAGTTCGCCGTGCTCGCACCGGAACTCGGACCGTCGGGCGCGCGAGAACTGGCCCAGCGCGTGTTGGAGGCCGTTCGCCAGTTGCGGATCACGGCAGCCGACGGTACGGAGATCGGACTCACCGTGAGCATAGGGATCGCCACCGTCTTCGACCCGCCGGACTCCGAGCCGCGCAAGGTCGACGAACTCCTCGCGGCCGCGGACCGCTCCCTCTACGCGGCCAAGCTCTCGGGACGCGGGCGGGTCGCCGACCCGGTGCTCCTCACTCGCGCGAGCTAGGCGGAGCGGGGTCCGGTCGCTGGGCCCGGCGCGCCGGCCGCCATCTCGGCCGCGTGATAGCTGGAGCGCACGAACGGTGCGCTCGCCACAGCCGCGAAACCCAGGGCGCGCGCCATGTCGGCATACGCCCGAAACGTCTTTGGACCGACGAACTCCGTGACCGGGAGGTGCTCCCGGCTCGGCCGCAGGTACTGGCCGATCGTCACCAGACTCACGCCCGCGCCCCGCAGGTCCCTGAGCGCATCGCGGACCTCGTCCTCCCTCTCGCCGAGGCCCACCATGAGCCCCGACTTCACCGGCAGCCCTGTACCGGCCGCCTGCGCAAGGACGTCGAGGGACCGCCGGTAGTCGGCCTGAGGCCGCACCTCCGCGTAGAGCCTCGGGACCGTCTCCACGTTGTGGTTGAAGACGTCGGGGCGCGAGTCCGTCACGACCGCGATGGACGCCTCGTCGCCGCCCATATCCGAGATGAGCACTTCGACGTGCGGCGTGGGAGTCAGCGCCCGAAGCGCGCCGACCACCGCGGCCACATGCCCCGAACCGCCGTCGGCAAGGTCGTCACGCGTCACCATCGTCACCACGACGTGGCGCAGGCCCATGCGCCGCGCGGCTTCAGCCACCCGCTGCGGCTCGCCAGGATCGGGCGGCACCGGCGGCGCCGAGGTGACCGCGCAGAAGCGGCAGTCGCGCGTGCACTGCCGGCCAAGCACGAGGAACGTGGCGGTCCCGGCCGCGTAGCACTCTCCGCGGTTCGGGCACTTGGCCTCGGCGCACACTGTCTCGAGCCGTAGCTCAGAGAGCATGTCGCGCACCTGGGCGCCCCGGCCGGGCGCTTTCAGCGGCCGCCGCATCCATGACGGCATGCGCTTGGCCCCGTCGCCGTGCTCGTAGGTCACGCGCCGCACTTCTCGGCGGCTTCGAGGCACGCCTGCCGCAGGCTCTCGCTGATCGTGGGGTGCGCGTGGACCGTCTCGGCGACATCGCGAACGGTGAGCCCGCCGCGCTTCGCAACGGCGATCTCCTGGATGACCTCCACCGCGTGCGGTCCGACGATCTGGCAGCCGAGGATCGTCCCCTTGCCCATCTCGGCCACGACCTGGCAGAAGCCCTCCGCCTCGCCCTCTGCGAGCGCCTTGCTGTTGCCGGCGAGCTTGGACACGACCTGCACGGCGTCCAGTCCGCCCGCCTTCGCCTCGTCCCGCGTGAGACCCACGGACGCAGTCTCGGGGAAGGTGTAGACACACGCGGGCACGGCGGAGTAGTCGACGCTCTCGCGGTGCGGGACGCGGGAGAGCTTGCCGTCCTCGCCTTTGGAGGCCGCGAACTCGTGCTCGCGCACGGCGTTGCGCGCGGCGCACACGCCCTCCTCCTCGGCCACGTGCGCCAGCATCATGCCGCCGATGAGGTCGCCGATCGCGTAGACGCCGGGGACGTTCGTGCGGAGGTACTCGTCGACCTTGACGGCCGCCCGGTCCATCGCGATGCCCGCCTCAGGGAACCCCATGCCCTCGGAGAGCGGCTTGCGGCCCACCGCCGAGAGCACGTACTCCGTCTCGATCATCGTGCCGTCCGCCAGGACGGTCTCCATCTTCTCGCCGAACTGGCCGATCGAGTCGGCGGCGTGCCCGAGGTGGAAGACGACGCCCATCTTCTCCATGGCTTCCTGCATCGCGCGCTGCACTCTCTTGTCATGGCCCGGGAGTACGCTCGAGGTGAGCTCGACGACATGCACGTCAGCACCGAAGGAGGCATAGGCGCAGGCGAACTCGAGTCCTATCACGCCCGCTCCCACGATGAGGATGGAGCGGGGCATCGCGAGCATCGAGGTGGCCTCGTCGCTCGTCCACACGCGCTCGCACGAGTGGTCGATGCCGGGCAGGCGGAAGACCTCGCTGCCGGTGGCGAGGATGACCGCGTCGCCCTCGTAGTCGCGCACCTCGTTCTCCAGCGTCACGCGTACGGCGTGCGGCGCCACAAGGGTCCCGGCGCCGTAGACGAGTTCCACCTTCAGCTTCCTTGCCGTCTGCTCCAGCTGGGCGCGAAGCTGCTCCACGATCGACTCCTTGCGGTCGAGCAGCCTCTCCTCGTCCACATCGGCGAGCGGCAGGCGCACACCGAACTCCGCGGCGTTGCGAGCGTCCCACGCGATCCGCGCGCTTCGAAGGATCGTCTTGGTGGGCACGCAGCCCCAGTTCAGGCAGGTGCCGCCGAGGTTCTCCTTCTCCACGAGAGTGACCGAGGCCCCAAGCCGCGCAGCTTCGAACGCCGCCGAGTATCCCCCCGGGCCTCCGCCGAGCACGACGATACGCATGGTGTGCGTCCTTTCCCACGAGAGACGACCCGGTCGGCGCGCCAGATGTGCGCACGAGGATACCGTACCCGTCGACGGCGTTCACGCCCCGCGGCCGGTGTGCGGGCCGCGGCCCGGTCCCGTCAGCGCAACCCGGCCTCACGCACGATCTCGGGCACGGCCGCGTCCAGCCCCAGCGGCATGATGTGCACGCCGTCGGCGATCTCCCGCATCCACATCGCCTGCTCGATCGCGAGCTCCACGGCTGCCCGCACCTGATCCTCGGCGCCGATGATGCGCGACGCGACATGCTCGGGCACCATCAGCCCCGCGAGCCGCTCGTTGATGAACCGGATGGCTCGCTCGGAGCGGAGTATCAGGATGCCCGCGATCACCTTGGCACCGTGCGCGTGTGCGACCTCGACGGCTCGGACCAGGTTGTCGGGATCGAAGACCGCCTGCGTCTGGAAGAAGCGCACGCCCGCGGCGATCTTCTCCTCGATGCGGGCGCGCTGGACGTCCCACGGCTCGGCCTCCGGGAACATCGCCGCACCGATGAAGAAGTCGGTGGCGCCCTTGAGCGGCCTGTCCTTCATGTCGTGGCCATCGTTGAAGCCGGCGGCGACCTGCGCGAGCTGGGTGGAGTCCAGATCGAAGACGCCTTTCGCCTCGGGGTGATCGCCGCCACGAGGGTCATCTCCCGTCACCACGAGCAGGTTCCGGAGCCCGAGCGTCCACGCGGCGAGCAGGTCCGACTGGAGCGCCAGGCGGTTCCGGTCGCGGCAGGTCTGCTGGAAGATCGGCTCGACGCCCATCTCCAGCACCACGCGCGAAGCCGCGAGGCTCGAGAGGTGCAGCGTCGCACCCTGGTTGTCGGTGACGTTGACGGCGTCGCACACGGGCGCGAACGTCTCGACAGAGGTCCGCATGGCCGTGAGGTCGGTCCCCAGCGGCGGCGCGATCTCGCCCGTCACGACGAACCGGCCGGCGTCCAGCGCTTCACGCAGCGCGCTCATCTAGGCACCGCCGTGTCTCGACTTCTTGCGTCCGGCCCGCATGTCGATGCTGCCGGGCTTCAGCTTCTTGCTGTGGTCCTTGGGCGGCAGCGGCACCGCCGACACTGCGCGGCCCTGGGCGGCGAGCCGCTCACGGATGCGCACGTGCACGCACTCGCGGTCCCGCAGGACCTCGCACATGCCGTTCCACATCCCCCCGCACGGCCCGTTCAGCAGACCCTTCGGGCACGTGGTCACCGGGCAGATGCCCGCGGTGCGGTCGAGCACGCACTCGCCGCACATCTGGCAGCGCTCCTCGAACACCCCGTGGCGCACCACGGTGCCGAGGAAGAGCGAATCGAGCCCCGGCGTGACCGGCTTGTCCGTGACGTCGGCGGTGGTCTGCACCCCCGCGCCGCACGCAAGCACGAGGACGGCGTCGGCGGAGGAGAACTCGCCGAAGTGCTTGCGCACCTCGAGGCGCTGACCGCTCGCGTGGCAGGCGACCTCGCCGATGGACCAGCCGGTCACCTCGACGCCCTCCTGCTCGAGCCGTGCCTTGGCCGCCAGGACCTCCTTCTCGCCGCCCGTCTCGGTCACGGTCGCGCACTGCCCGCACCCCATGATGAAGACGCGCTTCGCGTGCAGGTCCGCGAGTTGCGCGCGGACGAGCGCCCAGTCACGAGGTCGCGTGACGATCACCGGCGCACCTCCGCCACGACCCGCGCGACCTCGTCGACGCAGCCCGGCGCGTCCGCCGAGTAGCCGTCGGCGCCGATCTGCCGTGCATACTCGGCCGTCACCACGGCGCCGCCCACGAGCACGGGCCGCCCGGGCGCCTCGCTGCGCACGAGCGCGAGAGTGCGCTCCATGGCCGGCAGCGTCGTCGTCATGAGCGCCGAGAGACAGACCACCTCGGCGTCGTGAGCGGCGCCGGCCACCACGCCAGGATCCACGTCCACGCCAAGGTCGTTCACGGCGAACCCGCGCGACTGCAGCATCGAGACGCACACGTCCTTGCCGATCGAGTGGACGTCACCGTGGACGGTGGCGAACACGACCCTCCCGGCATCCTCGTCCTCGCCCTCGGGCAGGTGACTCTTCGCACGCGTGACCGCGGCCTTCATCGCCTCAGCGGCCACCATCAGCTGCGGCAGGAACACCTCGCCCCGCCCGAACGCATCGCCCAGACGCTGGATCGCCGGCGTCAGGACCTGCGCGATCACCTCCCGCGCCTCGACGCCGGAGGCGATCACCTCGTCCACGAGCCTTGGCGCTCCGTCTGCATCCCCGCGCAGCACCGCGTCCGCGAGCGCCTGCGACGGCGTCCCGCTCCCGGGGGCTGCGGGCTCGGCCGGCGTTCCCGAGCCGTCCGTGTGCCGGGCGATCCAGCGGGCCGCCTGCACGTCTCGGCCGAGCAGCACGTCCTCGGCATCGGCGGAGCGCACGGGCTCGGCGGCCTCAGGATTCGCGATCGCCAGATCCAACCCGGCCTCTCGGGCCAGTGCCAGCATCGCGGCGTTCAACTCGGGGCGCCCGGGAAGCCCGTGGCTCACGTTGCTCACGCCGAGCACGGTGGCGAGCCCGCTCGCGTGCACTGACGCCACGGCCTCAAGGGTCACCGCCGCGGCGCCTCTGTCCGTCGCCGCGGTCAGCACGAGGCAGTCGGCGATCAGATCGTCGTCGCGCAGCCCGATGTCGCGCGCCGCGCTCCGCACCCGCTCCACGACGCCGACGCGACCGGCGGCGGTCTTCGGGATCCCCTCGTCGTCCAGCGCGAGGACGACCACGGCCGCGCCGAAGCGCTTCGCGAGCGGCAGCACCGCCGCCATCGAGTCCTTCTCGCCACTCACGGAGTTGATCAGCGCGCGACCGGGATACGCCTTCAACGCGAGCTCCAGCGCCGCCCTGTCCGTCGTGTCGATCACGAGCGGCAGACCGGTGAGGCCGGCCAGGGCGAGCACCGCGCGTGGCAGCACCTCAGCGGCTTGCACGCCGGCGGCGCCGACGTTCACGTCGAGCACGTCCGCGCCCGCCGCCTCCTGCGCCGAGGCGAGCTGACGCACGACCTCCATGGAGCCCTCGCGCAGCGAGGCGGCCAGCGCCTTGCGCCCCGTGGGATTGATACGCTCTCCGGCCACCGCGAGCGGCCTGCCGGCCCCGATGCGCACGGTCGCCCGCGCGCTCGCGAGCGCGACGCCCGTGGGCCGCGACCGCTTCTTCACGGGGCGCCACTTCGCCTCGTCGAGGATCGCGCCGGTGAACACGGGCGACGAACCGCAGCACGACCCTACGAGAGACGCTCCCGCGTCCACGAAGCGGCCGGCGAACAGGCCCATCTCCTCGGCCGTGCCGGGGAAGATGGTGACGCCGTCGACGATGCCCGGGATCCCGGCGTTCGGCTGCACGACGAGCGGAAGGTCGGTCGCGGCCGCCATCTTCTCCACCAGCGGCAGCATCTGCCCGGGCCCGAGGCCGCAGTTCATGCCGACCACCGATGCGCCGCACGCCCCCAGCACCACCGCCGCGGTCTCCGGGTCCGTCGCGGAGAGCTCGCTGCGCCCCGCGGCGCCGAAGGTCATCGAGGCGATCACCGGCAGATCGGTCACCGAGCGCGCCGCGAGAAGGGCGCATCGGATCTCCGCGAGGTCGGAGAAGGTCTCCAGCGCGATGGCGTCGGGCCCCTCGGCGACAAGCGCCGAGATCTGCTCGACGAAGACGGCGAACATCTCGTCGAAGGTCGCCGGACCCAGCGGTTCCATGACGAGTCCGGTAGGTCCCACGTCGGCGAGGATGTGCTGCGCGCCCGACGCGCGGGCCAGCCGGACGCCGGCCCGGTTGAGCTCCGCCACGCGGTCCCCGAGCCCGTACTCGTCGAGCTTGGGTCTGGAGCCGCCGAATGTGTTGGAGGAGATGCACTCGGCCCCGACCGTCACATACGACGTGTGGACCCCCAGCACCATCTCGGGATTCGTGACGTTGAGTTCCTCAGGGCACTGCTCCGGCGGCATGCCCGCGCGCTGGAGCATCGTCCCCATCGCACCGTCCACGATGAGCACCTCGCCAGCGAGCCGTCTCAGGATGTCGGGCACCGCACCGCCTCACGTCCAAGGCCGTCGCTCACGCGGCGGCCGTTCTCGAGCTCCAGTATATAGATGCCGCCGGCCTCCACACCTTCTCCACATCCGAGACACGTCGCCACCATCCGGCCCGCGCATCATATGGTTGCGGCCGGAGGGACGGCCAGCCCCGCGAGACAGCGGGAAGCGGACTCGGAGAGGAGGTGTCGCGACGATGATGTTCCATCCGATGTTGCTGGCGCCGCTCATGGGCCTGCGGATCGTGAGCGTGGCGGGAGGCATGATCATCGTGCCGGTCGTCGCGGCCGCCATGATCGCGTGGTCGATGCTCTCCGGGTCGAAGTCGCGGCTCGCCCAGGTCAGTTCGTCCCGCATCGATGAGGCGGTCGAGATCGTGAGGCGGCGTTTCGCTCACGGTGAGATCGACGCCGCCGAGTACAACCGGATCGTGACGGGCCTCACGCGCCCGTCGTAGCACCCTCACACGACTTCCATATTCACATCTCCTCCCCTCCCTGCAGGTCCTGACCCGGGACGCCCCTCCCGGCGGGACCAGAAAGCGGCGGGACCTGCCCCGGGTCCCGCCGCTTCCCCTTTCCTGGGCGAAGACGCACGAAGGCCGCGCAGCCTGCGCGGCCTCCTGTTCGTCTCGGCGAAGCATGACCGGCGGCTCAGACGGCCAGCAGGCTGTCCATCACCTGGTAGCCGGGATCGGCCATGAGACCGGTCGCCAGGGCGGCACTCTCGTCGAAGGACGAGGCACCGTTGTGTCTGATACCCGGCCCGTGGAGAACGAACGGAACGGGCTCGCCGACGTGGGTCAGCAGCTCGATGGGTGTGGGATGGTCCGGCATGCACAGGACACGCGTGTCCTTCAGGCCGCGAAGCCGGCCGACGACCTCGCGATCGATCGCCTCGATCCCTGCGATCTTGCCCGCGATGTCCCCCGCATGCCCCGCCTCGTCCGGAGTCTCCACGTGGATCACGACAACGTCGTGATCCTTGAGGGCGGCGACGGCGCCCTTCGCCTGACCGGCGTAGTCGTTGTCGGGCCCGTCGGTCACGCCCTTGATGTCGAGACGGTCGATCCCGGTCAGCGTCGCGAGTCCGTTGAGCAGGTCCACACCGGAGGTGAGCGCGGCCTTCATGCCGCGCCGGTCCGCGAACGGAACGATCCCCTTCGGTGCCGTGCCCGGCCAGAAGGGCCAGATGTCGGTGGCCGGCGCCGCGCCGCTCGCACGACGGCGGCGGGACGCGGGCGACGCCGCGAGCACCTCATGAGCGCGGCCCATGAGGCCCGCGAGGATCTCCGAGCCCTGACCGGAGGGCAGATGGGCGGCGATCGGCTTGCCGGAGATGTCGTGAGGAGGTGTGTAGCGGGAGCGCAGAAGCTCGGGGTGACCGCCCACCACGAGAATGTGGCGATAGGCGACGCCGGGATGGAAGCGGAAGACGCCGCCGCCCAGCGCCTGAGAGAGGTCGCCCACGATCTCGCGGGCCTCGTCGGTGTCGATATGGCCGCACGAGTAGCTTGCCATCGTCCCGTTCTCGATGTGGACGAGGTTCATGCGAAGAGCGATCTCATCGTCGGCAAGGTGGATGCCCATGCTCGCGGCCTCGATGGCTCCGCGACCCACGGCGTCCGCCACCGGGTCGTAGCCGAGGATGGAGGTGCACGCCGCTGCCGAGGAGGGTTCGACGCCCGGCGGGACCGTGCGCGCGAGCCCCACTGTTCCCTCTCGGGCGAGCGCGTCGAGGTGGGGCGTCGACGCGGCTTGGAGCGTGGTCCGACCGCCGAGGCTCTTCAGAGGCCAGCCGGATGCCCCATCGAGGATGACGATGCAGTGCTTCAATCCAACCCCCTGGACGCCGTCGGGCCGCGTGGACGCGGTCCACGGTTCTCCTCATGATGTCCTTGCATGTAAGAAAAGCGCAACGCTTCTGCGCTCTTCGGTAGGAGGGCGGCGGGAGAGCGAAGCGCCGTGCGTCGCGCAGCAGCGTCGCCGCGCCCGGTCGGGCACTGCTACCATGCGCGTCATGGAGCCCATCCTCTATCGCGATACGCGCGGTCTGGACCCGAAGCCGCGGACGTTCACCGAAGCGGTGATCGCCGGCATCGCGGAAGGCGGCGGGCTCTACGTCCCCGAGCGCGTGCCCGAGCTCACGCTGGCACAGATCGCCGGATCCGCGGACCTCACCTACGCCCAGCGAGCGACTGACATCTTCCTCAGATTCGGCATCGACGTGCCCGACGAACGGGTCGCGGAGCTCATGGAGCTGGCCTACGGTGCCGCCTTCGACACGACCAGCGTCGCGCCGGTGGTCGAAGTGGACAGCGGGACTCACGTGCTCGAACTCTGGCACGGCCCGACCAGCGCCTTCAAGGACATGGCGCTGCAGTGCATGCCGCTCTTCTTCTCCGAGGCCATCTCCATGCGCCTCGCCGCCGGCCGGAAGCTCGACGACTACCTGGTCCTCGTCGCGACCTCCGGTGACACGGGCAAGGCGGCGCTCGAGGGCTTCGCCGACCGGGACCACACACGCGTGGTCGTGTTCTATCCGGTCGACGGCGTGAGCGACATCCAGCGCCGCCAGATGGTCACGCAGCACGGCGGCAACGTGGCCGTCTTCGGTGTGCGCGGCAACTTCGACGACTGCCAGACAGCGGTGAAGCAGGCGTTCACCGATCCTGAGTTCGCGCGCACGCTGCACGAGCGTCACGGCCTCACGATGTCGAGCGCGAACTCGATCAACTGGGGCCGTCTGATGCCCCAGATCGTCTACTACATCTCCGCCTACGCCGACATGATCGCCGTCGGCGCCGTGAGGCCCGGCGAGCCCATCGACGTCTGCGTGCCGACGGGCAACTTCGGCAACATCCTCGCGGGCTACTACGCGAAGCGCATGGGCGTGCCCATCGGGCGGCTGCTGTGCGCGAGCAACGAGAACCACGTGCTCACCGACTTCCTGGGCACGGGAGCCTACGACATCTCGCACCGGCGGTTCGTGACCACTCCGTCGCCCTCGATGGACATCCTCGTCTCGTCGAACCTGGAGCGCCTGCTCTTCGAGCTCTCCGGCCGGCCGGAAGACGTGCGCCACTGGCAGGAGGCGCTCACGGCGGGCGGTCGCTTCCTCGTCGACCGGCACACGTTCGAGGGGATGCGCGAGCACTTCGCCGGCGACTGGGTGACCAACGACGAGTCGCTCGCGGTCATCCGCCGGGTCTGGGAGGACCACGGCTACCTGCTCGACCCGCACACCGCGGTCGCGTGGGAGGTGGCCGAGCGGCTCGCCACGGACGATCCGATGCTCGTCGTCTCCACCGCGCACTGGGCCAAGTTCGGCGAGGACGCCTACAAGGCGCTCAACAACCTCGACTACGCCGACCCGCTTCCGGCAGAGGCTCGCGGCATGTCGGGCGTCGATCTGGTCGAGTGTGTCGCCCGTCTTGCTCCGGGCGCGGCTCCGATCCCCCGCAACCTCGCGACCCTCGGAGAGCAGCCGGTGCGCTTCGAAGACGTCGTGGACCCGGGCCGCGAAGGCGTCGAGACAGCGGTCACGGCCTGGCTCGAACAGGGCTGAACCGCCTCTGAGCATGCATTTCGTCGGAAAGCCCCTCCAGTAGCTCACCTCTGAGTCCGATACAAGAATCGCTGCCGTCATCCGAAGACGCGCGGCGACGAGTGGACGGATCCCAGGGGAGAGAGACCGTGGCACGGACACGACGCGTGATCGTTCTCGCCATCTCGTTCGCGTTGCTGCTGGCCATCGGCGCCGGCGGACAGAGGGCTCGCGCGGTGTCGGCCGCGCCGAACGGGTGGTACTGGCCCACCGGCAAGGTCATCGCCGCACCGGCACCCGGGTGGCTTCAGTCCAGGCCGACGCAGTACAAGCTCGGTCCCGCATGGCATGTGGCCTGGGACGATGTCGCCAGCCACAAGGCCGGAGACCCGTGCTATGCCCTCGATTGGGGCGTCGTCGTGCTCTCGCGCATGGACGTGAGCGGCTACGGACCGGGTGGCGGCAAGGGCGGAGCGATGGTCGTCAGGTACGACACCTCCGACGGCACCTACTTCAACGCGCTGTACGGTCACGTCGTCATCGATCTCAAGAAGTTCAAGGTGGGCACCAAGGTGACGCCCGGCGAGCAGCTGTGCACGCTCAACAAGTACAGCCCGCCGCACCTGCACTTCGGGATCCACCTCGGCACCGGCAACCCCAAGCCCCTTCCGTGGACCAAGCCCAAGTTCGTGAGCACGGTGAGCATGCTCATGGGCCACACGTACGACACCACCAAGACGGCGAGCGGCAAGATCGTGCCCGAGACGTACGGCTTCACCGATCCGGCGGGCTTCCTGCTGAACCACACCCCGTGGATCGCGCCCCCCTCGAGTCTGACCACGCCCTCGGTACCGGCGACGTCGGCCCCCAAGTCGTCGTTCTACGGACGCGGGCTCCTCAGCCCGAAGCGTCCCGCGGGCTCCAAGAACATCCAGCTGATCTGCCAGCATCTCGAGAACGGCAAGTGGGTGAAGAAGGCGACGTTCTTCGCGACCGATGTGGACGCGACCGCCAGCCACTCCTCCTACGTCGCGACCGCCGGCCTGGCGATGACGGGCTCCTGGAGAGTCCAGGCGTTGGCCCCGGGGAACATGGACTTCCCGGCCAGGCAGTCCGGCTGGGCCTACCTCACCATCAAGTAGGGCCGCTTGGAGCGCGCGCCTCGACAGCCGCTCACACAGATCGCCTTCCATCCGCTCCCGGTGGAAGGCGATCTGTGTGAGCGCCCCGAGCATGCCGCTTCCTTACTTGGCTCTCGCCAAGGTGTCTGTGTGGCGATGCGCGCCGGGATTCATCGGGCATACTGACCGGAGGCCACGCAGATGGCGGCCGCGCCGTCCGCTCGCCCGACATCCCTTGAGAGGACGGCCCCGCCAAGTTAGACTGGCTGTTTGTACGCTAAGGCGTCACTTAGGAAACAAACACAGAGAGCGAGACCGTTCCAAAGACAGGGATCGGCGAGCCGGCTGAGTGACGGACGCGATCCATCGAGCGTCGAGTGGCCGGGGTGCTCCCGGCCATCGTTGTGCCCGCGAGGAGGAACCCGCGCAGATGCGCCGCCGTGTCACCTACATAGTCCTCGCGGTGGTGCTCCTTGCGGTGGCCGGCGTGGCCTGGTACCTGCAATCGACCATGAACTCGCCGGGCGGCCTGGCCGCGCAGGGCAACAGGCTGGCGGGCATCACATCGCCGCCGGGATACAAGGTCACGGTCGTCGAGAACGGCCGCACGCGTGCCTCGTACACGCTGGCGGGCCTCGAAGCGATCGGGGTCAAGCACGTGGTGGTGCAGGGACAGCCGCAGGACGGCCCCACGCTGCTCTCAGTGCTGGCCAAGGCCGGGGTGAAGCACTTCACGGCGGTGGACGTTGTCGGCGAGGGCGTGCGCGACAGCGGCAAGATGACCCTCACAAGGGCGCAGGTCGTGCCCGACGTGGTGCTCGCCGTAGCTCAGCGCGGCACGGTCAAGATCGCCGGCCCGGACATCCCGCAGGACCAGCGCATCCGCGACGTGATCAGGCTCGTGGTGAGATGACGGATCGCGTCAGCAAGCCCGCCCCCCGCGGCATCGCCGTGGCCGACATCACCGTCATCGCGCTGGTCGCGGTCATGATCGTCCTGGGCAAGACCATCACCCGCATCCCGATCAGCGTGTCGGGCCACGGCGGCGTGCTGTGGATAGCCGCACTTGTGATCGGCCGCGCGATCGTTCGCCGCCCCTGGGCCGGCACTCTCATGGGAGTCGTCGGTGGCCTGCTGGTCGTCATGTTCCAGCCGAGCGAGGCGGGCCCGCTGTTCGGGGCTCTCAAGTACATCGTGCCGGGCATGGTGCTCGACGGGCTCTATCCGCTTCTCGGAAGGTTCGATCAGGCCGTGCCGGCAATGCTCGCGGGAGCCGCCGCGCACCTGTCCAAGGTCGTCGTGGACTTTGTGCAATCGTTTCTCCTCGCCGGCGCGAACTCCAACGCCGCGAAGATCGCACTCGTGACTCTCGCCACCGAGACCCTGGGGCACCTGCTCTTCGGGATCCTCGGCGGGCTGCTGGCCGCATTCGTGCTGAAGGCGCTCATCCGGGCGAAGATCCCGCAGCTGCGCGGCAGACCCGAGGAAGGAGGCGCCACGTGAGGCGCCTCCTGACGGCTCTCGCCCTCGCGGCTGTGCTCGCCGTGTTCGCGGCGCCGATGACCGCGCTCGGCGGCGTCAGCTACATCCTCGAAGGGACGTCGGGCAATCCCTTCCACCTCGCTGCAGCCACCGCGGGGACAGACCTCGTGGTCCGAGGGACGACCGACCACCAGTCGCTGGTGATGCCGTACACCTGGAGCACGGTGTACCACGACTCCACCGCGGATCCACGCTCGATGCAGGTGCTCTCGGACGGCTCGGTGCTCTTCGCCGATGGGTTTAGCGGCCGTGTCCTGCGTGTGAGCGAGCCTGTAGACGGTCACCCCGGCACGTTGCTGTGGGAGTACGAGTACGTCTACCAGAACACGAGTCTTCAGCAGCCTTGGTCCGCCTGGCTACGGACTGACGGCCCCAACGCCGGAGACATAGTCCTCACTCTGCGCGGATCGGCGCAGCCGCCGACCTACGCGGCCGTGCTCGAAATCAAACCGACCACGACTTCCGGCGGTCTACCCGTCGGAACGGCCAACCCCACGAGCCAGGGCGCCATTCTCTGGCAATTCCCCGAGGTCCAGAACTCGACGGATGTCTCGAGCGGCAAGGCTGCACTGCGCGATCCATTCTCCGCCGTTCCCGTTCCGGGCACGAACCGCACGCTGGTCTGCGACGGGAAGAAGGGCGGCGGGGGCTACCGCGTGGTGGAACTCGACCCGTCGCAGAAGATCGTGTGGAGCTTCGGGACTCTCGGGACCGCCGGGCGCACGGGTCAGCTGCTCGACGCTCCGCGAACAGCGCAACGCCTCCCGAACGGCGACACGCTCATCGACGACGAGGGGCCTGACAGCACGAGCCTGCCTTTCGACAAGGGCCGGGTCCTCGAAGTCAGGCCGGACCACACCATCAAGTCGATCTTCAGCGCCGGCCTCAACGCTCCGGGGGGCGCTTGGCAGCTGCCAAATGGCAATACCGTAATCGCCGACCAGAACAACAACCGTGTGCTCACCATCAACAGCGCGCAGAATATCATCGACGTCTACCCGGACCTGAACGGGACCACCACCGACCGGATTTTGACCGGCGGCACGGTGCTGAACCCTCGCGCGGTCTACTGCACGGACATCGGCCTGCCTTCGCTCTACGCGGGTTGGACCTTCGTCGCTGACCAGCTGCAATCACGCGTCCTGAAGTACGGCTACGTTCCCGGCGCGACCGCGGTCTCAGCCGCGGCCATCGACCCGAACTCCGCCTACTTGGACAAGACCTGGGCGTCCATCCAGCTCGACTTCCACAACGCCGCGCACGGCACCGCCTCCGTCGAATACCGCATCGACGGCGGAGGCTGGGTGTCCGCCGGGCCGCCGCAGTCCTCCAGCCCCGCCATCTACGCCCTGGTCAACGCGAGCGGCCAATACGCCGTCGGGCGGGCCATCGAGTATCGGGTGAAGCTCACCTCTCTCCAGCACGACTCGGCGCCCGTGCTCGACGACGTCAAGATCGGCTGGCTCCCGCCGGGTCAGGCGGTGCCCAGCCCCACCGGTACCAGCACGGTCCCGCCGGGAGGCGGAGCGGGTCCCGCCGGCAACGGCGTGGGTACAGGCCCCGGTGTCGGCAGCGGCGGCGGTAACACATCGATAGCCTCTGCCGGCCGAGCGGGTACGACCAAGAACAACCCCTCGAAGAACGGCAAGGGCGCGAGCGTCGGCAGCCTGGGAGCGTCGAATCAGGGCGGGACCGGCACCAATGTCCAAAGCGGCACGAAGGTGACCGGCTTCAAGCTGGAGGCGACGAAGAGCACACTCACAGGCGGGCACTCGAACACCGGCCCCGGCGCCGCCACTGCTTCGGCGCAGGATCCCGCTCTCGGGGCCATCCCTGGCTTCATCCTGCTTGTCCTGCTCTACACCGTCGGCACGCTGTGGCCGCAGATCCGGCACGTCGTATCCGTACTCAATCCGCTCCCGCACCTGAAACCCACCGCTACGGAGGTCTGATGAAAGCGTTCCTCGCAGGCGTCGGCTACTACATCGCCCACCCCGCGGCCCTCATGTACCCGGTCGCCACGATCCTCCTGTGGCCCATCCTGGTCATCGAGGTGGCTGCGCTGTGTTTCGTGGTCTTCGAGTTCGGGCGCTTCACGATCGAGATGCTGCGCCGTGACAGGAAGCGTTCGCTCATCAGGATCGAGGCTGCGGCACGGCGCTCGCGCGCCGAGATCACCGCAAGGAAGGGCCGCGACGCGGTCACGAACCTGCGCGAGATCAGCGGGAACTGGCTGGTCGCGCACTTCGTGTCGCTATTGGGTGACGGCAGCGACATGAGCACAGCTCGTCTCGCAAAGGTCCTCGCCGAGACCGAGATGACAGCGACCAAGCGCCTCGACAGCACGCGGCTCTGGATCCGGCTCGGCCCGATGATCGGCCTCGCCACCACGCTCATCCCGATCAGCCCGGCCCTCGTCGCGCTCGCAAAAGGCGACCTCGCCACTCTGTCAGCAGAGCTCATCATCGCCTTCTCGACCACGGTCATCGGCCTCGTGATCTCGGCGGCTGCCTTCGTGATCTCCACGATCCGCGAACGCGTCTACCTGCAGGACATCAGCGACATCGAGTACGCACTCGAACTACTGGAGGGGTGAGACATGTCCGACACCACGGCACGGGATCCGGCCTGCGACATGCGGTTCATGCGCAAGCGTCGTCTGGTCAGTCGCGCCCAGCACGAAGACCCCATGGCCTCGATGGCCAACCTCTTCGACCTGATGCTTCTGCTGGCCGTCGGGCTGTTCATCATGGCGCTCAGTTCGTACGGTCTGGGAGGCTTGCTCACGCAGAAGGACTTCAGCTTGGTCACGAATCCAGGCACCCAGAACGAGAGGATCGTCACGAAGAATGGGTCCACCATCACGACGCTGAAGCCGACGAGCAACTCTGTCACGGGCGTCGGCAAGCGGGTCGGATCCATCTTCAGCGTGAACGGCAATCTCGTCTACGTGCCGGGGCAGTAGGACACGCGGGGCCTCTCAGCCCGCGCCGACCTCCCGCACGCGCACTGCGCCCGCACGGAACAACGCGACCGCGGAGCTCCCCTCGGCGAGCCCGAGGTCCCGGACCGCGGCCCGCGACAGCGACGCGCCGAAGCGCACCCCCGGGGCCTCGCACACGACGTTCACGAGCGCGCCCTTGGGATGAAGCTCCGCGACGGTGACGACGATCCGGTTCTCGGCCCCGTGCGCGCCCTCGTCTCCCCCTGAGCGTCGAAGCGCCACATCCTCCGGCCGCACCGCGAGGCTCACGTCGGCGCCCACGGCGACGTCCGCTGCGGCCTCGATCGCGGTGCCGCCGCAGTCGACCTGCACGACGCCTCCTGCGCTCGCGACCACGCGGCCGCGCATCGCGGGCTCCATGCCCACGAACGACGCGACCCACTCGTCCGCCGGCAGCCCCAGTGTCTCCTCGGAGTCCCCCTCCGCCACGAGGCGGCCGTCGCGCATGATGCCCACCACGTCGGCGACCACCGCCGCCTCGTCCTGGTCATGGGTGACGTACAGCGCGGTGACCTGCTCGCTCTTCAGGATGTCGGCGAACTCCAACGTGAGTCGCCAGCGCAGCAGCGGGTCCATGTAGGAGAGCGGCTCGTCCAGGAGCAGCAGCTCCGGGTGCACCGCCAGCGCACGCGCCAGGGCGATGCGCTGCGCCTCACCTCCCGAGAGCGTGAGCGCGCTGTGGTCCTCCCAGCCGGCGAGTCCCACGCGCTCCAGCGCCCAGGAGACGTCCTCATGACGGCGCTTGCGATGTATCCCGCGCAGCTTGAGCCCGTAGCCCACATTGTCGGCAACGGTGCCGCGCAGAAGGTACGGCTTCTGGAACACCGCGGACGTCCGCCGCCTGGCGGCGAGATCTCCCGCACGCATCTCGACGCCGTCGAAGAAGACGCATCCTGCGGAGGGGCGCTCGAGCAGGCCCAGCACGCGCAACAGCGTCGACTTCCCGGCGCCCGAAGGGCCGAGGAGCGCGTAGGTCCGCCGCGCAGGCAGTGTGATGTTCGGAATGTCGAGCACCGTGCGACCGCGATAGCGAACGGTCACATCGGAGCCGCGGACCATCGGCGCCCCGTGACCCATCGCGTTCGACTCGTTCGGTCTTGGGTCGGACATGTCAGGTCTCATAGACCACCGATGCGTTCTGCGAGATGGTCAGGACCGCGTTCACCACAAGGGCGATGCCGATGAGGATGATCGCCCACGCGAGCGCCCTCCCGAAGTCGCCGTACTGGGTCCAGAACCAGATCGAGGTCGTCATCACGCGAGTGCGGCCCTCGATGTTGCCGCCCACGAGCATCACCGCGCCGACCTCGGAGATGACGCCGCCGAACCCGGCGATGACCGCCGCCATCACGCCCGTCCGCGACTCCGCGAGGACCGCCATCGTCTCCTGCATTCGTGACGCGCCCAGCGCCCTCACCTGGAGGCGGATGTCGCGCGAGACCCCGGCGACGGACGCGGTGGTCACACCGATCACAAGAGGCGCCCCGATGATCACCTGTGCGATGACCATGGCTGTCGGCGTGTAGAGAAGGTTGAGGTAGCCGACGGGTCCGCTGCGCGAGATGGCGATGTACACGATCAAGCCCACCACGATCGGCGGGAAGCCCATCGCCGTGTTGACGAGCAGCATGAGCGCGGCCCGGCCCCCGAACCTGCTGACGCCGAGAAGATAGCCGAGGGGAACCCCTATGACGGTGGCGATGAGCGTGGCGATCCCGGAGACCTGCAACGACAGCCAGATGACCGGCCACACTTCCGGCGAGCCGCTGACCAGCAGTCGGATCGCAGCCAAGAACGAGGTCCAGAAGATCACGTGGCGACTCCATCACATCCTGGGCGAAACGAG
>CAIKZH010000173.1 GCA_903831865.1 uncultured Coriobacteriia bacterium
CCAGCTCGCTGTGGCAGAACAACAGCTACAAGCCGACCGCGAAGGGCACCTATTCCTTCTACGTCACGTTCGCAGGTAGCGGTCTCTACATGGCCGCTCCCAACTCGGCCGTCGTGAGTGTCACGGTCAAGTAGGTAGCACTCCCTGCAAGGGCACGCCTCCGGGCTGGTCTTCCAGGGTGCTCCCCCAGAGCAGCTCCGGTCTCCTTAAGAAGGAGGCCGGAGCTGCTCGCTTTGCGCGGGGTGCGTGGAGGTTGTGTGGCGCGAGGTCCGCTGCCCGATGCGCCGGCGCGGAGCTGATCGCGATGGCGAACCTAGTCCGGCTCGGACGCGCGCGCGCCGGGCTTTGACGGCTGTCGCTCGGCCGCGTCGGTGAGGTGTGACCGCGACCTCCGGCGCCGCCGCTCCGGACCGATGCCGAAGGGCACGGTGGGGTCGTCGCAGACCGGCGGCATCTCCTTCTCGATGCCCTGGAGGTCCCTCTCCGCCTCGAACACCCAATCGTAGGCGTCGTACACGCGGGCCCTCCCTCCGATCGCGTGGCGGCGGGCACGAGCGGTAGCCCGCGCCTGCATCTGTTACTCATCCGCGATATCGGAGATAGCGACGTGGTTCTTGAGGGGCGCGCGATGGACGTGCCGGATCCGGGCGCAGGCGTGTCAGTGAAGGTGGCGATCCGGCACCGGGTGTTGAGTTCGCGTGGAGTTAGGCCTCGTCGGCTTCAGCTCTCGCGTCCTGAGTCGATACTTGCGGTGGGACTCGGCGAGCGACACCTTTGAACGGCCGGGCCCGAGACAAGAAGAAAGGGGAAGCCAGTGAGACACACGGCGCGTTCCGTCCTGTTCAGCGCCCTCGCCGTGGCGCTCGTCTTCGCCACAGCACCCATGACGATGGCAACGCCGCCCACAGGGACGGTACCTCCCGTTGCCATGTACCGGGTGTCCGTGCCGCACGTGGCGCGTGAGATCGTCAAGACCGGCGTGCCCTTCGAGGCCACCGGGTCGGTCGTCCCGACCATCGCGCCGGACGACACCTCGACCACTGTTGCCGTGCAGGTCTTCAAGGGCGCGATGGATTCGCGGGCCTCTCAGGTCGCGACGGTCGCGGCCGCTCTCACCGGCGCCGTGGGCAACGGCACGGGCTACGACGCGACCATCACCTTCGATCACGCCGGCGCGTACGTTCTGCGAGCCATCGTGCTCAAGAACGGCGCCGTCGTCGGTCGCTCACCCATGCGCGTGATGTCGGCGGTGCTCCCGTACCAGGTCAGGGGCCCGTTCGTGGCGCGGTCCGTCGTGCGGGCCGGCGTCCAGTTCGACGCCACCGGATCGGTGCTGCCCACGATCGACGGGTCGGACCCCACTCTGGCAGTGACCGTCCGGGTCTTCTCGATCGGCAACCGCGGCGCCCTCTCACAGGTCGCCACCGTGGCAGCGACCCTGACCGGCCCGGTCGGCAACGGGACCGGCTACGCCGCCAGCCTCTCGCTTCCCAAGGCCGGAGCATACGTGCTCGACGCCGTCCTGACTGACGGCGGCGCCGTCGCGGGACGTTCGGGGTATCGCCCCATGACCGCGCTGCTCCCATACGTGGTGACCAAGCCACGCGTGGCCAAGACGGTCGTTCCCACCGGGATCGCGTTCGACGCGAGCGGTTCTGTCGTCCCGACGATCGCGCTTGACGACACCGCCACCACCGTGGCCGTGCGCGTGTTCAAGATCGGCCCCCGGGGCAGACTGTTCCAGACGGCTTCTTTCGCGGCGACCCTTACAGGTCCCGCGGGCTCGGGCACCGGATACGATGCGAGCGTGACGTTGTCGAAGCCGGGCGCGTACGCGCTCCAGGCGGTCGTGCTTCGTGACGGAGTGGTCCTCGGCCGCTCCGATCTGCGCATCATGCTCGCACGGCGTGTCCCGGCGGCAGCTGCCGCGAAGCGCGCCAACTAGGCGATCTGCGTCGGCAGCCGTCGCGGCTGCACGACGATCGGGGGCCGGGGCGGAGGATCCGCCCCGGCCCTTCCTTGTGCCCGGTCGCCGGGCGCGCAGTCCATCATGCATCGTTCGTCGATATATGATTGACGTGACCAATGCATAGCCATAACATCGAATCACCTCGGCCGGCGTCCGCCGGCCTTGCCGTTTCCTGTGTCCCTCGCGATCTCTCTGGAGAAGCCATGAACGACCGACGGTCCCTCGATGAGGCTGTGGTACGCGACTACCGTTGCATCCATCGCGCCCTGCAGCACGCTGTGCTTCCGGAGTGGGTGCGGCTCGGCGTGAGCATGCCTCAGTACAAGGCGCTCACGGCGCTCGACAAGGCGGGCGAGTCCGGGACCACGATCACTGCTCTCGGCTCGGCGTTGTCGATCGGACAGCCGTCGGCCAGCCTGCTGGTCGACCAGCTTGTGAGGGCCGGCCTCGCGACGCGCGCCACGGATCCGACGGACCGTCGTCGCGCGAGTGTCACGACCACCGCGAAGGGGGCACAGATGCTCGCGGACCTGAGGCTCGGGCGCGCCCGAGCTCTGGAGGCGTGGGTGTCGACGCTCG
>CAIKZH010000174.1 GCA_903831865.1 uncultured Coriobacteriia bacterium
CACGTAGTTCGCGTGTGGCGAGCCGCCGACGACAGCGCCGACCCACATCGTGTAGTGGCCGTAGGGCGAGAGCGTGATCGAGCCCGTCTGGCTTCCGGAGCCCACCAGCGTGTACGGCGGGTCCGTGGCGAGAACAGCCCACTCGCTTCCCGCGGTGACGGACATCTCGTAGCTGGCGGGGTCCTGACCCGGGACCGAGAGAAGCTTCCAGTCGCGGCGCATGGCTGGCACGTGAGGGGCGTCGGGGTCGTAGGCGTGGCAGTTCGTGCCCAGGCAGGTCTGGCCCTGTGCAAGCTTGTCCGGTGTCGCCTGAGCCCCCACCGCGAAGCCGAGAAGCGTGATCGCGACTGTCGCGCTCAGCAGCAGGAATCTCGCGCCCTTGTGCATCGGTGACCCCCCTCGCCGGCGCGGCCCGCGCCGGAGCATCGCTTTCGGTTCGCGCTTCTCAGGCCTTCTCGGCCGGCACCACGAGTTCCAGCAGACACGCCTTGGCTCCGGGACGGCCCAACCGGTCCAGGAACGTGAGCTCGAGACCCGCGGCCTCGAACGTGCCCTCGTCGACCGCCGCGGAGATCGCGCACAGTTCGTCCGCCGCGGCAGGGTCCATCCCGGCCGACCTCCACGCGTCCAGCAGCGGGCACGCCGTCATCCTGAGCACCAGGCGGTCGCCGTCGCGTTCCTCCACCCCAGGCTCGAACATGGTCCCCGCGCACGGGGAACCCTCGCAGAAGATGCGCGCGACCTCGTCGAGGTCGCCGGCCTCGCCCGCCGCGCGGTACTTGGCCCCCACTTCGAGCCCGCGCTTCTTGATCGCGCGGCTCATGATCTCCGCGGCCCGGTCGGGGCCGACCTCCGCCACCAGCTCGCGCAGGAGGTGTGCGTACACGAGCGCCCGGTTCTCGAACGCCGCCCGGGTCTCAGCCCTGGAACGCGCCAGTTCCTGGCGAAGGCTCTCGATCTCATCCTTGCTGTCCGACACGCCGGCTCCCTTCGGTGGACCTGAGTCTACAACCGCGAGCTCCGGCGGGCGGAGCCGCGCGGAACCTCCGCCACCGTCTCCGTCACTCCAAACCGTCGCGGAGGAGCGGGCAGGTCATGCAGTGACAGCCACCACGCCCCTTGCCGAGCTCGCCACCCTCGACCTCCAGCACCTCGATGCCCGCGGCTCGAAGCGCGGCGTTCGTCGCGCTGTTCTTCGAGTACGCGACCACCACGCCGGGCTCGAGTGCGACGACGTTGTTCGCGTCGTCCCACTGCTCGCGCGACGCCCTGAAGTCGTCGCCGCCCGTGGGGATCGCCCGCAGGCTCCGGACGCCGATCGCGTCGGCGACCGCTTCCAGGAGCCCGTCTTCCTCCGTGATGTCGAAGACGTCCTTCCCGTCGTCGCTGGGCCGCAGACTGTAGACGCGCATCGCGTCCACGACCTGCGGATAGATGGTGGCCGCGTCTCTGTCCACCATGTTGAAGACGGTGTCGAGGTGCATGTACGCGCGGTCCTGCGCCATGCGACACGCGATCACCCGGTCCGCCGCCTGCGCGGCGAACAGCGAGCGCGAGATGTGTTCGACCATCCGGCCGGTCGTGCGCTCCCCCATGCCCACCAGGACGGTCCGGTTGCCGATAGGCATGATGTCGCCTCCCTCGAGAGACGCGCCGTGGCCGAAGTCCTCCACGGCGAAGCGGCGGTCGTCGCCGTGAGGCGGATACCAGAACTCGAACCTCGCATCAGCGAAGTCAGGGTGGAAGCGATAGACCGCGGCCACGTTGACGACCTCGAGCCTGCGCGCGTACCAGTAGAGTGGCGGCAGGACCACTCCGCCGTAGATCCATGCGCTGGAGTCGCGCGTGAACACCGTGTTCGGCAGGGGGGGCAGTACGAAGGTGTCGGCGCCGGAGACCGTGGCCCCCAACGAGTGCCGGCTCAGCGTGGCCAGATCGAGCCCCTCGAGCTCGCGGATGAGCAGGCCGCCGATGACGGCGCGGGCAAGGTCCGACGGGCTGAGCGCGAGCAGATATGAGCGCAGGTCGGCCACGAGCGAGAGACCGACGGTGAACGACGAGACGGCGCGCTCCACCACCGCGTGACTCGCCTCCTCCGAGGCCGAGAAGGTCTGCGCGAGCAGGTCCTCGAGCTCGAGAACCTCGACACCACGATCGCGCATCACCGCCACGAACGCGTCGTGTTCGCTCTGCGCCCGCTCCACCCACACGACGTCGTCGAACAGGAAGTCCGCCCTGTTCGCCGGAGTGAGTCTCTCGAGGCTGAGCCCAGGCCGGTGGACGAGCACGCGGCGAAGCTTGCCGACCTCCGAGTCAACGCCCAACCGCGCCAAGGCAGGCTCCGTCTTTTCGGGGACGCCGGACCAGGTGAGTCCGTCCGGTGAGTTCGCACGCCCATGGTAGCGGTCGCGACCGCGTACCGCGAGCCGCCCGGTGGGCGGCCCGGCTCGATCGGGCCGCGCGAGTGGGGGGCCGGTTGCGACAGTTGCGGTTGCGCCGCCGCCGGGCGGACCACATGACGAGCGGACGTTCCACTTGCGTCTGGCATGAATGGTGCGACGCTGGGTGTCGGCAGAACACGGCGACTCCCCGAGAGATCTCCCGCGGACGCCGGACTGACCGCATCGCCTTCGAAGGGTGCTCGCGAATGGGACCTCACATCCGCCACGCGTTGCTCGTCATGCTCGTCGCCGGATCGCTCCTGGTCCCTGCCTCCGTCGCTCCAGCCGAGGCGCCACCGGCCGCGCCCCCGCACTGGATCGGCTTCTACGTTCCTGGCGCACCGCTCGACCCCTCTCCGCTCACCACCCTGGACTCCGAGTCGGGGGGGCAGGCCACCGTGAGCAGCTACTACCAGAACACACAGGACGGCTTCAGCGCCGACCAGGCGACCAACGCGGTCGCCGCCGGCGCCGTGCCGCTCGTGACGCTCGAGTTCTGGGATCCCGCCAACGGGGTCGACCAGCCGTCGTTCAGCTACGCGAAGATCTCGGGCGGGTCGTTCGACACCTACCTGCACAGCTACGCCAAGGCCGCCAGGGCCTTCGGCTCCAGCGTGTGGCTGCGCCCGCTGCATGAGATGAACGGGAACTGGTACCCGTGGGGCGGGACGGTCAACGGCAACACGCCGGCCGGC
>CAIKZH010000175.1 GCA_903831865.1 uncultured Coriobacteriia bacterium
GCGCTCCCTCGCTGGGTGTTCAACTACAATCACCGCCGTCCGCACGGCGGCATCGGCGGTCTACCACCGATCTCACGGGTGCCCGGTGTCAACAACGTGTCTGGGCAGTACAGCTAGGCTGGGGCGGGGTGTCCGGTCTGCTTCCCTAATGTCCACCGGCGCTCCGCCTCCTCGCCTGTCCTGGGTACCGCACCCCATGAAGTCGCCGTCTGTCCGACGCCTTGTGTCCTTGTGGGGCAGCCGAGCGCTACCGTCCGGGGGCCTGCCCCTGGAGTTGCTGCGTGAGGTAGTCCTCGTAGTGCGTGCGGATCCTTCTTCTAATGACGTCGGCATCCATCGGAAGCGGAACCCCCATCTCCAAGGAAGGGTGCCAGCCGAGACTCCGAGAGAAGGCCGTCGCGCCCTGCAGCCGTCCTGCCTCCCAGATGCGACCGCGCCTGTCGGTCCAGTAGCGTTCTTCGGGGCCTTCAGAGCGGGACACGACTCCCACGAGTACCAGCTTCTCGGCAGTTGGCGAGAGCGCCGATGGCATGCCCCCGGTCTGCGCAGCCACCCAGAAGTCCGCGAGCAGCCGGGGCAGTTCGGTCGTCACGAAGCGCTGATGTACGGCCACGGCGTAGGCTTCCCATTGCTTGTCGACTGCCTGCCGCAGTTGTTCCGCGCGTCTTCGCTCTGCCGCTTCCTCAAAGTCGTCCACGGGCCTGTGCTACCCCCTTGGCCTGTTCGAGGACGCTCTCATTCATCGCAGACGCCGCATCTCGCAAGCCCTCTTCGCCGAGCGCATCGGCGCCCTTGGCGGCTAGCGTCCTGCAACGCGAGGACCGGGTCAAACCAGAATCGTCGACCGCGACTGTCGCGTCGACCACCTTCGACGCAGCTGAGGCTACCGTCAGAAGCGCAGAGTCGTGGCTCGACGTGACAGCAGGAAGCCCCGCCGGCGGGAGAGGCGGGGCTTCCTGACACGCGGACATCGGATGCAGAAACGATTGCCGCACGCTGATCCAGATGCGACGAGTCACCCCGCCTTGGCGCTTCCTCCGCCCCTCAACGCCATGACGATCCCCACGATCGCCACCAGCACGCCAACGATGATGGTTGCAAGACCGATGGTGTGGTGGCTGCCCCGAAGCGGCACGCCGACCACGAGGACGACGACGCCGACGATGGCGACGACCCAGTACGTGGAACTCCTCACGGCGTTTCCTCTTCCTTGCCGTCAGGTTTCGCAGGCAAGCCTAGCTCTGGCTGGAACGTGTCGGTCGCGCTGGCGCACGTCCGGCACTCAACAGGGCGCAGGACAACGAAGCGTGCGTGTGCCCTGGCCCGCTCCTTCAGCTGAGTGGCGAGCCAAGCAGCACAGTCCCCGCCTCGGTGCGCGTCTCCTCGGGGCGTATCCTGAAGCCGGCCGCGACGCCGACGGCGCGCTGCGAACGGCGAAACCCGTCAGCACTTGGCGAACGCTTCAGCCCCCAGAGCCGGCGTCATCTGCTCTGTGGCGCGGAGGGGCTTGTCCCGGTCGATGCCCAATTGGAGCTGCTTGCGAAGGCGAGGCATACCCAATGGCCCCAAGGCGGATTACCGACGCCTTCGTGCGGCGAGTCGTGCGTTCCAGAATGGCTGGGAAGGACATCCTTGCGGAAGAAGGTCTCTACGCGGTGCTTTGTGGCACCGGCTCCCCCTTGCCGGACGTCCATCGCGCGGGACCGTGCATCGCTGTCTCGGCAGGAAAGCACTTCTTCATCGTGGATGCGGGTCAAGGCAGCACCAGGAACGCCCTGCTCATGCATCTGCCGCTGGAGAAGGCGGACGCGATCCTGCTGACCCATTTCCACTCCGACCACATCGCCGATCTCGGCGAGATGATGCTCCAGCGCTGGACCCGGTCCTCCAGTCAGACGCCCATCGACGTGATCGGCCCGGCCGGAGTCGAGCAGGTGGTCGGGGGGATCAACCTGGCCTACCGATTGGACACCGGCTACCGGGTGGCTCATCACGGCCCGGAGACCATGCCCCCTACGGGAGCTGGTGGGATTGCAAGACCGTTCGAGCTTCCCGCCGAACCTGGTGCATCGGTGGCGGTCTTCGATCAGGACGGCCTGCGGGTCACTGCCTTCCGAGTCGATCACCGGCCTGTCGTGCCCGCGGTCGGCTATCGCTTCGACTACACGGGTCGCTCGCTGGTGATCAGCGGCGACACGGTCTACTCGGAATCCCTGCTCGAGCACGCGAAGGGCGCAGACGTGCTCTTCCACGACGCCCTGAATGCGGCCATGATCCAGTTGGTCAATGCGAGCGCGGCGCTGGTCAACCTCCCGTCGGCGGCGAAGGTGACGCACGACATTCCCAGCTACCACGCAACTCCGGAGGATGCCGCGAGGATTGCCGCTGAAGCTCACGTCAAGCATCTGATCCTCTATCATGTCATTCCCCCGTTTCCTCGGCTGCTGAAGAATCTGTTCATCGGCGACGCGAGACGGTACTTCAAAGGGCCCCTCACGGTGGGGGAAGACGGCATGCGAGTCTTCTTGCCGGAAGGCTCCGATCGAATCTCGATCACGAGGATTCTCAGATAGCGGGGTCGCAATACGATTCAAGATCGTTCACGACGTACTGCTGAACGAGCGAGAGATCATGGGAGGCAAGATCTCCACGTCTCTTCGGTGCTGGTATCGCGACGAAGCATGCGGGCGAGGGGATGAGCGAGTGCCTGAGGTTCGAGTTCAGGGATCTCGCAATCGACGTGACCATCATTGAACTGGGCAGCATCAGGACCGAGTGGAACTGCATCGCAGCCCGAGTATCTCCTACGGACCTCGGGGAAAGGCTCGCACGTCTCCATGGCGAAGAAGCAGGGGATTCTCCTCAAGGAGGGCAGCACGGGCTCGGATTCCGCTCTGATCGCCAGACTGATCGAACGAGCGGTCACGACTACGCGGCCGTGGGACTCGAGACGCCGCCGGCCACGGTGCGAGATCGCTCACGTTCTTGCGCAAGGTGCTGTCCGACCGCATGTACGATCGGTTGTGGACCTTGCTGATGAGCCATATGGATGGGACGGCGTCCCAGGGGTAGTGCACGGGCTTGCAGGACATGCGCGACATTGACCGATGGGTTGCCGGGCTGAGTTGGCCCTTCTGGACGTCTGAGGATTCCCATGTCGGCGGCTCTCGCTGTTCCGGAATCAGCGTCCCGGTCGTCTTCGGTGTCTCGCAACCACGTAGACTTGAGGGGGGCGGCCGCGTGCCGCCCCCCTCGCGCAGACCGACACCAGACTTGTTCAGGAGTACTGTTGCGAGGCGCGGTCGCGTCTCCGGGAGTGAACACTTCGGACCTGGGCTTGCAGCGGACGGTGAGAGTGGAGGTTGGTGTGGGAGACACGGTTGTGGTCTACACGACCCGCAGTGGGCACAGCGGGGCGCTGGCGGAGCAGTTTGCCGCGATGATCGACGCCCCCGCCTACGAGGTGAAGGACGTTGCGGGGCACGCGGGGTTGGTGGGGTTCCTTCGCGCCGGGTTCCAGGCGTCCAGGAGGCTGTCCGCACCGATGGGCGACCCGGGGATCGATCTCACCGATGTGGGCACGGTGGTACTTGTCCAACCGATCTGGGCTTCCAACCTCTCGCCCGTCCTAAGGACCTGGTTGGATGCCCATCGCGCCGAGTTGTCGGGAGCGCGATTGGCAATGCTGGCTTCCCAATCGGGCTCACCGCCCGAGAGGTTCAGATCGAACGTCGAAGCTGAGCTGGGCGGACTCGTGGCGTTCGCGGCCATCCCGGAGAGACTCGCAATGCAGGAGAGGATCGACAGGCTTGAAGCTCTTGCGGGCTGCCTTCAGCCCGCAAGAGCCTAGTGGGAACCGCCACGCCGCGGCTCGCCGTCACTTCACCCCGAACAGGAAGTCGGTGTCTGCGGCCCTCGGCATCGGTATCGGTTGCGCGTACAGGTACGCTCCGGTCGGCTCGAGACTTCCTACCAGCTGCGTTCGGTATTGGGTAAGCTGCAGCTTCTGGGCCGCCGTCAGGGTCTTGTCCACGGCGCAGAACGCGGTCGCGTACTGGTAGGCGATGTCCCCGTCCAGCTCTCCGTAGCGTTCCATGAGGCCCAGCACCGTACTCTCGTTGGCCCGCTTGCCCTCCTTGAACAGGCGCAGCTGCTGCGCCACTCGACGTCGGATGTCGACGATCGAAAGCAGGTCCGGCTTCTGTGTGCTCACGACACCCGTGACGAGCGTGGCCTGCGTGGCATCCAGGGTGTTGATGAAGTTGTCGCCCATGTCCGCGGTCGCTGTGGTCGGGATGCTGTAGCCCGCGTTGCCAACTGCAGGCGCGTCCTTGAGGTAGAACGAACCGAAGTAGGTGCCGTGGCGCTCAGGACAGAAGTAGACGTCGGCATCGAGCGAGCCCGCGTACCACGCGTAGAGATCCCCCGCGTACGTCATGACGGCGACCTTCTGGTCTCGGCTCAGGCCCCGCATGTCCGCAGGCTCGGTCACGCTCGGCCAGGATGTCATGCCCTTGCCGACCATCGCGCCCAGACGGGCTCGCTGGCTCACGGAGAGCGAGGCGAGCATCGGGCCGTAGACGGCCGCGCGGTCGTAGCTCATCTGTCCGTCGATGCGGTAGAGCTGCGCGGAGTATTTCTTGACGGCGGCTTCGTCGAGTCCGGTCGTGCCTGCGGGCACGTCACCGGCGAGCAGTCGACGGAACGCCTCCATGAGTGTGAAGCGCTCGTAGGCGTAGTCATTGATGGTCGGCGCCTGCGCCACGGCGAGCGCTCTGAGCCGCGCACGCTGGGCGGTCGTGAGCACGCTGTACATGTTCAGCGCCGCCTTGGTGAGGAAGTCCGTGTTGTGTCCCATCTGACTCGGGTCGTGATCGCGCAGGTACTGGAACCCCCAGAAGTCCGCCACCTTGCCCGGCGGGAAGAACGAGTCCGAGCCGAGGCTGCCGGTCAGGAAACCCAGCGCATCGAAGGCGATCGTGGCCCGTTGGGCGCGGTCGGAGATCGCCTGCTGGATGGTCTGAGCCGGCGCGGCGCCGCTTGCCGGGCGACCTGCAGACGCGTGCCGGCCCGCCGCTGCGATCGGCAGGGCAGCGCAGCCCGTGGTGCACAGGACCAGTGCGAGTGCGATCGCGGTCACGCTGACGGATGCCGCATGTGACCCCTTCATCGCTCTCTCCTTTCGGTCAGCCGGGCGAACCGCCCGGGACTTCGACCTTCCAAGGAGATGTTCGGCCCCACACGTACAGACAGCGTCACAACGAGGTCACAGGCAAGAAACCCTCGGCTGCCAGCGGGAGCCGCACCTCGACGGTCGTCCCGTTCACGTCGCTGGAAACGGAGACATCTCCCCGGTGCGCATCCACGATCGCCTTGACGATCGCGAGACCGAGGCCGCTGCCCGGCACGGGGGTCACCCCTCGCGCGCGGTAGAAACGTTTGAACACGTGCGGGATGTCATCGGGGGCGATACCGCAGCCTGTGTCGTGTACGCGCAGCGAGACCCAGCCGTCGCGCGATGCGATCGAGATCGACACACTGCCCCCTGCGGGAGTGAACTTGAGCGCGTTGTCCAGGAGGTTCTGCAGTGCACGGCTGAGAGATGCCGGGTCCCCGGCGACCTGCACCCCGCGTGCGCGATCCTCAACGGCGAGCTCGATCTCGGACTGCTCGGCGCGTGAGGAGACGCTGTCGACCGCGTCCGCCACAAGACCGGCCACGTCGACGCAACGAACCTCCGTCACGGCGCCGACGGACTCGAGGCGTGAGAGCACAAGGAGGTCTCTCGTCAGAATGCCGATGCGGGCAGCGTGCGCCAGTGATCGGTCGAGGAGGTCAGGTAGGGTCGGGTCGGCGGGAGACTCGCGCGCTAGCTCCAGATCCGCTTGAAGGGCCGTGAGCGGCGTCCCGATCTCGTGCGCCGCGTCACCGATGAAGCGCTTGAGGGATACGAAGGTGTTCTCGTTGCCCTGCGCCATCTCGTTGAACGCGGTCGCCAACGCTCGAGCTTCGGTGTCGCCCGTCACTTCGGCGCGCACCGACAGGTCACCGCGAGCCATCTGATTGCTTGCCCGAGTGAGCTCGGCGATCGGCTTGCTCACCCGTCTGGCCAGGGCATAGCCGGACGCCGCCGAGATCCCGACTGCGAATAGGCACGCGACGCCCCATGCCCAACCGATGCTGGCCGTGAGGCCGGCCCCCTGCTTCGGGCCCCCCGTGACGTCGATACGTCCGACGCTCCTTCCGTCGGCGCTCACGACGGGTTCGGTGTGGGACTGAGTGGAGACGGACGCCGGATCGCCCACGGGACCGGAATCGATCAGGACGTTGCCGGCGGGATCCGATACCCGGATGCGCACGCGGTCCGCGAGCGCGATGCGCCTGACTGTCGGCGCCAGCGACCCGCTCTTGGCCGGCCCGAGTCCGCCGGCCTCCTTCAGATGGTTGAGCGCGTCCGCGGTGGCGCTTCGCAGGTAGTTCTGCTCGACCTGGGCGAAATACGGGGGCAGGGCCAGTGCCAGGATCGCCCCGAGCAGCAGCACCGTCAGGAGCGCGATGCCGGCGTATCCGAGCGCGAGACGGCTCCTGAACGATCTTGCCTTCGGCATGAGGCTCCCTCGATCCGTGCGGGCTACGGTCGTGAACTCAGCTTGTAGCCGAGGCCGCGCACGGTGACGATCAGCTCGGGAGACGCAGGGTCGCGTTCTATCTTCTCGCGCAGCCGTCGCACGTGGACCTTGACCGTGTTCTCTTCGCAGAGGTCAGCAGGGTAGCCCCACACCGCTTCCAGCAGCTGAGCCCGGTCGAAGACCCGCCCAGGGTGCCGGGCGAAGTGCACGAGCAGGCGGAACTCGGTGGGGGTCAGCATGATCTCCTTGCCGTCACGCGTCACGGCGGCGCGTCCGCGGTCGACCACGAGGTCGCTGACGTAGAGGATGTCTCCATCGATCGTGGCGAGTGATCCGTACGCCCTCCTCAGCTGGGCCCGGACGCGGGCGAGCAGCTCGCGGAGGTGGTACGGCTTCGTGAGATAGTCGTCCGCGCCTACCTCCAGGCCGACGACCTTGTCGACCTCGTCGTCCTGCACCGTGAGGATGATCACCGGCATCCTGAGACCCTGCTCGCGGATCCGCCTGCACACCTCGAAACCTGAGATGTCCGGCAGGCGGACGTCGAGAAGGAGCAGGTGGGGATTGCTCTCACGCGCGCGACGCACAGCGCCCTCGCCGGTGTCCTCCCGCAGCACCTGGTAGCCCTCGCGCTCCAGGCCCTGGGTCAGGCTCCGGGCGACGTCGGGGTCATCCTCGACGACGAGTATCCGCGTATCCGAGAGCATGGCGCAGTGTGCACCTCACCGGGTCCGATGGCGGCCGGAGGATCGGCGGCTCCCAATGGTGGATGCCGCGCCCAAGATTCTCCGCCTTCGTGGCACACTCAGGGTTGCCCATCGGTTACGGTCCTGCAACCCGGGGTCTGCGCGGAGCAGGCACTTCGCGACACACATCCGGGCAAGACGGGTTTCGGGACTGTGACCTCACCGTGACGTTGCCTGAACGCGCGCGCATTGACATAGTCGGAGAGGGGTCTGCGAAGCGAGGGGGAGGGATGAGAACGATGAGGCGCCCGAACGCCGGACCGGCTGCGGCCGCGCTCGCATGCGCGGCCGTGCTTACGACCATCGTGTGGGGCGGGATCGCCTTCGCCGCGTCCGCCGCGAACGCGGCCCGACCGACCGATGTGGCCACGGACTCCCGCGCGATGAGCTGGAGCCGGCTGGTGAGCATGTCGAGCACCGTGCCGTCTGCCGGATTCGCGTTCTCACCCGCCTATCCGGTCGTCGGCCAGGTCGTGAGCTTCACCGACAGCTCGACCTCCAGCCCCACCTCGTGGGCGTGGTCGTTCGGCGACGGAGGCACCAGCACTCTGAAGAACCCGAGCCACTCCTATGTTGCGACCGGGACCTACACCGTCGCGCTGACGGCGAGCAACGCGAGCGGGTCCGGGACGTTCAGCCAGAGCGTCATCGTGGGCAACGGCGCGGCGAGGACCGTCGGCCTGATGATGGGCAACAGCAGGGCGTTCAACGGCTACACGCTGTTCTCTCCCAAACAGAACAAGATGACCTACCTCATCGACAACCAGGGCCGGATCGTTCACGAGTGGCAGACCAGCCAGTACGCTCCGGGCCAATCGTGCTATCTGCTCCCGAACGGCAACCTGCTTCGACCCTGCATGGTCCAGGGCCAGCTCAGCACCGGCGGCGGAGAGGGCGGAAGGGTCGAGGAGTACGACTGGGACGGCAACCTGATCTGGCAGATGAACTACTCCACTGACACCTACATGCAGCACCACGACGTGCGGATGCTTCCCAACGGAGACGTGCTGATGCTGGTGTGCGAGAAGAAGACGTACGCGGAGGCCATCGCTGCCGGGTTCAACCCCAGCGAGTTCCAGCCTGACATCGCACAGAACGGCTACATGGTCCCGGACAGCGTGGTGGAGATCAAGCCCACCCTGCCGTCCGGAGGAACGGTCGTGTGGCAGTGGCACGTATGGGACCATCTCATCCAGAGCTACGACGCCACCAAGGCGAACTACGGAGATCCGAAGGCGCACCAGGAACTGATCGACGCGGCGGGAGACCACAGGGCCCTCCCGTCCTTCTGGAACCACATGAACTCCATCGCCTACAACCCGGCGCTTGACGAGATCGCGCTGAGCGTCCGGGGCAACAGCGAGGTCTGGATCATCGATCACAGCACGACCACTTCGGAAGCCGCGAGTCACTCAGGGGGGAGGCGCGGCAAGGGTGGCGACCTTCTCTACCGCTGGGGCAATCCCATCTGCTACAGCGCCGGCACCGCGAGCGCGCAGAAGTACTTCCAGCAGCACGACGTGGAGTGGGTCGCAACGGACTGTCCGGGAGCGGGGGACCTGACCTGCTTCAACAACGGGTTGGGCCGCGGCAACTACTCGACAGTGGACGAGTTCGCGCCCGCGGTGGACGCGACCGGCAACTACTCAATGCCGGCGACCGGCACCGCATTCGGCCCGTCCAGCTTCACCTGGTCCTATGTTCCCGACGCGGCGAACCCCATGTACTCGGCCGACATCTCCGGCGCGCAGCGCCTTCCCAACGGCAACACGGTCATCTGCGCGGGCGGGACGGGACAGTTCCGGGAGGTCACGCCGAGCGGCGAGGTCGTGTGGAAGTACGTCTGCCCGGTGGATGCGACCGGACCTATCACGCAGGGTTCACTGCCCCCGTCAGACACCACGCACCCCGACGAGACGATGAACTCCGTCTTCCGGATCTACAAGTACTCCGTCGACTACCCGGCCTTCACAGGCAGGTACCTCGTGCCCGGCGACTATGTCGAGAAGTACGCGGCAGTCAGCGCTCCCGTCGCCGCGTTCACGTTCTCGCCCAGCGCGCCGGCGACCGCCCAGGTCGTCCAGTTCACAGACGCCTCGACGGGAGGTCCGACGTCCTGGGCATGGGACTTCGGAGACGGTGCGACCGGTTCACTCCAGAACCCGACCCACGCCTACTCGGCGGCCGGTGTCTACAATGTCGCGCTGACTGCGAGAAGCAGCGCCGGCTCCACGTCCGTGGGCCGTTCCGTCGTGGTCGGATCCTCGTCAAGCGTCGTGGAGGTGCAGCTGCCGGGCGGGGAGTTCGAGATGGGGGACCACTATGGCTTCGTGGACCCGGACCATCCGAGCGACGAACTGCCGATCCACGATGTGAAGATCAGTCCGCTTTGCATGGCCGTGAACGACACGACGAACGAACAGTTCCTCGCCTACCTGAACGACGCCCTGGCAGCGGGGCAGATCACAGTGCGCGGCAACACGGTCTACGCCGCCGGCGGCACCGACCCCTATTACTACACGCATCAGTACTCAGGTGCCTACAGCATAGGATTCGACGGCACCACGTTCTCGATCATGGACTTCCGAGCCGACCATCCGGCCGTGGGCGTCTCATGGTGCGGCGGCGCGGCCTACTGCAACTGGCTGAGCCAGCAGCACGGGCTGCAGCCCTGCTACAACCTCAGCACCTGGGTCTGCGACTTCACGAAGAACGGCTATCGGCTCCCGACAGAGGCCGAATGGGAGTACGCCGCCCGTGGCGGGCAGGACAACCCCTACTACAACTATCCGTGGGGCAACGACCTCGACACGACCAAGGCCAACTGGCCCGATTCGGGTGACCCGTACGAAGGGACGACGACCTCGACCTACCCCTGGACCACACCCGTGGGCTTCTACGACGGCAGTCTGCGCCTCAAGTCCGCGTACAACTGGCCCGGAGGCGCCTCGTCCTACCAGACCTCGAACTCGACGAACGGGTTCGGGCTCCATGACATGGCCGGCAACGTCTGGCAGTTCGTGAACGACTGGTACCAGACTAACTACTACAGTGTCAGCCCCTCCAGCGATCCCAGAGGTCCCGACACAGGCACGCCCATGCCCGACGGGGTCGCCTATCGCGGCATGCGCGGCGGCTGCTGGTACAACGGCGAGATCGTCAACGGCGTCAACAACGGCCACTCGCGTGTGTCCAACAGAGACCCCTCCTACTACCGAGGACCTTTGGATCCCGCGATGACGTGGTGTGTGGTCGGCTTCCGCGTGGCCCGCAACGCTACGGCGGTCACTACCTTCACGCTGTCCTATCGCGCGGGGGCGAACGGCTCCGTCGTCGGTTCCTCGACGCAAGTGGTGACATCGGGTGCAAGCGGCACTCCGGTCACGGCCGTCGCCGATCTCGGCCACCATTTCGTGAACTGGTCCGACGGCCGCACCGAGAACCCCCGCACCGACACGAACGTCACGGCGAGCGTGAGCGCGACAGCGAACTTCGCGGTCGACGCGGTGGCTACGTGCACGCTCTCCTACAGCGCGAGTGCGAACGGGTCCATCGTCGGCTCGGCCACCCAGGTCGTGAACTCTGGCGGCTCTGGCACCGCGGTTACCGCTGCGCCCAACAGCGGCTACCACTTCGTGGACTGGTCCGACGGGAGCACGGCCAACCCGCGCGCAGACGCGAGCGTGACCGCCAACATCTCCGTGACCGCAAACTTCTCAGCCAACGTGAAGAGTCCGACATCCCTGACGATCGCCACCAGCGCCACGAGCGTGACAAGAGGCAAGCAGTTCATCCTGTTGGGGTTGATGAACCCGACCCCTGGGGCGGTCGGTGCCATGGTGCACGTCGATGTCCGAAAGCCGGGAAGAAGCTACTACAGCTATTCATCGAACCGGCTCGTCTACGCGGGACCGGGCGGCAAGGCCGCTTGGCAGTACAAGTACAACTCCCTGACGACACAGGCCAAGGGCACGTATGTGTTCCATGTGGTGTTCGACGGCAACGGGACCTACCTGGCCGTGACCTCCGTCACCAAGAGCGTGACATTCAGGTAGCGCAGGCACCCTCGTTGTCCCACTGTCGACACCATGAGAGCGGACCTGGTCCACCTGACGCGGCACCTGTCTGGTATGGGGTGCCACAGGCGTCAAGACAGCAGGGGCGGTCGAGTCCGACCGCCCGCTACGTCCCCCAGGACCAGACGCCTCCGCCCTGCGATCAGGTGAGCACACCGCACTAGGCTATCCGCCGTCTCGTCACCACTGCTACGACAATCCCAGCCAGGATCGCCACGGCCAGCACGGCGGCGACGATGCGCACAGGCAGGGACGACGTCGCGACCGCGATGCCGGCAAACGCCCACACGAACACGCCGGCGAACACCCCGTCGCGATCGCGTGCGAGACCCGCGAAGGCGAGTGCGGCCCCGACGATCAGCACGATCACGCCCCACCACGCGGCAGGGACACCCCAGCCGCTCCAGCGAGCGGCGTAGAGCGCGGCCGCGATATCGGCGATCGTGGCGATCGAGATCCAGCCGACGTACACGCTGATCGGCGCTCGGACCGTCCAGCGCTCCAGCGCCGACAGCTGCCCGGGCCGGTCTCGACGGGCGATGAGGTAGGCGGCGATGAGCGAGGCCAGCAGCACGAGCATCACTGGCACGGTCCAGTAGATGTTGAGCGACTGCCACAGCAGCAGCCACACGACGTTGGCCACGTTCGACAAGATGAGCGGCCACGCGAGGCGGTCGGGCAGCGGGTCATCGGCGAGCGGCGACACGAACTGCGCGACCGCATAGGCGAGCATCCCCAGGTAGATGAGGGCCCATATCGCGAAGACGTAGCCAGCTGGCGTGACGAGGGTCGGGTAGAGCGCCGAGACAGCTCCGGTGCCTCGACCGAAGAACGGCAGGGCGTTGGCGAGGAAGTTCATGACGACCATCGCGACAACCGTCAGCGCGACCAGGCCGCGCAGGGCTGTCTTGGGACGCATGGTCAATTGGGCGATACTCTCAGCGGCGGGCATGGTCGCCTCCTTGGGATGGGGTCGTGTCTGTGCCGATTATGCGCGCCCCCAGCGTGGACCGAGCAAGAGGCCGGAGTGTGCTGCGGGGTAGATACTCCATGCAGCCGCCGGAGGACGACGACCATGCGGTTCCCTGCCCTGAGAGTCCGCGACCTGGACGGCGTCGAATACGTGCTTCCCGACGGCCTCCCCGGAGGCCCGCACGTCATGATCCTGGCGTTTCGGCGATGGCACCAGGAGCTGGTCGAGCGCTGGAAGCCAGGTCTCGAAGCACTTGCCGATAGGCACCCCGGCATGGAAGTGTGGGAGGTGCCGAGCCTGTCGAAGGGCTACCGGCTCTTCCGTGCGAGCATCGACGGGGGGATGCGAGCGGGCATCCCGGACCCCGAAGTCCGGCGACACACGCTGACCACTTACACGAATCTCCGCGATCTGTCGCGCGCGCTTGACCTCGACTCGCTCGATACGGTCCATGTCTTCGTCGTCGACTGTGACGGAACGGTCCGCTGGCACGGAGAGGGAGAGCCGACCGCGACCTTGTTCGAGGAGCTTGCGGGGGCCATTCCGGACTCCTGCTGACGGGGGCGCTAGGTCTCGTCGCTACTGGTCAAGGTTGCTGCAGGGAGCACGGGGGATTCGTAGTGACGCAGGTCGCTAACTGGCAAGTGCCTAGGTCCTGGAGGCGATCTAGATGTCGCGTGTTCTCGACGACAAGGTAGTCGTCATCACAGGCTCGACGCGCGGGATTGGCCGTGCCATGGCCGCAGCATGCGCGGCCGAGGGAGCGACCGTCGTTGTGAGCTCTCGCACGGCGGTCGCGGTCGAAGAGACCGTGGGGGCGTTGCGCGCGAAAGGCGCGCAGGTCTCCGGGCTTGTCTGCGACGTCGCCTCCGACGCGGATCTAGAGGCGTTGCTCACGCACGCGATCGAGGCGCACGGCGGCGTCGACGTATGGGTGAACAATGCAGGCATATCACTCGGCATGCGACACCATGTCGACACCACGCCGCAGGAGATCCGCCGTATCGTCGCCGTGAACCTCACAGCGACGATGCTCGCGTCGCGCACGGTGGTGCCGCACCTGATCGAGCGAGGCGGCGGCGTGCTGATCAATGTGTCCGGGCGCGGGGGACGGGGCGAACCCTGCGCCTACACGTCGGCATACGCGGCGACCAAGGCCGGAGTCATGGCCTTCACGCGCAGTCTTGCCCAGGAACACAAGGCGGACCCCGTCTCCGTGCTCGTCTTCATGCCGGGAATGGTCGACACGGACTTCTACGGACCGCAGATGCCGGTCAGTCCGGACCTCCAGCCTGTGGCAGGTAACGTGCGCATCGTCTTGGACGCGATCGGGACCCCGATCGAGGACGTCGGGCCCGCTCTGGTCAGGGCGGCGGCCACCCGGCCCGGCACGCGTACGGGGCAGGTCATGCGCGTGAGCGGAGGTAGTCGGAGCATGGTTGGCGGACTCAAGCTGCTCGGCGCTCGCTTGTCCGGGCGCATGCGACCGATGTAGGGGTGGGCAGCGACATCACCACAAACAAACGTGCCGCGACTCACAATGAGCGCCTCTGGTTCTGCGACCTCGCGGAGGGGATCCAGGCCCGGCTGGCCGGCATCTGCCTCGTGGTCGGAGGCCCGGCGTTGCCATCAGACCAGACAGAGTAGATCTCCGAGGAGCTCATGGACTCGCACGACATACCCGCGGCCTATGCTTAGCCTTCGTATCGCCACGCGCTTCCTGCGCACCAGCCCCGGCCAGTCGATCCTGATCGTGGCCGGGATCGCCGTCGGCATCGCGGTGCAGATCTTCGTGGGCACGCTCATCACCAGCCTGCAGGCGAGCCTGCTCGACACGACCATCGGCAACGCGTCGCACGTCACGCTGCAGAACGTCGACGACAAGAAGGCCATCGTCTACACACCGGCGATCCAGCGTGTGCTGGCATCGGACCCGCGGGTGAAGCTCATCGTGCCCGACCGCGTGCTCTCGGTGATCTTCAGCAAGGGCACGGATTCCGCGCCGATCAACGTGGTAGGGGCCGAGCCGAGCGACATCAACGCCATCTACAAGATGAGGCAGCACCTCGTGGCGGGCCGACTCGTGAACGCTGCGGACGAGGTGATCCTCGGCAAGTCGTTCGCCAAGAAGTACCAGCTCAAGACCGGTGACCCGGTCCTCGTGGTGCTCCCGGGCGGTGAGCAACAGAAGCTGACCCTCGTGGGGATATTCGACGTGGGCACCTCCGCAGTGAACGACAGGATCGGTTTCACCACGCCGGACTTCCCTCGTCGCGCGCTGGGCATGGCCGCGAACGACTACTCGGACATCCAGACGCAGCTGACCGACCCGTTCCAGTCGCAGGCGGTCATCAGGTCCTGGAAGGGCTTGGAGGTCTTCAAAGGAGTGCAGTTCAAGGACTGGCAGGTGGAGAACGCCCAGCTGCTCGTGGGCCTGCAAGGGCAAAGCTCCTCCAGCTACATGATCCAGGTGTTCGTGCTGGTCGCAGTCGCGCTCGGGATCGCCTCGACGCTCGCGATCTCCGCCGTCCAGAAGACGCGCCAGATCGGCATCCTGAAGGCGATGGGACTCACGGACCGGCGGGCCGGCCTCGTCTTCCTCTGGGAGGCGGCGCTTCTTGGAGGCTGCGGCACCGCGCTCGGGCTCGTCTTCGGCGTCGGGCTCCTTCAACTGTTCCAGCTCGGGCCGCTCACGTTCCCGATCGTGCTCGACCCGGCGTTCGTCGGAGGGTCCTGTGCGATCGGCGTGGTCGTCGCGCTCCTGTCGGCCATCATCCCGTCTCGCGGCACCTCCCGACTCGATCCCATCGAGGTGATCCAGGGTGGCGGATGACCTGCTCGTCCATGCCGAGGGGCTCTCGAAGGTCTACGGCGACGTCGTGCCGACGCCGGCGCTCACCGACGTCTCGTTCTCGTTGGGCTGCCACGAGTTCGCGTCGGTCATCGGGCGGTCCGGCTCGGGGAAGTCGACGCTGCTCAACCTCATCGGACTGCTCGACACGCCGACGTCCGGCCGCCTCGTCCTGAACAACCGCGACACCGCGGGCCTCGATCGGGACGGCCGCGCGAAGCTGCGCAACACCTTCGTGGGCTTCGTCTTCCAGTTCCACCACCTGCTGCCGGAGTTCTCAGTCATCGAGAACGTCTACATGCCCTCGCTCATCCGCGGGGACCCGCAGTCCACGCAGCTCGTGGACCGGGCGCGCGAGACCCTCGAGACGCTGGCGCTGGGCGACGTGGCCGACAAGAACGCGAACGAGATCTCCGGCGGCCAGAAGCAGCGCGTCGCCGTCGCGCGGGCGCTCATGAACCGCCCTCAGCTCGTGCTCGCGGACGAGCCGACCGGCAACCTCGACACCGAGAACACAGACCTCGTCTACGAGTTGTTCCGCAAGGTCAACCGCGAGTGGGGCACCGGGTTCCTGATCGTGACGCACGACCGCGCGATCGCCCAACAGACCGATCGGATCCTCGAGCTCTCGGATGGACGGCTGCTGCAGGACGTCGCGAATCCGGGTGTCGAGCGTGAGGCGCCGGCGCCGGGGAAGCGGTAGCCGCCAAGACAAGGACGAGCACGACTCCCGTTCCACACTTCGAGCTCTCCGCGAAGTGTCGCTGAAGGTCCGACAGTGGCCCCCATGGGTGAAGACGTGTTGGAGCTTATCGAACAGCGGGCTCTGGGCGCGCTCCTTCGTCTCGCTCTTCGGGAGGAATCTCGGACGTCATCAGTACCCTCCAGGTGCTGACTGGCAGTTGCTCGCGCTGATTGTGAGTTGGCGCAGGTGTCAGTATTGCCCGATGATGAACAGCCGCCAGCTCCGCGTTCACAGCCCGAGCAGGCGTCCTGCGTAGAACCCTGCAACTGCGACGATGCTGTTCACGGTCGTCCCCCACGCGAGATCGATGAGCGAGATCTGCCAGGGCCAGTCGCGGAGTGTCGACAGGTTCGTCAGGTCGTATGTCGCGTACGCGAGGAACCCCAGCAGAGCTCCACGCCAGAGCGCCCCGACCACATCACCCCCGCGCAACGCCGGCACGACAGCCAGGGCCACGATCCCGACCACATACGCCAGGTAGAAGACAGCGGCGACACCCAGCTTGGGCTGCTCGGCGAGCATGTTGCCCAGCATCGGTCTGTAGAGGCGGGCGGTGGCCGTGGAGAGCCAAGCGAGATCGAGGGCGAAGAACACGACCACACAGATGCCGTAGAGCGCCGCGATCCTGCCGAAGGACATCGGGCTCACCTTCCCTTCTCTCAGGCGGGGCGTCCCCCGACTCACGCCTCGAGACGCACCTGCATCACGTCGATGTTGCCCGCATCAAAACCCGCACGGCAGTAGGCGAAGTAGTAGCGCCACATGCGGATGAAGCGCTCGTCGAATCCGAGCGCCCGGACCTTGGGCTCCACCTTGTCGAAGCGCTGGGCCCACGCATCGAGTGTCCGCGCGTAGTCACGACCAAAGAACCGTGGCGCGCCCACCTTGAGGCTCGCCCGTTTCGCCGCCGCCTCGAAGCGCTCGGGGCTCGGCAGCATGCCGCCGGGAAAGATGAAGCGCTGGATGAAGTCCGGGTTGTGCTTGTAGTGCTCGAAGCTCCCCTCGGCGATGGTGATCACCTGCAGGCCGGCCGGTCGTCCCGGCTTGAGAAGCTCCTTCAGCCGCCCGAAGAACGCTGGCCACCACTTCTCTCCGACCGCTTCGAACATCTCGATGGACGCGATCGCGTCGTAGGCCCCCGGCACATCCCGATAGTCCTGGAGTCGGATCTCGACACGGTCGTCGAGGCCCTGCTCGCTCACGCGCCGGCGTGCGAACTCCGCCTGTTGCTCGGAGAGCGTGAGTCCGGTCACACGACAGCCAGATTGCTGCGCGGTATGGATGGCGAACCCGCCCCACCCGCAGCCGATCTCGAGGACGTGGTCGCCGCGGCCGGGCTGGACCAGGTCCAGCATGCGATCCCACTTGCGGCGCTGCGCGCTCTCGAGATCCTCCGCGTTCACCGGTTCTGCGTCGCTGCCGGCGCAGGCGCACGAGTACGTCATCGTGTCGTCGAGCCACAGCTCGTAGAAGTCGTTGCCAAGGTCGTAGTGGTGGGAGATGTTGCGCTTGGAGCCGCCACGTGGATCGTTGTCGCGCATGGCGTGCCACAGGCGCTGGGCGGGCCTCAGCACGACTGGAACGCCTGCGGCCCAGCCGAGCTTCAGGTTGGCGATCCCCAAGTCGAGCACCGCGTCGAGGTCCGGGGTGTCCCACGCCCCGTCCATGTAGCTCTCACCAAGCGCGATGCTGCCGCCCGTGACGATCCGCCGCGCAACAGAAGGATCGCGGACGTCGATTCGCGCGCTAGGGCCGGGCGCCGCTCCGGCGAAGTGGTGATCGCTGCCCTCAGGCATCACGACGTCGAGGCTTCCTGCGCGCAAGGTGCCCAGCACCGTCGCCATCACGGCCTGCCAAGGACTCGGGACCCGAAGTCGCGGGATGCCACTGTCATCGCTCACAGAGATGTCTCCTCCGAAGGCGGCGGGGTGTGCGGATGGACTGGCACGCGCTTGAGCGCGAGGCGGATGGCCTGCCAGTGGATGCGGAGCAGGGCGACAACGCTGATCGGTCCGTGGCGCAGCACCGTACGCAGAAGTGCCGTGTCTGTGAGTTCCTTTGCGCGCAGGGTGAGCGCCGAGACCAGCATCTGCTGGCCGGCGACGATGTCACGGAGAGTGACGGCGAGTTCGTCGCCCGGCTCGGTGAACGCGAACTCGTAGGTAACGTCCTCGCGCTGGATGAACGGTGAGACATAGAAAGCCTTCGTCGCAGTCGGCCGGGAATCCCAGCGAAACGGTCTGCCGCAGTTGTGCAGCAGGTAGTTGTGACGGTCCCGATAGGTATTGTGGACCTCCGCGAGGACGGCGAGCGGAGAGTCGTCTGCGCCGAAGCAGTACCAGAAGGAGACCGGATAGAAGCGCGCACCGAGGACCCTCGGGAAGGTGAGAAGCATGACCCGCCCGCCAGTCAGGTCGATGCCGGCGCGGGCCACGAGTCTCTCGATCCAGGGGCGCAGCGGCGAACCATCGCGAGCGCCGTGGTCCCGGTCCCACAGCGAGACGAGGTTCGCGCCGTTGTGCGAGAACCAGCGCAGCGTGGCTTCAAGCGCATCGAGTTCGTCGAGGTCGAGGCCGAGGTAGTAGACGGGGTAGCGGAAGGTGTTGTGGGCAGGTCGCGTGCGCTCGTGAGCCACCCAGCCGGTGTAGAGGCAGCTTCTCACCCGAGGGGCTCCATCCCGGGCTCGAGTCCTGATGCGGCCGCTCTCGGCGTCTCCTCGGCGACGGGAGGGTACTCGTTGTCGAAGAGCTTGCGCGCCTGGCCGAGCATCGGCGGGCCGAAGCCGGGTTCGACGCGCGTGCGGCTCGCGTCGAGCTCCTCCCCCCAGGGGAGGGTCGCACCGAGCGCCTCCGCCACGCGCACCCCGGAGAGGATCCCGTCCTCGTGGAAGCCGTAGCGGGTCCATGCGCCGGCGTACCACACCCGGTCCACACCCTGTATGCCCGGCAGCTTGGCCTGGGCCGCCACTGCCGCGCGGGAGTACATCGGATGCTGGAACGACAGCTCCGCGAGCACACTTCCGGCGGAAGGCTCATGGCCGCGGTTGAGCGTCTCCATGACGGTCGGTGTGCCCGCAGGCAGGTGCTGGAGCGTGTTGATGCAATAGGTGAGCATGAGCATCGACTTGGTCATGTCGCTGCTCGCGGCGTACCAGTTCCACGACGCCCACGCGCGGCGCTCCTTCGGCATGAAGGACTCGTCGGTGTGGATGACGACATCATTGGGCCAGTAGTCGAACGCGTCGAGGACCTCTTGCTCCGCGGGCGTCATCGCATCGCCAAGGATCGCTCGCGTCTGGGGCGGATGTGTCGCCAACACCACTGCGTCGTAGTCGCGCTGGCGGAGATCGGTGCTGACGCTCACCTGTGTGGCCGTGCGCTCGACTCGGAGGACCGGCTCGTTCTCGAAGACCTCACCCGACAGCGACTTCGACGCCGCTTGGACGTAGCCCCGAGCGCCGCCGCGAACGGAGAGCCACATGGGCTTGCCGCCCACGTGCAGCAGGCCGTGGTTGTCGCAGAAGCGCAGGAAGGTCAGTGCAGGGTAGTCGAGCATGTCGCCGGGAGGCGTGGACCAGATCGCGTCTCCCATGGGGATGAGGTACCAATCGGTGAACGCGGCGCTATAGCCCTCGCGTTTCATGAGCTGGCCAAGAGTGAGATCGGCGATGGTCGGATCCGCAAGTAATCTGTCGGCGTTGCGCGAGAGGCGCAGCACGTCGCCGAGCATGCGCAGGAACTTCGGGTTCGCGATGTTCTTGCGCTGGGCGAACACCGTGTCGAGGCTCGTGCCCTTCCATTCGATGCCCGCGTCTCGCACCTGGACGGAGAACGACATGTCTGCGTCGTTCGCTTCGACTCCCAGATGTCGGAAGAACCGCGTGAGGTTGGGATACGTGCGCCGGTTGAAGACCTGGAAGCCGGTGTCAACCGGGAACGGCCCGGCTCCGCAGTCGACGTCTATGGTGCGTGTGTGCCCCCCGAGCTCAGGTTCGGCCTCGAACACGTCGACCTGGTTCGTGGGCGAGAGCAGCCAGGCCGTCGAGATGCCGGCAACGCCTGCCCCGATGACCGCCACCTTCATGGCACCCTCCACTGATGAGGTCGGCCGAACATCACCGACGGGAATGTAGTTCATGCATACCCGCTCGGCCCAGCCTAAGTGTTCTCTTCGACCGAGGAGTCGACGTGCCCATCGTATTGGTCACCGGAGTGTCCAGCGGGATCGGCCGCGCGTGCGCGAACCTGTACGCGGAGCGCGACTGGGCCGTCACGGGCACGGTGCGCGATCCAGCCAAGCGCCCTGAGGGCTTGGACGGCCGCGTCACTCTTGATCAGCTGGATCTCGCGGTGCCGGGGAGCTCCGCCGCGCTGGCCGAGCGAGTGATCGCTCGCGGAGGCTGTCCCGACGTGCTCCTCAGCAGCGCGGGGACGATGCTGTTCGGCGCCATTGAGGACATGTCGAGCGACCAGTTCCTACAGATCTTCCAGGTCAACCTCTTCGGCCAGATCGAGTTGATCCGCGCGGTCGTGCCTGCGATGCGCGAGAGGGGCAGCGGGACGATTGCGAACGTGACCTCGCTCGGTGGGACGATCACGTTCCCGTTCTTCGGCGCGTACAACTCGACCAAGTGGGCGTTCGAGGGGATCTCGGAGGGACTGTGGCATGAACTCAAGCCGTTCGGGATCAGGGTCAAGGCGATCGAGCCTGGCTTCGTCGAGACGGCAATCTGGGGCAAGGCACTGCCCGCTGGCGGCTCGAAGGCCGGCGACAGCGAGCTGAGCGGCAGCGAGGCGTACTTGCCCTATCTGCGCGCGATGCTCGCCTTCGAGACGCACATTTCGAATCGTACGACGCCAGAGGAGACCGCGGTCGAGATCGCTGCGGCGATCGCCGATGAGAGCGACCGGCTTCGCTATCCGGTGGCTGCCTACGCGCGCGCGATCACGCGGGCGCGGCGACTGCTGGGAGCGCGGGCCATTATGCGATTCTTCCACGGGAGATGGATGGGTACTGAATGAAATCGGGCGCAGCAGTACCTGGACGTAAGCGACGCACCACCAGCGGCCGCGACACCCGAACGCGGCGTCCGCGTCTCCACGCACAACGCCGCCAACAGCGGCATGAAGGCTCGCCGCACCGACCCAAGACCCCGCGGCCCATGCGAGACGCGGTCCAACTGATTCGCGCATCAGGTGGGCACCTCGGTGATCGCGCGGACAAGCTGGTCGACACACTCGACGCTCCGCATAGCCTTCGAATCCAGCGTGCGGTGAGAGCCGTTCTGGCCAGCGAGGACACGAGCAGTGTGACGCGGGTTGATGCTCTCGACGACCTTGCCAAGCGCATGAACCTGCAGCCGTACAACGCGCCTGAACCCCGCGAGCCGATCACAGACGAAGATGTTCACGTCGTCGCTTGGAGCGCTCTGGTGCCTGCGTGACCGGGCTCGTTGCCGCTTTCGACGGCGATCGGAGCACGCGCGGATTGGAGAGAGCTCCGCTCGTCTTCGAGTCTCAGTCGAACTCGGGCCTTTCAGGTGAGTGGGCCCGTGGCGGCGTCGCGGAGGTTCCGCTCCCCGTCGCTTCCGCTCCGGAGTCACTTGCGGTAGGTGTTGTCTAGAAGTACTATGTTGTGCATTATGCGCAACAGCAACACTTCAGACAACACCATATTCTCCCGAGCTCTCGACGAGCTTCGCTCGCGCCTACCCCAGACGTGGCGCATTGACGTGATCGAAGAGCCAGCATACGTCCCTGGACCTGACGCGGTCGTGCGCGTCGTGGGGCCGGACGACCAAGCATCGATTCTGGCCATAGAAGTGAAGAGCCGGCTCGATCCCAAAGACGTCGAGCCGGCCGTGTCTCGAATTGAAATGCGACGCTGGCAGAACGATGACGCGCTGCCAGTCGTCGTGGCTCGCTACCTTAGCGAACGGACACGCGAATGTCTGCGCGCCCTCGGAGCCGGCTACATCGATCTCACGGGCAACATGTACTTGCGGCTCGATTCTCCGGCTGTGGCAATCGAGCGGGTCGGCGCCGACAAGGACCCCGAGCCGATGCAGCGTCCGGCGCGCTCCCTCAAGGGTGCCAAGGCCGGACGGCTCGTGCGGACGCTCATGGACTTCTTCCCACCCCTCGGCATACGTGAAATCGCGAAGATCGCGCAGATCGACCCTGGCTACGTCTCGCGCCTGCTCACGCTACTCGAGCGACAGGACTACATCGGGCGCGAGCCTCGCGGTCCGGTCACGCGTGTTGACTGGCCCAATCTCCTGCGCGCATGGGTCAAGGACTACTCGCTGGATTCCTCCAACCTCGCGACGGCCTATCTACAGCCGCGCGGGCTTTCGGCACTGCTCGATGGTCTACGCGGGCAGGACGCATCCGGCGGCCTGAAGTATGCGATCTCGGGCTCGCTTGCCGCCGCTAGGCGAGCGCCGGTCGCTCCGGCGCGGCTTGGTGTCGTCTACGTCGAGCGGCTGGACGAGGCCGTGCAGGCGCTCGGCCTGGTTCCAACTGAAGCCGGAGCCAATGTGCTCCTCGTCGAGCCGTTCGACGGCGTTGTCTTCGAGCGTATGGTTCTCGATGAGGGCTTGAACTACGTGTCTCCTTCGCAGGCCGCTGCCGACCTACTGACTTCTTCGGGCCGCAGCCCGGAGGAAGCGGAGGCCCTGATCGAGTGGATGCTCGCCAACGAGGAGGCATGGCGTGTATAGCGAGGAGTACATCGTCGCACGCACGACGCTGCTCGACGCGCTTGAGGCGCTCGAGGGTCACCGCGAGGCGCTCGTACTTGTGGGCGCACAGGCGATCTACCTCCACACGGGTGCCGCCCACTTCGCCGTTGCCGAATTCACGACCGACGGCGACGTCGCTGTCGACACACGCATTCTGTCCAGCGACCCCGAGATCGCCTCGGCGATGCGTGCGGCGAAGTTCTTTCTCGATGAGCGCGACGGCGAACAGCTGGTCGGTGTCTGGGCCTCGTTGCGCGAGATCGGTGGTGTCCCTGCCAAGGTCACCGTCGATCTTCTTGTGCCCGACGCGCTGGGGGGTGCAGGGCGACGCGCGGCACGCGTGGCGCCGCACGAGCAGGGTTCGATGCTCAAGGTTCACGGGCTGGAGGCGGCGCTGGTGGACTGCAGCGTGATGAGCATTGGAGCACTGCAGGAGATCGACACACGCAGCTTCTCGATCAAGGTGGCCGGACCCACGGCGCTTCTGATCTCCAAGACGATCAAGCTCTCTGAGAGGGTAACGGCTCGCGCGCTTGAACGAGGCCGGGCGGACAGGGTGAAGCCCAAGGACGCGCTGGATGTACTTCGGCTGTTGCAGGCGATTCCAAGCGGTCGCCTGGCTGAGGGCTTTGTCGGTCTGCTGGGAGATGAAGTTGCCGGGGCTGTCACTTCAGAGGCGCTCGGCCAACTGCCCGTGCTGTTCGGTGCCGCCGATTCTCGGGGCAGCCTGCTCGCGGCTGAGGCGGCTGCGCCCGAGCCGTCAGCAGTGATCGCCGCATCGTGCGCTGCGCTCTGCCGGGAGTTGATTGAAGCGCTGAGTGCGCGAGGGATCGACGTCTGACCCGTCTGAGCAGGCTTCTCCGCAAAGAGTTCGCGCCCGCCAGTGGGGTGATGCGGTGCCAGCCTCGCATCGGGCTCTTGAGACTCAGATTCGCCGCGACCGCATCTCGCACATCGCGCGCCCCGCGGTCCTCGAACCGAGTCACCCATCAGTCCGCGTTCTTGAGCGAGACGTGCTCGGACGCTACTTGATGCCCAGCAAGCGGCCGATCTTGCGCTGACGGCCTGAGCGGGTCAGGGGCACGCCGATCGCCCGCGAGATCTTGGACTTCGCCGCAGAGATGCCGACCAGCCTGCGAAGGCTGAATCCTCCCCGATTCATGGGCTTGCCCCCAATCCTGAAACGCCGTCCTAGTTCAGAGTGTACGCCGAGGCAACGATCGCGCGTGCAGCAGGAATGGGAGGTCGGCATGATAGACAAGCGCGTCAATTCTCGGCAACTCGACGTTCTTCGATGGATCGTCGATGGCTGCCCGGACGGAGTCATGACCGACTTCACGTACAAGACCACAACCTACGCCCTGAGGTCACGCGGTCTGGCGAGCGTCTCGAAGAAGGGCGGCACATGGCGGGCCGCCCCCACCGATGTCGGCCGCTACTACCTCGAGCATGGCAGCTACCCAGAGGCTGAGCGCAGTGCCACCGCAACCAAGCCAGTGCGCCGACCAGATGCGAAGCGTGCCGCGCCTCGAGTGGCTGAGCCGGAGGCAGGCAAGACGCACGACGCGACCGCCGTGCCTGCAACGCCACCAGGCCCACCGGAACCCGCGAAGCCTCAGCTTCCACGCGTGGACGTTCCCGGCGCTCTCCGCCGTCCACACGCGGCGGTGGTCGCGCTGCGCGATGACAAGGACCATTTCCACATCACCCGTGGCGCGCGCAACCGTGCACTTCGGATCTTGCAGGGACTTGTCACGGCTTCGGAGCGTAAGGGATACACAGCACGCGAGGTGCGCTGCACGCACAACGGATACGGGCATGCGAGCTGGGAGTCGAAGGACCACCTCGTGATCGAGACAGGGGAGACCACCATCGGGGTGCGTGTCGTGCAGGAGAGCGACCGCACACCGCATGAACCCACCGCCTACGAGCTGCAGTGGCAGGAGCGGTGGGGAAGCAGGCCGCCGAAGTACGACCACACACCGAGCGATCGGCTGCGCATCGAGATTGGCTCCACTCGGTTCGGCGACCGCAGCGTGTGGCGAGATGGTGCGAGGGGATCGCTCGAGGGCAAGCTCGGCGACCTCTTGCGTGCGATCGAACTGCGCCATGAGTACGCCGTGGCGCAGCGGATCAAAGAGGAGCAGGCGCAGCTCGAGCGTGAGCGTCAGTGGAGGATCGCAGTCGAGGAGGCGAAGGTGCTGCTGCGGGAGTCTCACCGCGCGGACGTACTCCTCAAGGACGTAGCCGCATGGCGCAGGGCCGGCGAGGTGCGGGAGTACCTGAGGGCGATGGAAGCTGAGCTGGCGCGAGAGCGTGATCCGGGCAAGGCCGCCGCGGGGCTCGAGTGGCTTGAGTGGGCGACCCGCTACGTCGAGTCGATGGACCCGCTCGGCAAGCCGATCGCCATGCCCGAGGACCCCGTGCCGACCGACCAGGCGCTCGCGCCGTTCCTCCCCAGCCGACACTCGTACGGGATCCGAGCCTGGTAGCGGGACCTCAAGCGCCGGGAGCGCGCGCAACGGGCGGCAGCGAACGGAACGCTGTTGCAAGACATGGCCCCGGAGTCGAACCCCCATGGGCTTCTCCCCAGCGGTTTCTGCGAACGCTGGCGAGGACGATGGGCTGGGGCAGGATCAACACGAGATCGGTCGGGCGCGCCCACGCGAACAGCGCCTCCCACTAGGAGAATCGCAGGTCAGACATGGCGCGCCGGCAGGGCGCGAGCCGGCCCAACTGCTCCACTCCGCCGAGGTGCAGGTGTGACAAGATGTGACCCGCGCCACCCCAGGTGCTCGCCGATTGCGGTCGGGTTTCAAGGAGAAACCGCAGGTCAGAGGTGGCGGAGGGGGTGGGATTCGAACCCACGAGCCCTTGCGGGCCAGCGGTTTTCAAGACCGCCGCATTCAACCACTCTGCCACCCCTCCGCGCCGGCAGCTGCATGGAGAATAGCATCAGGCGAGGGCGGCCGACGGGGGTGATCGGGCCGCTGGACGTCGACTGGGGCTACACTGCGGGCATGACAGACATCGCCCACGACGAGCCTTCCGATGATGAGCGCTGGATGCGCCTCGCGCTTGAGGAGGCCGCTGCCGCTGCCAAGGCCGGCGAGGTGCCGATCGGGGCGGTCATCGTGTGCGGCGGGGAGATGATGGCGCGCGGCCGCAATCGGCGCGAGGCCGATGCCGACCCGACGGCGCACGCGGAGCTCGTCGCCGTACGATTGGCCGCGCGAGCGCTCGGCCGGTGGCGTCTCACGGGGTGCACCGTGTACGTGACCCTCGAGCCCTGCCCGATGTGCGCCGGGGCCCTTCACGCGGCTCGCATCGACCGCTGCGTGTTCGGTGCGGTCGACCCGAAGGCCGGCGCTCTCGGCACCCTCTACGACATCGCGTCAGACGAGCGCTTGAATCACCGGTACCAGGTCACGTCGGGAGTGCTCGCCGAGGAGTCCGCCGCACTGCTGAAGTCCTTCTTCGCGCGCCGGCGGCATGCTCACGGCGAGCCCGAGGCGCTGGAGGGCTGAGGTCGCACCTTCGGGCGCCCTGCGCGTTGCCGGTGTCCCTCTCGCGGGCTATACTCGCGACTTGCTCGCGACCGCGGCGGGCGCATCCTTTGGAGAGTTGTCCGAGTGGCTTAAGGAGCACGACTGGAAATCGTGTGTGCGGTGTTGAACCGTACCCAGGGTTCGAATCCCTGACTCTCCGCCAGTCATCCTTCTCGAGGGCTCGCTCGCGTCTCACGCGGCGGGCCTTCTCCTCATCCGGGGACCGCCCGCGCGCGGCGGCCCGTTTCGGGTACGCACCGTGTATCCGCCAGCGTCAGCCGAGTGGCGGAGCCGCCATGGGGGCGACATGACTGAGCGTGCGGTCAGCCGAACGCCAAGCCTTGCGACATCGATAGTCGACCTGTCGCGTGCACGGCAGGCGCTGCTCTCCGTGGCGCAGCCCGCGATCGGAGCGGTTCTCGCGCTCGGTCGCTTGCCGAGTCCGGCCCAGATGACGCTGGGACTCGTCGCTGCGTGCGCAGGTTACCTGGCGGTCTTCTCGCTGAACGACGTCCTTGACCGGCGTGCCGATGAGCGCGCCCTCCAAGCGGGTAAGGGCGAGTTCAGCGGCTTCGACATCGATACCGCGTTCGTGCGTCATCCGCTTGCGCGCGGGGACCTCTCTCTCGGCGCGTCGCTCGCCTGGGTGGGAGGGCTCGGGCTCGTGAGCGCTGTGTGCGCGTATGCACTGGCTCCCGTCTGTCTCGCGCTGCTCGCAGGCGCGGTAGCGCTCGAGGCGGTCTACTGCGCCCTGAGATCGGTGACCTGGACCAAGACGGCGGTCTCCGGACTGATGGTGGGCGTCGGTGGTCTGGCCGGGTGGGCGGCGGTCGCTCCGCTCTCGATGGCGGCCGCACCGTTCTTCGGCTTCCTCGTGCTCTGGGAGATCGGCGGGCGTAACCTCCCGAACGACCTGGCAGACGTGGTCTCGGACCGCGCGGTCGGGCTGCGGACTGTAGCGACCGTGTTCGGCCCGCGCGTCTCGGCCCGCGCCACTGTGGCGGTCGCGGCGTGCATGCTCCTCGTTCTGGCGACCCTGGCGCAGCCCGTGCTCGCGACATTGCTTGCGCTCGCTGCAGGTGTGTGGGCGGTGGCCTTGCCCGCGATCAGGCTCGTGCGATCGCCGACCAGCGAGGAGGCAGGTCGCTATTTCAACCGCGCGAGTCTCCTCCCGGTGCTCGTCCTGGTGTCGGTCTTCGCCAGCATCGCCATCAGGCGCTGACAGTGGACGAAGCGGCGGCGCGAACGCTGTTCGACGCGAACGCGCGCACGTACGACCGGGTCAACACCGTGATCAGCTTGGGGCTGGACTCGCACTGGCGGGCGTGGGCGGCGCGTCGCGCGGTCGCCCGCCCGGGGGCTCGCGTGCTCGATGCCTTCGCCGGGACGGGGCTGGTAGGGCTGCGAGCAGCCCGGCGCGGCGCGGATGTCACCCTAGCGGACGCAAGCCCCGGCATGCTTGAGATGGCCCGCGCCCGGGCGGCCGCGGCGCACCTCCCTGTCCGGACGATCGAATGCGATCTCACGGACGACTCGCTGATGGTCCCCGGTGCTCCGTTCGATGCGATCACCATCGTCTTCGGGGTGCGCTACCTCGATGATCCCGCGCGTGCGCTGCGCGCACTCGCCCGCCTCCTGTCCACCGGCGGCTCGATCGTGGTCGTCGAGTTCGTGGAGCCCGGCCCCTCGGCGATCTCGCGCTTGGCCGGCTGGTACTTCTTCGGTGTCCTCCCGTGGCTCGCCGGGTTGCTCTCGGGGCATCGAGAGCTGTACGAGACCCTCGCTTCGACGACGCACGCGATGGGACGCGCCGATCGGCTCGAGGCGATCTTTTCGAGCGCGGGGCTCGAGGTGACCGGGCGGCGATCGATGGGATTCGGACTCGTCCAGGGGCTGGTCGCGCAGCCGGCTCCTCCTGGCGGCGGGTAGTGTCGCGCCGATTGCCGCCCCATGCGGCCGCCGCTATACTCCGTTACTGCCGCTTCCTCGCTCAGAGGGAGCGTCTGGCACCTCGCGGAGAGGTGGCAGAGTGGTTGAATGCGGCGGTCTCGAAAACCGTTTAGCGGGTATCCCCCGTTACGAGGGTTCGAATCCCTCCCTCTCCGCCATATGTATCACGTTGGAACCCTCGGTCTGAGAAATCAGATCGGGGGTTCCTTTCATGTCTTCCGACTCGAGACCACGTGTGCCCGCGTGTGGGCTTGAATTAGCATCCAGCGCCACTGACACAACAGAGGCGGCAGGAGGCGTCAGCTCGCCGCTAGCGTGGCACTGTCGGCCTCTGTTGCCAGGGTCTTCATCCTTCAGGTCAATCCGAATCAGGCTGAAGATAGCCTGATTCAGCGCCTGACGTGCCGGTCCAGGAGCTGTTCGGTACAACTCCTCGGCATTCTCGAACAGAATCAGCAAGAGCTCGAGGTGCTCTCGCACTACAGTCATGTCTTGCTCGCTGTCCTGGATGATGCGCTCGGCGTCAGCAATCTCCGCCAGTATTCCGGCTTGGCGCCGCTTCATGTCTTCTTTCGGGATAGCGTCATCGAGGTAGGCATCGATGAGCTTGTCCTTCTGGCGAAGAAGTTTGCTCAGGCGGTTCTTCTGGGATTGAAGCAGCACCCGATCGCGCTTCTGTAGCTCATCGAACTCGGTTAGACAGGTTGCGCGGATGTAGTCGACTGTCTCTGGTTCGAACTGCCTCTCGGCCCAAAGCTCCTGGACTGCCTCTTCAGCGAGTTCAACCGACACGTAAGGCAGATCGCAGTCAGTCCGGCCGGTATGTCGGCCAAGGCAGAAGAAGTAGGCGTAAGTGCCGCCCTTGCCGTGGGCATAACCGAATCCCATCTTGCCACCACACCGGTTGCAGACCAGTGTCCCCTTGAGGTAGTGGCTGTGTCGCCACGACCGCTCACCAGCCACTTTGCGCTTGGCCAACAGCTCCTGAACCCTAAACCAGGTGACTTCGTCGACTAGTGGTTCATGGGCGCCGTCGAATAGCACGCCGCAGTGGACTATTCGTCCTGCGTAATAGGGATTGGTCAGCATGCGATGAACCTGTGCCCGAGACGGTGGTTTACCCTCCCAGACCCGAGTTGGTCGGCTCTTGAAGCCTCTATCCTCGAGAGCGTCACGTAGCTGCGAAATGCTCCACTCACCAGTGGCGTAAGCATCGAAAGCCCAGCGGATGTGTGGTGCTCGCTCTTTGTCGATTGCCACGCCCTTGACGTCTCGACCATCGATTCGAGCAAGGGTGTTGTGGTAGCCAACTGGTGCAAACCCGTGCGTGCCGCCATTCTTGGCCTTTTGGGCGATGCCCTTCTTGGCTTCGTTGGCCAAGTTTCGCGAATAGAACTCGGCCATGCTCGCCATAATGCCGTGCATGAGCATGCCGGATGGAGTTTCGTCGATCTGTTCACTGGTTGAGACTAGGATTGCTCCGGCCTTACGAATCGCCAGCATAATGGCGACATCGTCAGCTCGATCTCGAGCCAGACGGTCGAGCTTGTGGACGATGACGTAGTCGACGCCACCCGACTCCAGGTACTTCAGCAGTTCTTGTAGTCCGGCGCGATCGGCCGAACGAGCTGATGCCCCGGCGTCTACGAACTCCTCGACTACTTCAGCGTCTAGATCCTGCGACTTGCGCAAACAAGCCGAGCGCTGGGGAGTTGCCCCGCTCTTGTTGACACCTGCTGTCTATGACGCGACGGCCTGAAGCCGCCGCTCCTCCAGTCTCCGCTCGAACTCTGCAGGAGACAAGTCGCCGATCGAAGAGTGACGC
>CAIKZH010000176.1 GCA_903831865.1 uncultured Coriobacteriia bacterium
GACTCGCCACTCATCATCGGAATCGGAGACGGTGAGACGATCGTTGCAAGCGACATCCCGGCAGTCCTTGAGTACACGCGCGAGGTGCTCGTCTTGCACGATGGCGAGATCGCGACAGTGACACAGGCCGGTGTCGTTGTCTGCGACGCGGACGGCGCTTCTGTCACCAGTCCCGAGATGATGCATGTCGAGTGGGACCTCGACGCTGCCGAGAAGGGCGGCTACGAAGACTTCATGCTCAAGGAGATCTGCGAGCAGCCGCGAGCGATCCGCGAGACACTGCGCGGGCGCATGGGCGACGATGGCAAGATCCTGCTTTCCGAGCTCGACATGCTGCCCGAACAGGTCGCTGCCATCGACCGCGTCTACATCATCGCGTGCGGCACCTCGCTTCACGCAGGGCTGGCGGCCAAGCAGCTCATCGAAATGTGGGCGCGAATCCCGGTCGAAGTGCAGTGCAGCAGCGAGTTTCGCTACGCGGACCCCATTGTCGACGAGGAGACCCTCGTCATAGCCATCACTCAGTCGGGGGAGACCGCTGACACGCTCGCCGGTGTGCGCGAGGCTCGCGAGCGCGGCGCCAAGGTCATCGCGATCACCAACGTCGTCGGATCGCGCGTCACGCGCGAGTCCGACGGCTGCATCTACACGCACGCCGGCCCCGAGATCGGCGTTGCCGCGACAAAGACGTTCACATCCCAGATCGCCGCACTGACGGTGCTTGCGCTCAAACTGGCCCAGGCCAAGGGAACCATGTCTGGCGATCGCGTCCGATCGCTCTATTCCGAGCTGTGCACGATCCCGGACATCGTCGAAGCGATCCTCGCCGACCGCAGCGGACCGCAGGATGCCGCCGAGGCTTTCGTCTCCGTGCAAAGCTCGCTCTTCCTTGGCAGAGGTGTTGGGGTTGCCGTGGCGATGGAGGGCGCGCTCAAGCTCAAAGAGATCAGCTATATCCACGCGGAGGCATACCCCGCAGGTGAGATGAAGCATGGTCCGATCGCGCTCATCACCAACGAGGTCCCGGTGGTGGTCGTGGCGACGGCAAGCCGCGTCTACGAGAAGGTGGTCAGCAATATCCAGGAGGTTCGGGCGCGGGGAGCGAAGATCGTCGCAGTTGCTACGGCAGGCGACGAGGACATCGAGCATCACGCGGAGCACGTCATGTTCATCCCGCAGGTTTCCGAGGCACTCTCGGCGATTCCGGCCACCGTGCCGCTGCAATTGCTTGCGTACCACATCGCGAAGGCGCGAGGCTGCAACGTCGACCAACCGCGCACTCTGGCCAAATCAGTGACGGTGGAGTAGGGACACATGAGCGTGCTGGGACTGGGCGTCGACATCGTCGAGATCGAGCGGATGAGGCTCGCGTTGGAGCGGACGCCGCGAATCAAGGAGCGGATCTTCTCTGACGAGGAGCGATGGTATTGCGAGCACAAGGCGCGACCCTACGTGCATTACGCGATGCGGTTCGCCGCCAAGGAAGCCGTACTCAAGGCTCTCGGTACCGGGTTCTCGGGCATGCGGTTTCGTGACGTCGAGGTCGTGCACGAGGC
>CAIKZH010000177.1 GCA_903831865.1 uncultured Coriobacteriia bacterium
GCTCAGCACTTGGGTGCCGTGCTTGGCGTACTGGTAGATCGTGTTCCCGTCCGAGTCGACGATCTTGATGATCGAGACTGCGGGCTGGTTGTACACCGGGTCCGTGTAGTGGACTCCTCCCGAAGCCAGCGTGCCGTAGGCGGAGGCCATCTCGAGCGGGGTCACGGGAGCGGAGCCGAGTGCGATCGAGGGCAGCGCCGGGATCGGCGAGGTGATGCCCATGCGCTTGGCGGTCCGCGCCACGTTACCGGGACCGATCTCCCAGATCAGCCGGGCGAACACACAGTTGACGGAGTCGGCCGTCGCCTGCGACAGGGTCATGTAGCCGGTGCCCTTGCCCTCGGAGTTGCTGACATGCCATGGCGGGTTCGAGGGGATGACCGCCGGCGACGAGGAGTCGAACTGGGCGCTCGGCGGCACGCCCTTCTCCAGCGCGGTCACCAGCACGAACATCTTGAAGGACGATCCGGGCTGCCGGTGTGCCTGGGTGGCGGTGTTGAAGGAGCTCTTCGCATAGCCGCGGCCGCCATACATGGCCTTGATGAAGCCGCTGTTGGGGTCGATCGAGACCAGTGCGGCGTCGGGGTCGCGGCGGGAAGGAAGCACGTCCTTCACGGCTCGCTCGGCGTAGCGCTCGTCGCGGGTGTCGATGGTGGTGTAGACCGTGAGTCCGCCCTTGAAGATGGTGGTGTTGCTGTACTTCTGAAGCAGCAGCCGGCGGACGTAGGAGACGAAGTAGCCGCAGTCGTAGATGCCCTGAGCGGGATCCAACGCCGGATGCAGGGTGATCGTCTGTTCCTCGGCCGCATCGGCCATCGCTCGGGTGACGTGCGTGATGGGGTAGTTGGCCACCATGCGGTCGAGCACCCAGTGCTGACGGGTGATCACGCCCGGCATGTTGTGGTACGGATCGAGATTGGACGGCGACTGCGGAAGTCCCGCGAGCATCGCGGCTTGCGCGAGGGTGAGATCCTTCGCGGACTTGCCGAAGTAGACCTTGGCCGCCGCTTCCGCACCGTAGGCGCCCTCACCGAAGTAGACCGTGTTGAGATAGTCCTCGAGGATCTGGTTCTTGGACTGCATCTGCTCGAGCTGATTGGCGAGGTACATCTCGCGGATCTTGCGAGCCGCGGTCAGATCGTTGCGTTCGGACGAAAGGATCGTGTTGCGCACGTACTGCTGCGTGATGGTGGAAGCTCCCTGCGCGGCGTGCCCGCTCGCAAGGTCGGTGAGGACCGCGCGCGCGATCCCGTAGGGGTCGAAGCCGCCGTGCTGATAGAAGCGCTCGTCCTCTACCGCCACCACGGCATGGGGCAGATCGGTCGACATCGCCGACAGCGACACGATCTGCCGGTTCTCGAGATAGAAGGTCGCGAGCAGCTTGTGGTCGTACGAGATGATCCGTGTGGGTTGGGCGACCTTGAACGCGTTTGGATCGTTGATGTCCGGCAGACCCTTGAGGGTGTCGGACACGAAGGCGTAGGCCAGACCGCTGCCGATCAGCATCGCAGTCACGACTGCGATGAGCGCCGCGACAGAGAACAGCGCCCGCATACTGCCCCTGCGCTGCCTGCGGCGGATCTTCGCTCTCCTCATCCGGCGCGACACGGCTCGCTCCTCAGTCTTTGGGTCACAGCCGAACAGCGGCGCCTCACACACATCCTACCCAGCGACCCGCCGGCTGTCGCATCGCGCGTCATGCGCAACGGCACCGTGAGGTCGACCGCGACCGAGAAGGAGCGCCCGCCAGGAACCTCGGACCTCGCTACATGAGTTCGGGAGGAACCTGCGCCTCGTCTTGAAGCCAGGGCTCCGGCCTGCCGATGCTGAAGCCTTGCGCGTAGTCGATCCCAAGGCCGTCGACGATCGTCCGCAGTGACGGGTTCTCGACATACTCGGCCACAGTCTCGATCCCCAGCCCGCGGCACATCTCGATGATGGCGCGGACGAAGTGGGCGTCCTGACCCGCCGTGTCGAGGTCGCGCACAAGACTGCCGTCGATCTTCAGGAGGTCCACGTTCAGCTGCTTCAGGTAGTAGAACGAGGACATGCCCGATCCGAAATCGTCGAGGGCGAACCGGCAACCCACCGACCGCAACGCCTCGATGAACTGCTTCGCTTTATGGATGTCCTTGATCGCCGCGGACTCCGTGATCTCGAAGATGATGTGCGAAGCGGGAGCGCCCGTCCTCACGAGCTCCCCCTTGATCAGGGGCAGCAGCTCCGGGTCCGAGAACGAGCATCCGGAGAGGTTGACGCTGAACGTCGTGTCCCGGCCCGCCTCATGTTCCTCAGCGAGCATGGTGATCGCGCGGGTCGCGACCCATCGGTCGATGTCGCGCACGATGCCCAACTGCTCGGCTATCGGGATGATCTCGTTGGGCGGGACGATGCGACCGTCCTCGGCGATGAGACGGACGAGCAGCTCGTAGGGTCCGGGAGTGTCGTCGCTCGTGCGTGCGGAGGGCTGCGCGTACAAGACGAGCCGGCCCTCTTCCAGGGCCCGGACCATCTGCTCCGCACCCTTGATGCGGGCGGCCATGAGCTGCTGGATGCCGTCCTCCTCTGCGTAGACGTAGAGCTGGTTGCGCCCGCTCTCCTTCGCCGCGTACATCGCGAGGTCCGCGCGCGAGAGCAGCTCGTCGACCTGGACGCCGTCGACGGGGTAGGTCACCACGCCAACGCTCGTGCTGACGCGGATCGCGTGCCCGTCGATCTCGAACATGTGGCCCGAGAGCGCCTTCAGGAGCCTCGCCGCCACCGCAGCGGACTGCTCGGGACCGGAATGCGGCACGAGGACGCCGAACTCGTCGCCGCCCAACCTGGCCACGATCCCGTAGGAGCGCGTCTCGTCCTGGAGAAGCCCCGCGCAACCAGCCAGCAACTCGTCGCCGACGGCGTGGCCCAGGCTGTCGTTCACCTCTTTGAAGTTGTCGAGGTCGAGCCACAGCACCGAGCCGCAGCCGCCGAGTCGCGTGACCTCCGCCACGTCCCGCTCTATCGCTTCCTCGAAGTAGCGGCGGTTATGGAGTCCTGTGAGCGCGTCGTGGGTGGCGAGGTACTGCGAGTGCTCCAGCTCCTCGAGCATGCCGTTCAGACTTCGCGCCACCACGGCGATCTCGTCGGTGCCGCTCTCGGAGAGGCGCGCGGTCGGGTCGGCGCGCCTGCCGATGTCGTTCACCTCGGCGCTCAGTGAAGTCAGACGCCGAAGCACCGTCCGGTCCACGACCACACCCAGCGCGCCGAACAGCGCGACGAGCAGCACAAGGACCCCGACGCCGGAACGGTTGACGGTCTGCTCGGAGGTCATCATCGCGCTGCGCGGCATCGCCACGTGGAGCAGGAGCACCGGCGGCCCCGTGATCCCCGAGTAGAGGGTGAACCCGTCGACGGTGCTGGAGTCCCGGGGGGTGACCACGGTCGCGTCCTCGCCGGAGAGCAGCCTGCTTCTGGCCGAAGCTGTCTCCGCATCGAGCGTGGAAGTCGTGCTGACGGCGTAGACCTGCAGGGGCAGGAGCGTGAGCCTGCTGACCTCGGCCACCTCGTCGCGACGGATGAAGTACCCCGCGATGAACGTGCCGTCGGGGGCGGACCTCATGTCGCTGCGCACGATGGGTTCGGCGGCGATCGCGGCGGGGCCTTCGTGGAGTCCGAGCACCCCCGAGACGACGTCCTTCGGACCCTTGAGGCGGAGCAGCCGCGGCTGTGTGCCGAGGTAGGCGACGAGACCGGCGGGAAGCGGTACGGGCTTCCCCGTGTCCGGGTCGACCGACACGGAGCGCACGATGCGCCCGGAGGAATCGGCGAACACCATGAAGTCGACGCCGAGCGAGGACAGCGCCTGGTACTGGAGGTTGCTCTCGACGTAAGCGTGGTCGCGATCCTTGATGAACGCGTAGGTGTCGTCCCGCGCGGCCCAGTCTCCGGCGATGGACCGCAGCGAGTGGATGCGAAGGTTGAGGACCGCTTCGGAACGCTTCAGGCTGTCGTTGACCTCGCTGCGCTCGAGATCCGCGACGATGCTGCGGGTCTGGGCGGCGTAGGCCAGGTAGATGGCCGTACCGAGCACGAGCATCACGACACTGACAAGCAGCGTGGTCCTCGCACGGATCCCCACAGGCCATCACCTCCCCACGCGGCGCGTCCCACCAGATATCGGCAGGCCGAACTGGTGACCTGAGAGGGTGGTGATCGAGGCCGAGCTAGACGAACACCTTGGTGACGTAGGGCGACGTGAACAGGGCGAGCATGGCCGCATAGCTGGGCGTGAACGAGAGCGACTCGCCGACACGCGGCGGCACGGGCAGCGCGTCGACGTCGAGGACCAGATGGTCGCTGGACGCCCCGAGCACCTTCACGCGTGGGTCCATGGGCGCAAGACCCTGCGGCGGCACGTCCTGACGGCCGACCGCGCAGATGGCCCGACGACGAAGCCCGATGTCCCGGAAGTGGGGCACGTTGCCGAAGGCGTCGAGCGTTGATGTACCGATGGGCTTCGAGGGCTTGACGAAGCACTCGATCACAGGCGCCGTCAGCGTGACCGCGTCCATGTGAAGTCCCAGTCCCGGGATCGCCGCCTCCGTGGAGGGGTCGACGCCGAGCACGATCGCCTCTCCGGCGCGGAGGTTGTCGATCGAGTCGTGGCCTAGGCCCGCCATGATCGGCGCGATAGCCGCCGAGCCACCGACCGACACCGTCAGCGCGCGACCCAGCCGCCGCTCCGCGTCACGAGCGACCGCGCCGAGGAGCTCCAGATTGTCGGCGTCCGGGACGATCGCGCCGAAGCAGGTGAGGTTCGTCCCGATCCCGGCGACGTCGATGTTGCGCAGCGTCGACACGGCCTCCAGGAACTCCGGAAGCGCGTCGGGCCACATGCCTTCGCGAAGGTCCCCCGTGTCGATCATCGCGACGATGCCGTGGCGTACCCCGCCGGCGCGGGCTGCGGCGTCCAAGGCCTCAGCGATGGTCACGTCGCTCACCAGCGAGACGTCGACCAGCCGGACGGCGTCGGCCGCGACGCCCGGCGAGGGTGCGCGGATGAGCCAGATCGGCGCCGTCACACCGGCCTCGCGCAGTCGGGCGGCGTTCTCGAGACGCGACTCGCCGAGCATGGCGACGCCCCCCGCGAGCATCGCACGTGCGACCTCGGGCGCGCCGCACGCGACCTTCGTGACGCCCACGATGCTCACGCCCGGAAGCGCGCGGACGACCCGGCGCGCGTTCTCCTCGATCTTGCTGAGATCGACCGTGACGCTCGCGCGGTCGGACATTCGGCACTCCTCCCCCGGACGGCCAGGCCGGCCTTTCGGGCCGTTCATCGCCGGTGCACAGCGCGTCCTGCCGCCGATCCACTGACTGTAGCCCATAATGGGTGCATCGCCGCCATCCCTCTCGAGGGGAACAATCCACCTGATCGGGCTGCGACGATCGATCTCCCCTCGAGCCCGCCACCACACCAGGAGCGCCATGCCCTTACCCTCACCGGCCGGACCGCCGAGCGTCACAGCGGTCGTGTACTGCGAAGCCAACTTCGGCGCCGCGGACGGCAAGACCGCCAACGGCCTCGTACGCTCGTCGGAGAGGTACAAGATCCTCTCGGTGATCGACAGTCAGAAGGCCGGCCGCGACGCCGGCGAGGTGCTTGGAGAAGCGCCGAACGGGATCCCCGTGTGCGCCAACCTCGACGACGCGATCGCGCGCGCCGGGATCGTTCCGGACTCCTTCATCTTCGGCATGGCGCCCGCGAGCGGGATGCTTTCGCCCATCGAGCGCAGGCTCGTGCTCGAAGCCATGCGCCGAGGCATGAACATCGTCAACGGCCTGCACGAGTTCCTGAACGACGACCCGGAGTTCGTCGCGGCCGCACTGGAGCACAACGTGACGATCACCGACGTGCGGCGCCCCCGCGACAAGAAGAACCTGCGGATGTTCAGCGGCCACATCTCCACCGTCACCTGTCCGCGGATCGCGGTGCTGGGCACCGACGGCGCGATCGGCAAGCGCACGACGGCCTCCATCCTGACCTGCGCGCTCAACGACCGCGGGATCAAGGCCGTGCTGATCGGCACGGGCCAGACCAGCCTCATGCAGGGCGCCCGCTACGGCGTGGCGCTCGACGCCATCCCCTGCCAGTTCGGCTCCGGAGAGATGGAGTCGACCGTGGTGGAGGCGTTCGAAGGAGAGCATCCGGACGTGATCGTGATCGAGGGACAGGGCGCGCTGAGCCATCCGGCGTACCTGTCCTCCACGTTCATCCTTCGAGGCAGCCTGCCCGATGCGGTGATCCTGCAGCACGCTCCCACTCGCCGCTGGCTGGGTGACTACGCCGACGTGCCCACGCCTACGCCCGCGAGCGAGATCAACCTCATCGAGACGTTCGTCGACACCAAAGTCATCGGACTCACGATCAACCACGAGAACATGTCGGACGCAGAGGTCAGCGCGGCGATCGAACGCTACGAGTCCGAGCTGGGGATCCCGGTGACGGACGCGTTGACGCGCTCGCCCGACCGGCTCGTCGAGATGGTGGTGTGTGCGTTCCCCGAGCTGGAGACCAGGCTACTGGAGAGTCGGTAGCTGCGCCGTGAGGTAGTCGTAGGCGTTGGCGAACGCGAACCGCTCGGCCAGGTCCGTCCCATAGGCGCCCCCGACCGCATCGAGCAGCCCGGCGAGCGCGGCGCTGCCGCCAAGCTCGCCCATCGCCGCAACGCCCCAGTCGCTGCCGATCGAGACGGCCTGCTCGCCGGCGAGAGACGCGATCCTGTCGATGTGGCGCAGCGCCTCGTCGACCGATCCCCTGCCCAGGAAGTCCGGGTCGAACGCCAGACCGACGAGTCCGCCGTGCTGGCCCAGCTCGCGCAGCTGCCGGTCGGCGAGGCCCCGGGGGTGCTCCCCGATCGCGCGGCAGAACGAGTGCGTCACGAGTACGGGCGGCGAGTACAGGTCCAGCGCCTCGTAGAAGCCGCCGTCGTTGAGGTGCGCGAGGTCCAGCAGAAGAGGCGTGTCCTCGAGCGCGCGGACGAGCTGGCGGCCCGCCGGCTTGAGCGGGGCGGCGCCGTCGCCGTAGCAGCTGAACGCGTAGTCGGTCTCGTAGTTCCAGGTGAGAGACAGGCTTCGAAGCGAGCGGGAGCCCCACAGCCAGTTCAGAGTGTCGGCTTCGATGCCCGGAAGGTGGAACCCCTCCGAGTGAGGCAGCACACCGGTCCGCGTGTCGGCAGCGGCCAGGTCCTCGGCCGTGGTCACGAGGCGCAGGGACGAGCTGTGCGACCCGATCAGCTCGTCGTGGGCGTCGAGCTGGCTGAGAAGGGATGCGGCCGGATCGCGCGGATACATGGAGGACCAGATCGCGGCCGCGCGTGAGGAGCCGGTGAGGTAGTTGGAGCCATAGGCCGGAAAGCCGCCATCCACCAGCGCCACACCGGACAGCAGGTCCTGATGCAGGTCGATGAATCCTGTCTGGTCACGCGCGCCATGAGCCGGCAAGGTCTGCTCCTACGCCCTCAGGTCCGCTCCGCATCGGGTCCCTGCTTCCGCGTCACTATCCTCGCACGCCAGCGGCTGTCAACAGCCCATCAGATGGGCGGGACGATCCAGAGATAGCCGGCGAAGACGCCGCGCGGATCCATGGGAGCTCGGGCGCGGATCGTGCCCTACTTCGCGACCACGTTCACGGATGTCGACATGCAGCCCGCGTACCAGTCGTCCGCGTCGTACACGGCACGGAACTGGTACGTCCCCTTCGCCATGCCGGTCTTCAGCGTGTACTTGTACTGCCAGGACGCGGCACCGCCGCTGCCCGCGTAGACGATCCGGTTCGAGGAGTAGCTCCAGTAGCTCTTGCCGGGCTTCTTGACGTCCACATGCATCATCCGACCGACCAGGGCCGGCGAGGGCGCGCCCACGCCTGACAGGATGAACTCCCTGCCGATCCTGCAGCTCGAGGCGTTCGTCTTGATCGTGAGCGATACGGACGGGGCAGCGGTGTGGATCTCACCGTCGAAGTCGCTGTCGTAGCCCACCCACACGACGCGGTCGCCGGAAACGCGCGGATCGAAGTGGGAGTTCTGGTCAAAGGTGAGGGTGGTCGGCGAGGAGGCGCCGACCTTCCACGTGAGGACCTGGTTGTACGGACCGACCGGCGCGAACCACACGAGACGATTGCCGGAGATCTGCACGTCCGCGCGGCTCCCCGTCCCCGAGGTGACCGTCGTCGGTTGAGAGTCGCCGGCCTTCCACGTGCGCACCTGGTAGTAGGTGCCGTCCGAGCCCACCCACGCGATGCGGTCCCCCGAGACCTGCGGCAGATCCTGGTTCTGACTCGCAGCCGTGACCGTCGTCACCGCGCTGTCCCCGACCTTCCACGTGAATATCTGGCTGTGCGAACCGACGATGCCGTCCCACGTGACACGGTCTCCGTCGATCTGCACGTCGCCATGCATGCCAGCGTCGTGCGTGAGTTGCGTCGGCGTCGTGTCGCCGGACTTCCAGGTGAAGATCTGGTCGTTCGAGCCGTCGGAGCCGGTCCAGACGACCCGATCGCCCGACACCTGCGGGATGCGGCTGTCGTGCAGGTCCGTGGAGATCGTGGTCGGGTGCGAGTCGCCGACCTTCCACGTGAAGATCCGGTCGTGAGGCACGAGGGGGGTCTCCCACACGATCCGGTCGCCGGAGACCTGCGGGTTCCAGGACGAGACGGAGCCGTTGGTGAGTTGCGTCGGCGTCGTGTCGCCGGACTTCCAGGTGAATATCTGGTTCGCGGGGCCCACGGCGGTGATCCAAGC
>CAIKZH010000178.1 GCA_903831865.1 uncultured Coriobacteriia bacterium
GCGGCCCCGATGGGGCCGCCCTCGTCGTCACTTCGTGAGGTAGAGCTCGCCGTTTCGCGTGACCACTGAGACGGCAGTCACGCCGAGCTTGTCGATCGCGTTCTTCAGGCTCACGGCCGCACTCGGCTTGACGCCTTCGATCCTCGCGACGGTCGCCTTCCCTTTGGCGAACTGCTCGACGAGACTCACGTAGACGCTCTTGTGCACTGTCTTCGGCAGGGAATCAACTGACACGAGATGCGGCTTCTTCGCTGCGGGCATGTCGCTGCTCCTTCGGTCGAAGGGGTGGTTCCGGAGGGACGGTCTGGAGGCATCTTACACGGCCGCCGAGGCACTGCGACACGATGCGCGCGAGCCGTCGCGCCACTCGTGCCAAAGCCCCCGCCCGTCGTCGGGCGTCCCCGAGCAGCCCTTGCGGTGATACCCTGACGAGGCGCTGTGACTACGGTGCGGCTTACCGTCGCGGACCTGACGTCCCGCATGGCATACGGGGTGCGGATGGTCACGGCGACACTGGGCCTGCGGGTGCCGCAGCGCTCGATGGTCTCGCAACGGAGGAGGAAGATCATGCACGCACATCGGACTCGAGGTCCCGGCGCGCGCGGGTGGGTCGGCGTCGTACTGACGGTGACGTTCGCCGCATCGATGCTCACCCTCCCGGCTCCCGCTTTCGCCGCGTACGCCTACAGCGGCGGGCCCACGCAGGCGACCACCAGCCTCTTCGTGCCCAATGACTCGACGCCCTTCGCGGTGCAGATCACTGCTCCAGAGGGCTCGGGACTGCCGGCTGGGACCACCGAGTACGTGAAGCCTCGCTTCTCGCCCCAGAACAAACCGGCGTCGACGCTGAACCGCGGCTCAGTGTGGAACAGGGTCACCGGTCGCTGGGTGTCGGAGCAGGATCCCTCCTGGAGCGATTTCCCGACCATCACCATCAACCCCGACGGCAGTCTCCCGACTGGTCCCGAATCCTGGCTCTACATGCGCTTCGGCGACGACACGCAGGACGATGCATCAAGTGGCGCTGCCGGCGGCTGGTTCCTCTTCGTCTCTATCAGCATCGGCGTGCAGGGCAACACCTACAACAACACCGCCGACCTTCCCGAAGCGTCGGTCATGACCTCTCAGACCTCGGTGACGACGACGAACACCACCTCCTGGGTGCACAACGCGGCCTCGACAGGACTCGGCGCCAATACGGCTGTCGCCGCGACGTCGGTCGGCTCGACCTCCAGCGTCGACGAGTGCGTGCGCACCGAGCCCAACGGTGTGGACGACGACTTCGACGGGGTCATCGACAATGAGGGCCCGCTGGGGAACCGGACGGGCGACTTCCGCATGGCTGTGCCCGCCGCGACGCACTTCGACGTGCGTACCGGTGACGCCAACCAGACGGTCGTCAGCGGCTGGACCAACGTGGTCTCCGGCCCGACTGATACCGATATCGCGCTCGGCGCTTCGGACATGGTGCCGCCCGGCGCGCCGGGAGCGTTGCAAGCCACGAACGGCTACGGTCGGGTGCGGCTGAGCTGGTCCGCGGCCACCGACAATGTCGCCGTCACCGGCTACAACGTCTACCGCTGGGCGGACAACCTGACGCCCGACATCGGCAACGGCCCGCCGATCCTCAGCGCCACTTCACCCCATGTGCGGATCGGGGCGACCACTGGCGTGAGCTTCGACGACACGTCGGCCGTGGTAGGCCAGGCCTACCACTACGAGGTGCGCGCTGTGGACGCGGCCACCAATGTCGGTCCCCGCAGCTCGACTGCCGATGGCGTGGCGAACCCCCCGGATACGACGCCTCCTTCGACGACGATCAGCGGGCTTCCCACGAGCACTCCGCTATCCGGACCCTTCACCTTCTCGTTGGCCGCGACCGACACGCAGTCGGGCGTCGCGAACACCTTCTACACCCTCGACGGGAGCTCCGCCACCACCTACACGGCGCCGGTCCTCGTGGCCACTGTGGGGCCTCATAGCCTGACGTACTGGTCTGTGGACCAGTCGGGCAACGCTGAGACTCCGCACACCGCAGGCGCCGCGAGTCTCGCCACGTCCATCACCATCAAGACGACGACGAACACGACCACCATCGGGAAGACCCCGATCCTCTCGGGCGCTGTCACTCCCCTCGGCATGATCGGCCAGAACATCGTCGTGTACGTCATGAAGCCCGGGAAGACGTATTGGACCTACTCGTCCAACCGCACGACGTACGCGCTGAGCGGCGGCGCGGCGTGGCAGTACAAGTACACCTTCAAGGCGGGGATGACCAAGGGCGTGTACAAGTTCAAGGCCGTCGTGCCGGCGTGGCCAGGCTTCCTGACCTCGACCTCCTCGACGATCAGCATCAGACTGAAGTAGCACGAGAGCGGTGTGCTCGGCAGCCCGCACACGGCCCGGATCGGGTCGTGTGCGGGCTGCTACGAGACACCGCATCGAACCTCGAGTGAGGTGGACGTGGGAAGCATCGCATGGGACCCAGCGCTCGAGACCGGCGACGCGCTGGTCGACGAGCAGCATCGCAACATCCACGCGGTGGTCGCGGACCTCGAGGCCGCCGGCGACGATGTCGACGCCATCATGGGAGTGCTCGAACGCCTGATGGCGCACGTCGACACCCACTTCGCCACCGAGGAGGACCTGATGCGGCGCGAGGGCTTCCCCGGTGACCAGGCGGAGGACCACATCGCGGAGCACCGGAAGCTCACCGACGGCGCTCGGGACATCGTGCTCGGCTTCCGCAGCGGTGAGATCACCCGAGGCGCGCCGATCGTCGCCTTCCTGTGTGAGTGGCTCACCGACCACGTCCATCAGAAGGATCGCGTGCTCGTCGACTGGGTCCGCGCACGGGGCGGCGCCGCTCGACGACTCGACGAGAGCGCTCCCGAGGCGCCGAAGGCCTGCTCGGCAGGCTGACGCGCTGCTTCTATGGGCGCTTCGGCGCGCGTTCAGCTTCCCGGGTGCGGGTCCTCCGGCTTGCTCTCTGGCTCGGGCGCGGCTCCGGGCGTCCGGGACGCGCACTCCGCGTCTGCCCGTTCGCCGTCAGGCTCATCGTCGTCACTGCCGAACACGACGTGACAGTCGCTGAGCTGCGCCTCGACGGCTTCCGGCGTCATCAGTCCGTCATCCATGGGAGCCTCCTGTCCGACGCTCCCTGGTGAGCGTCGCCGGGATTCTCGCAGACATTGCGCCGCGGTACAACGTCCGCCCGCCCACATTGGGCGGGAACCTTGTCTGGCGGTCGCCCGTCGTCCAGACTCGGCATGCAGTCGGGACCTCGGGGAGGAGATCTGGGATGTCGGACGTCGGCGCGCCTGGGGACGGTGGCAGTATCGCGCGCCGTGTCGCAGCCTCGCTGCGGTCACGGGGCTACTACCGGGTGCTGAAGCGGCTTCACGCGGAGCTTCGACCGGCGACCTACCTTGAGATCGGCATCCGCAAGGGCGACTCCCTCGCCTTGGCGAGTGCCTCGGACGCCTGCATCGGAGTGGACCCGCAGCCCCTCCTGAGCCGGTCGCTGTCGGCGTCGTGTCGGGTGTTCGAGGAGACGAGTGACGACTTCTTCGCCGGGCATGACGTCCGCGACGTGCTGGGAGGGCGCGAGGTGGATCTCGCCTTCATCGACGGGATGCATTTGTTCGAGTTCGTGTTGCGTGACCTCGCCAACGTCGAGCGCTACGCAGCGCCGGGCACGCTGGCGATCCTCCACGACTGCCTGCCGGTCGACGCGGTCTCCGCATCGCGGCAGCGGACGACGAGGCTCTGGACCGGCGACGTCTGGAAGTGCGTGTTCGTGCTCCTTGAGCACCGCCCGGATCTCACGCTCACGGTGATCGACGTCGGTCCGTCGGGTCTCCTGATGGTCGAGGGGCTCGATCCTGCGAACCGTGTGCTGAGTGAGCGCGCCGCGGCCATTCAAGAGACGTTCGAACCGCTGGAGTACGAGTACTTCGCGAGAGACCGGGCGAGGGTCGACGGGCTGGCCGGCACCGTCGACGGCGTGGTGGCCCGCGTGTGCGCGGCCCGCGGGCGCCGGACACGCTGACGCATGCTGAGCCGCGCGACCTATTCGCTATGATGCAGCGCATCCGCGCAGCGCCGGGGTCCGGAGGCATTTCGTGACGAAGTACGACCCGCATTCGATCGAGCCGAAGTGGCAGGAGTCCTGGGAGCGCGACGGGCTCTATCACGTCACGGAGGACCCGGATCGTCCCAAGAAATACATCCTCGAGATGTTCCCGTACCCTTCGGGGGACATCCACATGGGACACGTGCGCAACTACACGATCGGCGACGTGATCGCGCGGCACGCCGTCATGAACGGGGCCAACGTCCTTCATCCCATCGGGTGGGACGCGTTCGGCCTTCCCGCCGAGAACGCGGCGATCAAGTCCGGATCGCATCCGGCCACGTGGACCTACGCCAACATCGAGACGCAGGCGGCGTCGTTCCGGCGCATGGGCTTCAGCTATGACTGGGACCGGGTGGTTCGCACCTGCGACCCCGAGTACTACCGGTGGGGCCAGTGGATCTTCCTGAAGTTCTGGGAGCGGGGGCTCGTCGAGCGCCGGTCTTCGCCGGTCAACTGGTGTCCGTCGTGCAAGACCGTTCTCGCCAACGAGCAGGTAGTGGGCGAGGGCGTGTGCTGGCGCTGCAAGTCCGTCGTGGAGAAGCGCGAGCTGGAGCAGTGGTTCCTGAAGATCACGGAGTATTCGCAGGAGCTGCTCGACGACCTGGACAAGCTTCCCGGTTGGCCCGAGCGCGTGAAGGCGATGCAGGCCAACTGGATCGGACGCAGCGAGGTCGCCGAGGTCGACTTCACGCTGTGCGATGCCGCGGGCGAGCCCACCGACGAGCGCATCACCGTGTTCACAACGCGCCCCGACACTCTGTTCGGCTGCTCCTTCTTCCTGCTCGCTCCCGAGCATCCGCTGGTCTCCTTGCTCGTGTCGGGGACCGAGTACGAGTCCGCGGTCGCCGAGATCGTGGCGCTGGCAGCGAAGGAGACCTCGGTCGAGCGAGCACGCGGCGAGCTCGAGAAGCGCGGTGCGTTCACCGGGCGCCACGTGGTGAACCCGGTCAACGGCGAGAAGGTTCCGGTGTGGGTCGCCGACTACGTGCTGATGGACTACGGGACAGGCGCGGTCATGGCCGTCCCGAGCGGTGACGAGCGTGACTTCGAGTTCGCTCGCAAGTACGGACTGCCCATCCCGCCGGTGGTGCTTGCCGACGACGACCCTCTGCTGTCGAAGCTGGCAGGTTCGCGGGAGCGGGTCCTCGACGAGGTCGAGTGGCCTCACGCCTTCAGTGGCGATGGCTTCCTCGTCCAGTCGGGCGAGTTCACGGAGATGCGCGGAGGCAAGGACTCGGAGGCGATGCGGGCCGTCACCGCCTGGCTTGACGAGCGAGGACTCGGGCGGGCGTCGATCAACTTCCGGCTGCGCGACTGGCTGATCTCGCGGCAGCGCTACTGGGGCAACCCCATACCGGCCGTCCACTGCCCGGAGTGCGGACTGGTTCCTGTGCCCGAGGAGCAACTGCCGGTCGTGCTGCCGATGGACGTGGACATCACCGCAGGCGAGACCCTCGCCGACCACCCTGAGTTCTACGAGACGACGTGCCCCAAGTGCGGCGGGGCGGCGCGCCGGGAGACCGACACCATGGACACGTTCACGTGCTCGTCGTGGTATTACCTGCGCTACTGCGACGCCGGCAACGATGCCGCTGTCTTCGACCCGGCGAAGGTCGGCTACTGGATGCCGGCGGATCAATACATCGGCGGCATCGAGCACGCGATCCTTCACCTGCTCTACTCACGCTTCTTCACCAAGGTGCTGCGCGACATGGGGCTCGCGACATTCGACGAGCCGTTCACCAACCTGCTCACCCAGGGCATGGTCAAGCTGGACGGCGCGACCATGAGCAAGAGCCGCGGCAACGTCGTCGCGCCGGAGGACATGATCGCTCGCTACGGCGCCGACGCCCTGCGCGCCTACATCCTCTTCATCGCGCCGCCCGACAAGGACCTCGACTGGAGCTACGGAGGGCTCGAGGGGATGTGGCGCTTCCTCAACCGGGCGTGGAGACTCGTGGACGACATCGCCGGGGAGGCCGCGGACGGGTGCGGGGTCGCCGCTGCTGGCGATCCTGCCGCGTCCGCGCTGCACCGAGCCCTGCACGCCTCCATCGCCAAATGCGGTGACGACATCGCCAGGTTCCAGTTCAACACGGCGCTCTCCTCGGTGATGGAGCTCGTGAACGCCGCCTACGACTACCGCCGCGACGTGGCTGTCGGCTCGCGCGATCTTCCGCTGCAGCATAAGGTCGCCACCGACCTGACGCTCCTGCTGGCACCGTTCACCCCGCACATGTCCGAGGAGCTCTGGCGCGAGACCCTCGGGCAGCGCGATTCCGTCCACCGGCAGTCATGGCCGCTCTTCGATCCGACCGCGCTGGTCGCCGATGAGATCACCCTGCCGGTGCAGGTGAACGGCAAGGTCCGAGACAGGCTCACAGTCTCGGCCGACGCCCCCGAGAAGGACATCGTCGCCGCAGCCCTGGCGCTTCCCAACGTGATGACACATACAGCCGGCAAGACCGTCCGCAAGGTCGTTGTCGTGCCCGGCCGTCTTGTGAGTGTCGTCGTCGGCTGACTGACCGACCGTCACCGGCACCACCGATGGCCCGGGGGAGACGCGGGTAGGTCTCCGGTAAGGCCGAAGCGACACGATGTGTGCGCGGCGCTCGGGCGGCCCGCCTGTTCCGGAAGGCCGCTGCCCCGCTGTCGCCGCGCTGGATCCGTTGCGACGCCGAGCGCCCCTCGTTCGGACCTTGGGGGCTGCGGCGTGTTGCAGGAGCTGCGTGACTGGTGGGAAGAGCTGGCGTGCAGGGCGGGACTGGACCGCCTTGCCCCGGGCGGGCGTCGGATGCTCGTCGTCGCAGGCGTGCTCGTACTCGGGTTGGCCGCGTGGCGCTTCGGCGCCGTTGGCGGCCAGTCGGGTCCGACCGGGGGTTCCCGAGCCGCCGGCTCGGGTGCCTCCGGTCCCGCTACTGTCAGCGCTTCCGCTCCGACGACGGAGGCTTCCGGAACGGCGAGCCAGACCGTCCTCACCGTCCAGGTGGCCGGGGAGGTGCGCCGTCCCGGCGTGTATCGGATCCCTGCAGGTGAGCGGTCCATCGACGCGGTCAACGCGGCCGGTGGGCTGCTGGCGGCTGCGGACCAGGCCGGAGTGAACCTGGCGGCACCGTGCACGGATGGCGAGCAGATCATCGTCCCCGCCAAGGGTGCGCCCGCGCCGGCAGGGACGAGTGCGGCGGGCGGCGCGGCACCAGGCGCAGCGGCGTCCGCAGCCAAGGTGGATCTCAACAGCGCAACGGCTGAGCAGCTGGACGCGCTTCCCGGCATCGGGCCGGCCACGGCGAAGAAGATCGTGGACGACCGCACGCAGAACGGGCCCTTCCACAGCATCGACGATCTCCAGCGGATCCCCGGGATCGGGCCCAAGAAGGTCGACTCGCTCAAGGACCTCGTGACCACCGGGTGACCTGGGTGAGCGGGGCGCCTCGTCTTGCTCGCACGGGTGCGGGCCAGGGGCCGTTGCGGCCCTCCATCTCTCCTCTGCTCTGGATCGCCGCCGGCGCCTGGTCCGGGTGCTGGGCGGGCTCACAGGTGGCGCTCGCGGCGTGGGTGAGTGGTGGCGCGGTGGCCGGTGGGAGGACGGCGATCGGCGCCGCCTTGGTCCTTGGGGGCGCAGCGCTGCTGTGGGCTGCCTTCGCCCGACGGTCGAAGCTGCGGATCCCCGCCGCGGCGCTGGCGCTCGGGCTTGCCGTCGGGGCGCTCCACGGCACGTGGCTGCTCGCCGCGGGTCGACGCATCGAGTCGGCCGGGCCCATCGCCTGGACGGGAACCGTGTGTGCCGATCCGGTCGCAGGACTGGGCGGGACACAGGTCCCCGTCCGGCTCGAGGGCGCCGGCGTCTCCGGGGCCGTCGCAATCGTGACGTGGCCCGCGCGAGTCCGTGTGCCCGAGTACGGACGCCTTGTGAGCGTGCGGGCGCGCCTGCGCCTCCCGGACGCGAAGCAGGAGTGGGCCAGGGCCGCGTTCCTGCGCGAGCAGATCGTGCAGGGTCGGGCCTGGCAGGCGCGCACGATCGGGTGGTCTGCGCCGCCGCTCGGCCAGATCGCGGCGTGGCGAGCGGCGTCTCTTGCGCGGATCCGAGTCGTGGGCGGTGACGGCGCCCCGCTGCTCGAGTCGATGGTGTTCGGTGCGAAACAGGACGCCTCCGGCTCCCCCGCGCAGGCTGACGCGGCGGCCGCGGGGATCGGATGGGCGCTGGTGACGTCGGGGCTGCAGCTGGGGGTGCTCGTCCTCGTCGTGGAGCGCGCCGCCGCCATCCTGGGTGCGGGCAGACGCGGCCGAGCGGCGGCGGCGCTGCTGGTGCTCGCGGTGATGACGGCCGCGGCAGGTCTGCGGGTGTCTCTCCTGCGGGCTGCCCTCGTCGCGTCTGCGGCGGTGTTCGCTCGCGTGGCGGGACGGAGGCGCGACACCACGGCGGCCATCGGGGCGGCGGTACTGTTCCTCGTACTGGTCGACCCCCCGGCCGCGTCCGACCTCGGGCTGGCCATCGGCGTGACCGCGGTGCTCGCGATCGGTCTGTTCGGCGGTCTCGTGTCACGGTGGCTCGAGGGCGTGGTCGGGCGGTCCGCGTCGCGGACGCTCGGCGCGCCGCTGGCCGCACAGACTGCTGTTGCACCGCTCGCTGTCGCGATCGGGGGCGCGCTCGCACCGTGGGCGCCGGTGACGCTGGCGCTGTCGCTGCCGATGACACAGCTGGCGGTCGCGCTGGGTGCGGGGGGAGCCGTGGTCGGGATCGCGTGGGGTCGGGCGGGGGAGGCCCTTACCGCGGGCGCCTGCCGGGTACTCTCCTCCGCGGCCACGATGTGGAAGTCGGTCGGCCTCCTGCCGATGGCCCAGCTGCCGGTGGCGTCGGTGCCTTGGTGGGCGTGGGCCATGTGGGTCGCGGCGCCTGTCGCCCTCTGGTGGCGGTGGCCGCTGCCCCAGCGCCGGGCGCGGGTCCGGATCGGTGCGCTCGCGCTCGTTCTGGCGCTGGGGCTGTGGCAGCTCGCCCCCGGCACGGCGCACCCGCAGGGGCCCGACCTCGTCGTGATGGACGTCGGGCAGGGGGATGCGGTGCTCGTGCGGGACTCCGGACACGGGATGCTCGTCGACACCGGGCCGGACCCGGTGGTCCTTCGCGCTGCGCTCGCCCGACAGGGCGTGACCTCTCTCGACGAGCTCGTGCTCACGCATTCGCACGCGGACCATGTCGGTGGCCTCGGAGGTCTGAGCGGCGTGGCGTCGCCATCGTGGATCGGCCTGTCGGACGTGGTGGACCCCGCGCTGGACGGGGTGGCGCGAAAGTGCGGGGCGGTGTGCCCCAGGGTGGTCCGCCTTCGCAGAGGGGCGACGTGGACCGTGGGCGACACCAGCGTGCGTGTCCTGTGGCCCACGGGCGGAGAGCGCGGCCTCATCGCCAACGACACGAGTGTCGTGCTGCTGCTCACGCGCGGCAGCGTGACGGCGGTCCTTCTCGGTGACGCGCAGGAGCGGGCGCAGCTGGGGGCGCTCGCGGCGTATTCCGGGCGGGTGACGATCATGAAGGTGGCGCACCACGGCAGCACGAACGGCGACGTGCATGCCGCCCTGGCGGCGTGGTCACCCAAGGTGGCTCTCATCTCGGTCGGGCGGGGAAACAGCTACGGACATCCCGCGCCCTCTGCCGTTCGCGACTACGAGGCGGCGGGCGCGAAGGTCCGTCGCACGGATCTGGAGGGAGATCTGGACGTCCCCTTGGACGGCTCGCCCGTGTGCGACAATCGGACGAGCCCCGCGACGAGTGATCCCCTCGCGGCCCGCCCCGTCCGGGAGTGCGCATGGCTCCGCCCGACCTCTCCGATCTCAAGCCGCTCTATCTCGTGTACGGCTCGGAGGAGCTGCTGCTCGAGCGCGCCGTCAGGCGGCTTCGCGACCGTGTCGCGGCCGTGGCCGACCTCGACTTCAACATGGACACCTTCAGCGGCGAGTCGGCCACCGCCGACGAGATCGTCAACGCCGCCAACACGCTGCCCTTCATGAGCGAGCGCCGGCTTGTCGTCGTGCGCGACGCGGACAAGCTTGACGCTGCTGCGGTCGCCGCACTGGTCGAGTACGCGAAGGACCCGGCGCCGAGCGCGTGCGTGGTGCTCGTCGCCACCAAGATCGCGAAGAACTCGAAGCTCTTCCGGGCCGTGTCAGCTGGCGGCGTGGTGTTCGAGTACACGGCGCCCCGGCGCAGTGAGTACGCGAGTGAGGCGATCCGGCTCTTTCGCGAGAGAGGCAGGCGCGTCTCGTCATCCACGGCCCAGTCATTCGTGGACCTGGTCGGACGTGACCTGCGGCGGCTCGACATCGAGGCTGACAAGATCGTGGCGTACGCCGGTCAGGGTGACGAGGTGACGCTCTCCGACGTGAGAGCGGTGGCGTCGGCCGGACCTGCAGCGAGCGTCTTCGAGCTGGCTGATGCGGTCGGTGCTCGGGACACCGCCGCGGCCCTGGGCCTGCTCCGCGGCCTGCTCACCGATGGAGAGTCGGGCACGCTCGTGCACGCGATGCTGGCTCGACACCTGAGGGCCCTCATCGGCGCGAGGGCGCTGCTCGATCGCGGCGTGTCCGTGCCCGAGGTGATGGCCCCGCAGATCGGCATGGCGCCCTGGCAGGCCAAGAACGCGGCCCGACAGGCGCTTCACTACACGCCCCAGGAGCTGTCCGGTGCCCTGCGGGGGCTCACTGCCGCCGAGGAAGAGATGAAGACGAGCCCGGCGGAGGCCGGACTCGTCTTGGAGCGCTGGATCGTGAGGACGTGCTCGGTCACGTCGCGCGACGCGGCGAGCGGCTAGTCCTTCATCCTGTCGACCGCGGTGGCGAGCCCGCTCTTTCGGTTCGCCGCCTGGTTCGCATGGATGACGCCCTTGCTCGCAGCGCGGTCGAGTTCGCGGCTCGCGGCCTGCATGAGCGTGGTCGCCTGGGACTTGTCGCCTGCGGCGATCGCCTCGTGCACCTTGCGGACAGACGTGCGGACGGCGGAGCGGACCGACTTGTTGCGGGCCGTCGCCTTTGCGTTGGTGAGCACTCGCTTCTTCTGGCTCTTGATGTTGGCCAACCCGATAGGTCCTTCCAAAGGGTCTTCGAATGATGTCCTGTCCGCCGCGGGGCGGACGAACCCGCAGATACTAGCACAGCGCCGCGCGGCGCCTCAAGGAAGGCCACCGACAGCCAGAAGGCCGCGGAGGGCGGGACGCTCCTGCGGGGCTGGTATGATACGCAGCCATGACTGAACCGAATCTCATCCGCAACTTCTCGATCATCGCGCACATCGACCATGGCAAGTCGACGCTCGCCGACCGCATCCTCGAGCTGACCCACACGATCGAGGATCGGGACATGGTCGAGCAGGTGCTGGACTCGATGGACATCGAGCGCGAACGCGGCATCACGATCAAGGCTCAGGCGGTCCGGGTCCTCTACACCGCCGACGACGGCGAGACCTACACCCTGAACCTCATCGACACGCCGGGGCACGTGGACTTCACCTACGAGGTCTCCCGCTCGCTACAGGCCTGCGAAGGCGCGCTGCTGGTCGTCGACGCGAC
>CAIKZH010000179.1 GCA_903831865.1 uncultured Coriobacteriia bacterium
CGGCCTCCGCCACCGCGACGTCGACGATACCGGCCGCGGTCTTGGGGTGGAGTTCCGCGCGCGCCGCCTCGACGAGCTCGTCCGGCGCATCGACCTCGATGACCACGGCGAGACGCACCGGCTTCTCACGGTCCTTCTTCAGTCGCTTGCCCGCGTCATAGAGCGCCCGAAAGTCGACGGGCATCTGGACTGCCATCTTTCGAAGACCCCCTCCAGGGAGTGACGCTACGTGTTGGTCCCGTAACGGCGGGACCATATCGACAACAGGATACCGACACCCGCCAGGTTGGTGACCATGAAAGAGGAGCCGTAGCTCAGGTAGGGCAGCGGGATGCCTGTGATGGGCATCATGCCCATGGTCATGCCCGCGTTCTCAAGGATCTGGAACGCCCACATGCTCACCAGCCCCGCGGCGATCAGCGCGCCGAACACGTCGCGGCTCGACGTGGATATCGACAGGGCCGATGAGAGCAGCGCCAGGTAGAGCGCGAGGAGCAGCAGCGCTCCGAGGAACCCCATCTGCTCGCCGAGCACCGCGAAGATGAAGTCCGCATAGCTCTCCGGGATGAAGTTCAGCCTGCTCTGCGATGCGCGCTGGTTGGTCCCTCCCAGGTCGAGCCCCACGCCTGTGAGCCCTCCGGACCCGATCGCGATCTTCGACTGCTTCAGGTTGTAGCCCGCGCCCTGCGGGTCGATGCTCGGGTCGGTGAAGACGAGCAGGCGGTTGATCTGGTAGCGCTTGATCAGGACGCTCGTGTCGGTGACCTCGCGGGAGGCGATGGCCGTGTTCCCGTCCGCCTTCTGCAACGCCGTGACGTACGCCGGATCGTACTGGCCGCGCAGCAGGACGTGGTCGAGACCGTCGCTCAGGCCGAACATGAGTCCGATGAACAGTACCCCCGCCACTCCGAGCACGAGGAACCAGCGAGGCTTCATGCCGCCCACGACGAGCATCCCGACGGCGGTGACGACGAACACCAGCGCCGTGCCGAGGTCCGGCTGCATCATGATGAGCACGACGGGCACCGCGATGTAGCCCGTGACTCTCAGCACGTCGCGGACATGCTCGATGTGGCCCTCGTACTCCGAGATCACCGCCGCCATCACGATGATGAACAGCAGTTTCGCCGGCTCCGAAGGCTGGAAGAGACGGATCCCGCCGATCTTCAGCCACGACGTGGCCCCGTTCACCGTCGCGCCGAGCCCGGGGATCCGAGGGGATATGACAAGGAACGCGAGGGCGACCAGCAGCGGCCCGGCCCAGGGCTTCAGCCGCCGGTAGTCGAACGCCCACAGCACCACGAGCGGGATCAGACCCAGCGCGATGCCGAAGTAGTCGCGCTGCATCAGGGCCGCGTGCCCCGGCATCGTCGCGGTCGCCGACGCGACCATCAGCGCACCGAACCCGAGCAGCGCCAACGTGGCGAGCACCAGCCCGAAGTGCACCCTGTCGTTCATGCTCTGATCGAGAGTCTGCCTCATCGGCTACCTCGAGACGTCGTGCGCGATGATGGGATGCCACGGCACG
>CAIKZH010000180.1 GCA_903831865.1 uncultured Coriobacteriia bacterium
ACAAGGTGCCCGAGACCATCCGCTCCCGCTGTCAGCGGTTCGATTTCCGGCGCATCGGGATCGACGACATCGTCGGGAGGCTTGAGCACATCGCCCGCGAGGAGGGCATCTCGGTGGAGCCGGGCGCGCTGGCGCTCATCGCCCGCCACTCGGCCGGCGGCATGCGAGACGCCATCGGCACGCTCGATCAACTCGCGTCGTTCACCGATGGGCGGATCGCCCTGACCGAGGTGGAGGGGCTGCTCGGCCAGGTCGACACCGCACGGCTCGCCGAGGCGGTCTCGCTCATCGGCTCGCGGGACATCGCCGGTCTCTTCGGCCTCACGGCGCGGCTGGCGGAGTCCGGCGCGGACGTCGCCGAGTTCTGCCGCGGCATGACCTTCTACGTCCGCGATCTCTACGTGACCGCTGCGTCGGGGACGACGGAACCGGCGGCCGCCGGCGAGGCCGACTCCGAACGTCTTCGGCAGCAGGCTGCCGAGCTGGGCACGGACCGCCTCGGGCGGATGCTGGACGGCCTCGGGCGCCTTCAGTCCGAGCTCCGGTGGGCGCCCGATGCCAGGCTCGCACTCGAAGTGGCGCTCCTGCGCATCGCCCGCCCGGAGGCCGAGTTGACGCTGGAGGCGCTCGCCGAGAGGGTCTCGGAGCTCGAACGGGGAGCGCCGGTCATCCCCCGCACCTCGAAGCGGCCCGCACCGGCTGTCGCGGAGCCGGCGCCTGGTCAGGCGGCACACGTCGTGGCGCCCGTGTCCCTGCCGATGGCACGCCCCGCGTCGGCGGAGCAGGCGCCCGAGAACACAGCCGGGGGGTCAGTGCCCGTCGAGCCCGCACCCGCACCGGTACCCGCACCCGATCTTGCAGCTGCCGCGGAGCGGACGTTCTCATCGCCGGGAGATGTGGCCGAGTTGCGTCGGCGCTGGCCGGACGTCATCCGCCTGGTCAAGGAGAAGCGCCCGGCCGCCAGCAAGCTGTTCCTGGACACCGAGGCCGACCTGGACGGCGACACGGTCGTGGTCGAGTTCGACCCGAGCCGCAAGGTGCTGGTCAAGCGCGCGGAGGAGCAGGACGTGGTCGCGCTCCTGCGCGAGTCCATCGGGCACGCGCTCGGGTGGAAGGTCGGCATCAGGTACCAGCTCGGGCGCGGCAGCGTCCATCACGACGACCCGGTGGCGGACAGTCCGCTGCCGGGTCCAGGTCATGTCCAGACATCCGCGATCCCGGAGCCTGCCTCCTCCCCGGGAGACGTCGATCGCGCCCTGATCGAGGGGCTGGGAGCAGAGGTCGTGGCCGAGAAGCCGCGCGACAGACGATAGGAAGGGACGAGCACATGGCAGGTCCGAATCAGGCTCAGGCGCTCAAGCAGTTGCAGAAGATGCAGGCGGAGATGGCTCGCGTCCAAGAGGAGCTGAAGGGCGATCTGGTGACGGCGTCCGCCGGCGGTGGCGCGGTGAAGGTCACCATGAGCGCCGACCTCAAGGTGACCGGCGTGGTCATCGACGCTCGCGCTCTGGACCCCGACGACGTGGAGATGCTCCAGGACATGGTCGCGGCCGCCGTGAACGAAGCGCTGCGGGAGGCGCAGGACCTGCAGAACAGCAAGATGTCCCGCGTGATGGGCGGGATGAACCTGCCCGGATTGGGTCTCTAGCAATCGTGGCCTACTACGCTGAACCCATCGCGCGACTGCTCGAGGAGCTCGAGCGGCTTCCGGGCATCGGGCCCAAGTCCGCGCAGAGGCTCGCGTTCCACATCCTGAAGGGCGACGATGCCTCCGCGCAGCGCCTCGCCGACGCGATCACCCAGGTGAAGCGGGAGATCCACTTCTGCCGACAGTGCTTCAACTTCGCGTCCGACGATCTGTGCGCGTTCTGCGCGGACTCGCGCAGAGACGGCTCGATCATCTGTGTCGTCGAGGAACCCCGCGACGTCGTCGCCGTCGAGCGCACGGGCGAGTTCCGCGGCCTCTACCATGTCCTGCAGGGCGCCATCTCACCGATGGACGGCATCGGACCGGAGGAGCTGCGCGTGCGGGAGCTGATCGAGCGGCTGGGGACCGGGTCCGAGGTGCGCGAGGTCGTGATCGCCACCGACCCGGACGTCGAGGGGGAGACGACCGCGTTCTACCTGGCGCGGCTGATCAAGCCGCTGGGGATCCTCGTGAGCCGCATCGCCTCGGGGCTGCCCGTTGGCGGCGACTTGGAATACGCCGACGAGGTGACCCTCGGGCGCGCGCTCGAGGCACGCCGAGAGATGTAGGGTCGACGGCGTGATCGAGGACCTGCCCGCCCTCCTTGTCCGTTCGTCCCTCTTCTTCCACGTTCTTCCTACCGTTCACCGACGAAGCCGCCTCGTTCACCGTTGTGGCACCCTTCCGTGCCGAGGCGCGACGCGTATCGTGAGCGGCCTCCCCGGCGCGCATGCGTACGCGCGCGGGCATGCAGGACCCCGTCCGCTCGGCGATCCTCCGGGCGGCCGCATACGCCGATCGAAAGGGAGAGCCATGCAGCAGCTGACGGAGATCCGTTGGCATGCGCGCGCCGGCCAGGGCGCCGTGACCGCGGCGAAGCTGGTCGCCGAGACCGCGCTCGAGCTCGACCGCTACATCCAGGCGATGCCGGAGTACGGCCCGGAGCGGATGGGCGCGCCGATCCAGGCGTTCACGCGCATCAGCGAATCACCCATCGAGATCCACAACAACATCGAGAACCCCAGCGTCGTCGTCGTTCTCGACGAGACGCTGCTGCCCATCGTCGACGTCGCCCGCGGGCTGGGGAACGGCGTCCTCATCGTCAACACCTGCAGCTCGCCGGCGGCCGTGCGCCAGGCGCTCCACCTGGGCGAAGGGACCGTCGCGTGTGTGGACGCCTCCGGCATCTCTCAGGAGACGCTGAAGCGCGACATGCCCAACACGCCCATGATCGGCGCTCTTGCGAAGGTAACGGGCCTGTTCACCGTGGACCAGGTGGCGGGGCACCTCGCCAAGACCTTCGGCAAGAAGTTCAGCCAGGACATCATCGACGCCAACATCGCCTCGGTCACCCGGGCGTTCCAGGAGGTGCAGGCATCGTGAGCTGGGACATCTCGGGCATCGACCACTGGCGCGCGGACGACTTCCCGCGCGGCGCCGCGATCCCCGACGCAGGGAACTCCCGCGACTACGTCACGGGGGGATGGCGCAGCCAGCGCCCCGTGCGCGACGACGCGAAGTGCACCCAGTGTCTGTTCTGCTGGATCTACTGCCCCGACAGCGCGATCGCGGTCGGGGACGAGAAGGTCGGCGCCTTCAACTACGACCACTGCAAGGGCTGCGGCGTGTGCGCGAAGGAGTGCCCCGCCGACGCGATCTCGATGGTGCCAGAGGGCTGCGAACTGCCGGAGGTGGGCTAGCTGATGCCGACACAGAAGACCGTCGCAGTCACCGGTAACGTGCTGGTCGCGGAGGCGTTCCGTCAGTGCGCTCCGGACGTGGTTCCCGCATACCCCATCACTCCCCAGACGACCATCGTCGAGGAGTTCGCGAAGTTCGTCGCCAACGGTCGTGTCCATACCGAGTACGTCACGGTCGAGTCCGAGCACTCGGCCATGAGCGCCTCGGTGGGCGCGTCGGCCGCCGGCGCCCGCGTGATGACGGCCACCTCCTCCCAGGGCCTTGCGCTCATGTGGGAGGAGCTGCACATCGCGGCGGGGATGCGCCTTCCCATCGTCATGGCCAACGCGAACCGGGCGCTCTCGGCGCCGATCAACATCCACTGCGATCACAGCGACATCATGGGCGCGCGCGACACCGGCTGGCTGATCCTCTTCGCGGAGACCGCGCAGGAGGCGTACGACAACACGATCATGGCGGTGCGCATCGCCGAGCATCACGACGTGATGCTGCCGGTGATGTCCACGCTCGACGGCTTCATCACCACTCACTCGATCGACCGCGCCGAGATGATGGACGACGAGACTGTGGCCGCCTTCGTCGGCAGCTACGTCCCGGAGAACGCGCTGCTGGACACCGACCACCCCGTCGGCCACGGCAACTTCGCCGGCCTGGGAGGCCCCTACTTCGAGTTCAAGCACTCGCAACGCCTCGCGATGGAGCGCTCTCGCGGCGTCGTGAAGTCGGTCGGCGCGCAGTGGTCGAAGATCTGCGGCCGTCCGTTCGGCGTGGTCGAGGGCTTCGGCATGGAGGACGCGGAGGTCGCGATCGTCGTGCTGGGCTCCACTGCCGGCAACGCGCGGCACGTGGCTCGTGGGCTTCGGGAGTCGGGCGTCAAGGCGGGCGTGCTGAAGATCCGCTGCTTCCGCCCGTTCCCCTACGCGGAGATCGCCGAGGCGCTCAAGGGCGTGAAGGCGGTCGCGGTCATGGACCGCAGCGAGAGCTTCGGCGCCGAGGGGGGTCCGGTGTTCCTCGAGGTGCGCAGCGCTCTGTACGATCTGGAGAAGCGGGTCCCGGTCGTCGACTACATCTACGGACTCGGCGGCGCGGACGTGAAGACCGAGTTGATCGAGCGCGTGTTCACCGACCTTGGTGAGATCGCGAACGGAGCCGCCGCGCCCGCGGGGCTCGTCTACCTCGGCGCGCGGTAGGAAGGGAGACAAGATGGCGACCATCAAGGAACTGTCCCACCGCGAAGACCGGCTCGAAGGCGGCCACCGCCTCTGCGCGGGCTGCGGCGCGTCGATCGCGGTGCGCCAGGTGCTGTTGGGCGCGGGCGAGACGCCGATCGTGGCCGGGTGCGCCACGGGGTGTCTCGAGGTGTCCACGACGATCTACCCGTACAACTCCTGGAAGGTGCCCTTCATCCACAACGCCTTCGAGAACTCTGCCGCGACGGTCTCCGGCGTGGAGGCGGCCTTCAAGGCGCTGAAGCGCGCCGGCAAGATCCCCGCGGACAAGAAGGTGAAGTTCGTCGCGTTCGGCGGCGACGGCGGCACCTACGACATCGGTCTGCAGTCGCTCTCCGGTGCGATGGAGCGCGGCCACGACATGGTCTACGTCTGCTACGACAACGGCGCGTACATGAACACCGGCATCCAGCGCAGCTCGGCGACCCCCATGGGAGCCTGGGCCACCACGGCCGAGGTCGGCAAGGTGGGGCAGGGCAAGCCTCAGCGCCGCAAGGACCTCACGTCGATCATCGCTGCCCACAACATCCCCTACGCCGCCCAGGCCTCCATCTCGGACTGGAAGGATCTCGCGGCCAAGTCCGAGAAGGCGTTCGCGGTGGAGGGCCCGGCGTTCCTGAACGTGTTCTCGCCGTGCCCGCGCGGCTGGCGCATCCCCTACGACGCGACGGTCGAGATCGCCAAGGCGGCGGTCGGCACCGCGTTCTGGCCGCTCTTCGAGATCGAGGAGGGGACGTGGCGCTACACGAAACGCAGCGTCACCCGTGAGAACCGCAAGCCGATCGAGGAGTTCCTGAGGCCGCAGGGCCGGTTCAAGCATCTGTTCAAGGAAGGCAACGAGGAACTTCTCGCGCAGGTGCAGTCCGAGGTCGACTGGAACTTCGAGTACGTGCTCAAGAGGTGCGGGCTCTAAGACGCCGGACATCTCAGAAGCTCGGCGGCGAGCAGTCGCGGAGGGCCCCGTCGGGGCCCTCCTTCGTCTGACGCGCGCCCGTCGCCCGCGCGGCTGCTGGTAGAATCGCCGATGACGCCGGCCCGATGGGCCGGCGCTCACCGCTCGCGGGATCGAGGGTCGCGGAGGGCCGATGGCGCTGGTCGTCCAGAAGTACGGCGGGAGCTCGGTGGGGTCCACCGAGCGGCTGCTCGCGGTCGCGAGGAGACTCATCGCGGCCAAGCAGCGCGGCGACCATGTCGTCGCCGTCGTCTCCGCGATGGGCGATGTCACTGACGAGCTGCTTGAGAAGGCGCTGGAGATCAGCGACTGCCCGCCCGAGCGCGAGATGGACATGCTGCTCGCCACCGGCGAGCAGGTGACGATCGCTCTGCTGGCGATGGCCATCCACTCGCTCGGGCACGAGGCCATCAGCCTCACCGGTGCCCAGGCCGGCATCGTGTCGGACTCCAGCCACACCCGGGCACGCATCCAGGAGGTCCGCACCGATCGCGTGAGCGAGGCGCTGGACGCCGGTCAGATCGTCATCGTTGCCGGCTTCCAGGGGCTCACGCCCGAGGGCGAGATCACCACACTGGGCCGTGGCGGCTCCGACACGACGGCGGTCGCGGTCGCGGCGGGTCTGGGCGCAGATGTGTGTGAGATCTACACCGACGTGGACGGCGTCTACAGCGCGGACCCGCGGATCGTGCCGAACGCCCACAAGATCGACGTCGTCTCCTACGAGGAGATGCTGGAGATGGCGGCCACCGGCGCGCGCGTCCTGCAGCTTCGAAGCGTCGAGTTCGCGCGCAACCACGGCGTGGTGCTGCACGTGCGCTCGTCTTTCAACGACAACCCGGGAACGATCGTGAGGGAGGCCGACGCGACAATGGAGCAGGCGATCATCTCCGGTGTCACACACGACACGTCCGAGGCGAAGGTGACCATACGCGACGTGCCGGACCGCCCGGGCGTGGCGGCCGACGTCTTCGGGCGGCTCGCGGACGCCAACGTCAACGTGGACATGATCATCCAGAACGTCTCCGAGCACGGCACGACGGACATCTCGTTCACCACGCCAAAGGACGACCTCGTCCGTGCGAGGCAGGCGGTGGGCCGCGTCGTCGCCGATCTGGGCGCCCGCGGTCACACGGTGGACGAGTCGGTCGCGAAGGTGTCGCTGGTGGGCGCGGGGATGAAGACGCACCCCGGGGTCGCGGCCAAGATGTTCCGCGCGCTCGCGGACGCCGACGTCAACCTCGACATGATCTCGACGAGTTCCATCCGCATCTCCTGTGTCATCGACGCCGCGCAGGTGGGCACCGCCGTGCGGGCGCTCCACACCGCGTTCGGGCTCGACGAGGGCTCGGTCGTGGCGGAAGTCGCGCCCGCGGCCGCGGGAGGCGCGTCATGAGCGCAGGCAAGCGGATGCCGCAGCGCCCGGTCGTGGCCGTCGCGGGCGCGACGGGAGCGGTCGGCGTCGAGATGCTGAAGGTGCTGGCCCAGCGCGACTTCCCCGCCTCCGAGGTGCGGGCGCTCGCGTCATCGCGCTCGACCGGGCGGCACCTGGCTTACGGCGGGGACGAGCTCGTCGTCCAGGAGATGACGCCGAGCAGCTTCCAGGGCGTGGACATCGCGCTCTTCTCCTGCGGGGGGGAGCGCTCGATGGAGTTCCGCGACGCGGTCACCGGCGCCGGCGCGGTCATGATCGACAACTCGTCGGCGTTCCGGATGGAGGACGGCGTACCGCTGGTCGTGCCAGAGGTGAACCCGGAAGATGCGGCGCGTCACGACGGGGTGATCGCCAACCCGAACTGCTCGACCATCCAGATGGTCGTCGCGCTGAAGCCCCTCCACGACGCGGCCGGCATCAGGCGCGTCGTCGTGTCCAGCTATCAGGCGGCCTCAGGTGCCGGGCAGGCCGCGATGGACGAGCTGTACGAGCAGAGCGGCGACTTCCTCGAGGGGCGTGCGTTCACGCCCAAGAAGTTCGCGCATCGGATCGCGTTCAACTGCATCCCGCAGATCGACGTCTTCCTCGACGACGGCTCCACGAAAGAGGAGTGGAAGATGGTCGTCGAGACGAAGAAGATCCTGCACGCGCCCGAGATCGAGGTGGCCGCGACGTGCGTCCGGGTGCCCGTGCTGCGCTGCCACTCGGAGTCGATCGCCCTGGAGTCCGAGCGGCCGATCGATCCCGACACGGCCCGCCACCTGCTCGCCGCGTTCCCCGGCGTGACCGTGATGGACGATCCCGCGGCCCGGAGCTACCCGATGCCCGCCCTGCTCGAGGGGACGGACGACGTCTACATCGGCCGCATCCGCCGCGACCCGACTGTGACGAACGGGCTGCAGATGTGGGTCGTCGCCGACCAGCTGCGCAAGGGCGCCGCGCTGAACGCCGTGCAGATCGCCGAGTTGCTGCTGCCGTGAAGGTAGCAAGGGCGGCGGCCGGATCGCCGGACCCGCCGACCAGCCCCCGCAGGCGGTGACGGGGATGCATCCGCGTCGCATCGCGCTGGCGGGCCTGATCGCCGCGGCGTACGCCGCGCTGACGCTGCTCGTCGTACAGGTGCTGAACGTGTTCAGCTTCGGTCTCGTGCAGCTGCGGGTGAGCGAGGCGCTCACCGTGATCGCGTGTCTCACGCCGGCCGCCGTCCCCGGCCTCGCACTGGGCTCGGCGCTGGCGAACCTCACGAGCGTGGCCCAGTTCGGCCCCGTCGGCCTTCTCGACGTGGTGTTCGGCTCGCTCGGGACGCTGCTCGGCTCGATCTGGATGTGGCGCTTCAGACAGCGCACCGCGCTCGCACTCGCCGGGCCGGTGATCTTCAACGCTCTGATCGTGCCCGCATACCTGCCGGCCATGCTGCGAAGCGCGGGGATCGGCTCGGTTCCGCTGTTCGGTGTCTCGCTCTCTGCCGCCTGGCCCGTCCTCTACGGATTCGGGGTGCTCAGCATCGGCATCTCCGAGGCGATAGTCGTCTATGGCCTGGGATGGCCACTGCTCATCGCGATGCGGCGCATGCACCTGCCGGGGCTGGAGCAGCGGGACTGAGTCTCCATGGCGGGTATGTGTGTAGCGAGAGCGGCGCCGTGCGCGGAGCGCCGCATCGAGCTTCGATGGTCCGCGTGACTCGAGGGAGGCGACCGGCGTGGCCGAGCATCCCGCCGACCTGTGGGAGTCCGACGGAGAGCGCGTGCATTGTCTTCTGTGCCCGCACTCCTGCCATGTCGCAGATGGGCGACGAGGCATCTGCGGGGTCAGGCGCAACGACGGCGGCGCGCTCGTCGCGTTGACATACGGCCGTGTATCGTCGATCGCCGTCGACCCGATCGAGAAGAAGCCCGTGTACCACTACTTCCCGGGGACGACGGCGCTGTCGGTGGGATCGGTCGGCTGCACGATGAAGTGCGGTCACTGCCAGAACTGGCAGATCTCCCGCGCCTCGACCGAGGACGCGTCTCTGCAGTACGTCGCCCCGTCCCAGCTGGTCGACCTGGCGATCGAGCAGGGCTGCCGCGGCGTCGCCTTCACCTACAACGAGCCGGTCATCTGGGCGGAGTATGTGCGCGACTGCGGGAACCTTGCGCACGAGCGAGGCCTCTACTCCGTCATGGTCACGAACGGCTTCGTCACCGAGGCCGGGCTGGACTACCTGGCGCCTGCAGTGGACGTGTGGAGGGTCGACGTGAAGGGGATGACCGACGAGGCGTACCGGACGCTCTGTCGCGTGCCGTCGGTGGCTCCGGTCCTCGCGGGCGCGGAACGCGCGCGCCACGTGCACAGGATGCACGTCGAGGTGGTCACGAACGTCGTGCCCGGCATCAACGACGACGAGGCGCAGCTCACCGCTCTGGCCCGGTGGATCGCAACGTCGCTCGGCCTCGACACGCCGTGGCACGTGACGCGGTTCTTCCCCTGTCTCGAGTTCGAGGACGTGCCGGCGACGCCGTTTCCCACGCTGCGGCGAGCGCGCGAGATCGGCCTCGAGGCGGGCCTTCGGTTCGTCTTCCTGGGCAATGCCGCGAACGAGGATGCCGAGAACACCATCTGCCCCGCGTGCGGCGAGACGGTCGTGCGACGCGACGGATTCCGGGTGAGCCGCCACGACACGCGAGCCGGAGCGTGTCCCAAGTGCGGCGCGCCTCTCGGCATCGTGGAGTGAGAGCGGACGGCTCCGGGCGGCGGCGGCGACTCGTGGGCGGCACGGCGACGCGCTACAATGTGCCCTCGGCGAGTCCCTTTCGATGACCGGCCAGGGCCGTGCCTCCGCCCGCCGGCTAAGGTGCTGAACTGAGAGCATGAAACACTGCGTCGTCATCCCGACGTTCTGGACGAGGTCGCGCGGCACGGCCCCCGACCGGCTGATCAACGTGTACGATCACCCCACGTCGGTCGACGGTCCGACGCCACTGCCGACCTGCCTGAAGTCCCTTCAGGGTCTCGCGGGGCTGGGCAAGGTCATCGTTCTGGTGGCCGCGACCGACGCGTCGTGCGAGCACGAGGCCGAGGACCGCGTCTGCGAGATCGTCAAGGAGTTCCCGGGCATGGACACCATGGTGTTCGGCCCCGCGGACCTCGGCTCGCTGCACCGCCGCCTGGAGCAGCTGGAGTTCTCCGACATGGTCGCGGGCGTCAGCCTCACCGGGTACGGCGCCGTGCGCAACGCGGGTCTGATCGTGGCCGCGACGCTGGGGGCCGAGACCTGCTTCTTCCTGGAGGACGACGCGATCGTCACCAGCCCGAGCTTCCTCAGGGTGGGCGCGGAGGGGCTTGGGATGAAGACGCCCGACGGCAGGGTGCTCTTCGCGAAGAGCGGCTACTACGTCGACGGGCAGGGCCGTTGGGAAGCGGACGAAGAGTCAGGCTGGTACGACCGGTTCTGGCGCGAGGCCGAGGAGTACAACCGGGCCATGCGGACGGTCAACAGGCCTCCTCGGATCAAGCCGACGAACCTCGCCTTCGGCGGTTGTCTCGCGCTCCATCGCGACATGTACTGCAACGTCTCCTTCGACCCTTGGGTGCTTCGAGGCGAGGACGTGGACTACGTCCTCAACGCACGCATGCACGGCGCCGACGTGTTCATGGACAACGAGTGGAAGATCGTGCATCGGCCGCCGGAGCCCCGCAGCGCCGCGCTGCAGTTCCGGCAGGACGTGTACAGGTTCATATATGAGCACCGGAAGCTGGAGTTCGCACGCTCGCAGATCGACCTTCGGCGAGTGACCCCCGCGTCGCTGCGCCCGTTCCCGGGCGACTTCGTCGGTGGGTCCGTGACATGGCGCGCCACCGTGACCGCACTGCTGCGGGCGCTTGCGGGTCACGAGAGCGCGGCGCATCTCGCCATCGCGCGCGTCGCCCTCAGAGACGCGGCCAGTTACGCCCGGCGCAACTGCGACAACTACTTCGCCTTCCAGCGCCGCTGGCCGATCCTCACCGAACGCCTGTGGGAGGACGTCGCCCTCGGAGCGCTCTTCGGCGGGGAGCGTCGCGTGGACCGCTCCGCGATCACGGGGCGGTTCCCGGTCGTGCGCGGCAAGTAGGCCGCGGGTCGTGACCGGGGCCGGCGTCACGATCGTCGTGGGTTTCGTGTCCGGCGTTCTGTCCGGCGCCTTCGGCATCGGTGGCGGGATGGTGACCACACCTGCCATCCGGTTGCTGCTCGGCTATCCGGCGCTTGTCGCGGTCGGCACACCCCTGCCTGTGATCCTCCCGGGGGCCCTGACCGGTGCGTGGGCCCACCTGCGCCGGGGCGCCGCGGACCTGCGGGCGGGCGTCATCCTCGGGCTGGCCGGGTGTGTCACCTCGGTCATGGGCGCATACCTGTCCAAGTTCGCGGGGGGGACGGTCGTCATGCTGGCGACCGCGACAGTGATCGCCTGGGCCGCCGTGGACATGCTCCTCCAGCAGAGGCGCCGGGCGCGCGACCCCGTGCCCGCGCCCGGCGCCGAGGAGGCGGACCCGGACGTGGCGCTCGCGCTGTCTTCCGCGCCGGGCGCCCGGCGGTCCTGGCAGAGACTGGCGGCCGTTGGGCTCGCCGCGGGGCTGTACTCGGGCTTCCTCGGCCTCGGAGGAGGGTTCGTCGTGGTCCCGGGACTCATGCGCTACTGCGGCTTCACGGTGAAGGAGGCCATCGGGACCAGCCTGGTGACGGTGGCGATCCTCGCCGTCCCCGGCACGCTCGTGCATTCGCTGCTGGGGCACGTGGACTGGCGACTGGCTCTTCTGCTCGCGATCGGCGTCGTTCCGGGTGCGTGGCTGGGCGCGCACGCCGCCACCCGGGCCTCGGACCGCGCCGTGGCGCTCTCGTTCGCCGCCCTGTTGGCGGTCACGGGGATCTGGCTCGCGATCAGCGAGATCGTGGGGCTGAGGTGAGCCAGGAGACTCACGAGGCGACCGCCGCCGAGTTGGACTGGATCGCCCCGGCAGCCGTCGCCTCGCGGGTCGTCGAGGACGCTCGGGAGATCTCCGCCATCAGCCGCGAGACGCCATGGCGCGTGCGGGCCACGGCAAGCGGGGACGCCGCTCTGATCGGCCGCTGGCGAGAGCACCTCGACGACTGCGCGGTCCTGGGGATCTGGTGCGCTCCTCGCCGTGTTCCTGCGCTCATCGCGGACCTGGAGCGCGTCGCCGCCGTTCAGGGCTTCTCAAGACTCGTCGGGCCCCTTGTGCCGGAGGAGGCAGCACCGCCGTACCTGTCCGCAGGATTGCGGGTGGTCGAGCGGGTCGTTCTCATGCGACTCGAGCACCCGCAGAGGGCGTGCCGCCATGAGCCGGCCCCGCGGGGGTTCGGGATCCGCGTCGCCTCGCCCGAGGACCTCCCGGGCGTCTTCGCGGTCGATGCGGACTCGTTCGACGACTTCTGGCGCTACGACGAGCCACAGCTCGACAGGTACATGAGGACGGAGCGGGCGGCCGTGGCGACGGTCGAGGGGCGGACCGTCGGCTATACTCTGGCCAACGTCCGCGGGGGCGAGGGCAGCCTCGGGCGCCTCGCCGTCTCACCCGCGGCGCGGCGAGGGGGCATCGGTCGCGGACTCGCCTGCGATGCTCTGGGATGGCTGGTGCGCAACGGGGCGCGCACGGTCACGCTGAGCAGACAGGAGCACAACGCGGGCGCCGCCGGTCTCTATCATGCGATCGGGTTCCGCGACCTGCGGGGCGCCTTGGTGATCACGGTCTCGCAGGAGCTGCGGGTCTGAAGGGGCGCGGTCTGTGCCGTATCGAAGGATGATGCTGGACCTGCTGGCCACGGCCTTCGTGGTCGTCCTCGGCGCCATCGTGGTGCTGGGCCCGTACGCGCGAGTCCCGCTGTGGGCGGTCACCTCCGCCGCCATCCTGCTCTCGGTGCTCGCGGGCGCCGCCTTCTGGGCGCGCATGGCGTCCCGGCCCGATCATCTCAAGGCCGTGCAGTCGCAGCGCGTGCTCGACATCGCCAACGAGTCGCTGTCCGACATGCGTCGCGGGCTCTCCCCAGCGACCGCGCAGGCCGTCTGCCGCCTCGCTCTGCGGGAGAGCGAAGCGGCGGCTGTCGCGATCACCGATCGGGAGACCGTGCTCGGCTTCGCGGGACTCGGCGAGGACCACCACACGGTGGGGGGACCGATCATCACCCGCGCCACGACAGAGGCGCTCGAGACCGGGGAGCATCGGGTCCTTTGGACCAAGGAGGAGATCGGCTGTCCCAAGCGCGACTGCCCGCTGCGCGCCGCGATCGTGGTGCCGCTGGAGGTTCGCGACGCGCCGGTCGGGACGCTCAAGTTCTACTACACCACATCACGTCTCCTGAGCGAGACGCAGGTCACGATGGTCGGCGGACTCGCCAGGCTGCTGTCCACGCAGCTCGAACTCTCTGAGCTCGAGCACCAGACGGAGCTCGCCTGCCGCATGGAGCTCAAGGCGCTGCAGAGCCAGATCAACCCGCACTTCCTCTTCAACACCATCAACACCATCGCGAGCCTCATCCGGACGGATCCGCCCCGCGCGCGGGAGCTGCTGCGGGAGTTCGCGACCTTCTACCGCCGAACCCTCGAGAACAGCGATGAGCTCGTGCCGCTCTCGCAGGAGCTCGACTACGTCCGCAGGTACCTCGTCTTCGAGCGGACGCGCTTCGGCGAGGAGCGCATCCGCTTCTCTGTGGATGTCCCCGAGGAGTTCTGCAGCCTGCTCGTCCCCGCGTTCGTCATACAGCCGCTCGTCGAGAACGCCGTCCAGCACGGCATCCGCCCCTCGGGGCCGCTGCGCATCACGCTGCGCGGCTCGCGGGACGACGCCGGCCACATCTGCCTCACCCTGAGCGACGATGGCCAGGGCATCTCGGCCGCCGAGTTGCCGCACGTGCTCGACGCCGGGTTCGGCAGCGGTCTGGGTATCGCCCTGAAGAACGTCGACGACAGATTGAAGGGGCACTTCGGCCCTGAGAGCGGGATCCTGATCTCCAGCGTGGAGGGTGAGGGCGCGACGGTGACGTTGACGCTCATGCCGGAAGAGATCGCGGAGGCGCTGTAGGTGCCGCTGCTGAAGGCATTGGTCGTCGACGACGAGGCCCCCGCCCGGGGCGAGCTGCGCTTCATGCTCAGCGAGGCCGGCGGGGTGGAAGTCGTCGGCGAGGCGGGGAACGCCGCTGAGGCTATGGAGCTCATCCGCGCCATCTCCTACGACGTCGTCTTCCTCGATATCGACATGCCGGGGCTGACCGGGATGCACCTCGCCGAGGCGCTCGGGGAGTTGGAGCGCCCGCCCGCGATCGTCTTCGTCACCGCTCACTCGGAGCATGCGGTCCGGGCGTTCGAGGTCGAGGCGACCGACTACTTGGTGAAGCCCGTCGAGGTGGAGCGGCTTCGCCGGGCGGTCGAGCGCCTGACCCCGGCGGCGCCGACCTCCGGCGCGGCGCGGGTCGAGCGTGTCCCTGTCGAGAAGGGCGGCAAGAAGCTCCTTCTCGCGGTGGAGGAACTCTTCTACGTGATGGCGAAGGACGACTACAGTTACCTGTTCACCGACGGCGAGCGGTACCTCTCGACGCTGTCGCTGGCGGAGCTGGAGCGGAAGCTCGAGCCCCGGGGCTTCTTCCGGGTGCACCGCAGATTCGTCGTGAACCTCGCGCAGGTGAAGGAGGTCGTGCCGATGTACGGCGGCACGCTGCTTCTGACGATGAAGGACCGCGCGGCGTCCCAGGTGCCCGTCTCACGCCGCCGGGTCCCCTCTCTCAAGAAGGCGCTCGGCCTCTAGCGCTAGATCCTGATCCTGGCCAGGATGTCGGCCGGGAAGAACGTGGCGTCGAGATGCGGATCACTGAAGTCGGCGATCTGTCCCGTCCACGCCCCGTTCTTGTAGCGCCCCCAAAGCCCGATCGACTCCAGGCCCGACTTCTTCGGCTGGCCGAGTGCGTTGCCCCACCAACGGCCCTGCTTGTCCTTGGCCACCTTGAACGTGAACGTGAAGCCGCTGGTGTAGCTGCTGCCGGCGAAGTGGTTCACCTGCTTCGTTGCGAACAGGCGCCACGACGTCATCATCGCGGCGCTGCTCGGTCCGCTGGCGGGCTTCAGGTCCCACACGAGCTTGCCGGCGAGCTCAGCCGAGACGCCCGGAGCCGCGGCGAGCAGCGCCTTGACGTTCGCTCCGCTCGAGCCGAACGGCGCGTTCCACGCGAGCTTCCAGGTGCTGGGCCCGCCGGTGACCGCCACGAACACGCGCGAGCCGCCGCTGACCGGCTGCAGGTCGGCCACCGCTGCAGGCGCCGTCAGGTCAGCCCCTTGCACGAACAGCTGCTCCACGACGAATTGGGACTTCGTGCCGAGACCCGCCCTGACGGCGTCGAGGATGGCGGTCCTCTGCGCCGAGCCGACCGCGGGCGTCGAGATCGGCCCGCTGGACACGGTGACTGCCGCCGTCGATGTCGCTGGTGTGGTCGTCGCGACGGAAGGCGTTGCCACCACCGTGCCCGACGTGGACGGGCCGGAGGTCGCGGCACTGCGGCAGCCGGTGACGGCGCACCCCGATACGAGCAGCGACCAGACGAGAACCGTTCGGATGCGCATGTTTCCTCCCCCACGGACCGCGCGGATAGCCCCCGCGACCAGCGTATCAGCCCGCGGTCGCCACCGCATAGCGCAGACTCGGGGGCGACGGGCTCAGCCGGCCGCGTGCCTGAGGTTGGCCGCCAGAAGGTCGAGCGCGTCGGCGTCTCCCTGGGGCAGGTCCACACGCACGACGGGCCTGTGGTGCGCCGCGAGCGTCACGAAGTCGCCGGCTGCCTGCGCGCGATGCAGCGTCGCGAGGTCGAACGGCTGCTCCGGTATCGCCGGCCCGCTCGCGTCCCGCTCGGTGATCATGAGGAAGCGTCCGGAGCCCGGCCCGCCCTTGTGGTACTGCCCGGTCGAGTGCAGGTAGCGCGGGCCCAGCTCGAAGGTCACCGCGATCTTGCGAGCCGCCGCGATGGTCGCACAGGCGTCGCGCAGGGGTCCCAGGAGGCGCTCGTCGTAGGGCAGGTACGCCAGCACCGCGAGGTAGTCCCCGGAGCCGGCGCCCTCGAGAAGCCCGCTCAGGACCAGGGGGATGCTGAGGGCTGCGGGCTCCGGCATCGAGTCCATGTGCGCCGTCAGGGCGAGCCCGCCCTGCTGCAGCTGCGGCTCGGGAACGGGCATCTCGCCCGACAGGATCGCGGTCGTGGCGGCCTTCGCCTCATCCACATTCGGCTGGCCGAACGGCTCTATACCGTTCAGGGCGCAGAAGAGAGCGACCGCCCACTCCCATCGGACGAACTCCCCGCCGAGGTCGTGCACATCATCGATCGTCGTCTCGAGGACGGGCTCGTCAGCGGGCAGACGCGATCGCAGCGACTCCAGCGAAGCGTCACCGGGCCCCCGAAGGATATACGTCATGCGGTCCGACCCATGCGCTCGAGGGTCGCCGGGCGCGGACTCGAGGACCGGCAGCAGCCCGCATCCTCCCTTGCCAGTGGACTCGGCGACGAGCTGTTCCACCCAGAGGCCGAAGGGCGCGAGCTGCTCGGAGCAGACGATCGTCACCTTGTCACGGCCGGCGGTGTACGCGTCGGCCAGCCATGCACCCAGCGCCGCGCCGGGGTTCTCCTCGTCCTCGAGGCGGCATGCGCCCTCCACCGCGAGCGCCGAGGCCGCCACCCGGGCGGTGTCGATACCGATGATGGCAGCCGGCACCATGGCGAAGGGGCTGAGCGCCGCGTAGCGCCCGCCGACATCCGCAGGAGTGGGGAAGACGGCAGCGAAGCCGTTGCGTGAGGCGTAGGCCTCGAGCGGGGATCCCGGGTCGGTGAGCGCGACGAAATGGCTCCCGGTCTGCTCGGCGAGATGGGGCCTCATCCACTCGCGGAAGACGCCGGCGAGCGAGAGCGGTTCCACCGTGACCCCCGACTTGCTGGAGACCACCACGAGGGTCGACGCCGGCCACAGCTCGCCCAGCAGCCGGCTGACCTCCACCGGCGACGTCGTGTCCACCACATGGAGCAGGGGCGATCCCGAGGCGGGGCCGATCACCTGTGCCAGGACCAGCGGTGCGAGCGAGCTGCCGCCCATACCGAGAAGCACCACGTCGGTGATCGTGGAGCGCATCGAGGCGGCGAGCGCTGCCAGAGCGGGCGCCTGTGCAACCGCCTTGCCGGGCAGACCTATCCAGCCCAGGCGATCCGCGGCGGCAGCCGGGTCGGAGAAGAGCGCGGCGTCCAGAGCCGCGAGCCGCTCGACGGCCGAGGACTCCGAGATGCGGGTGCGTGCGTCCATGAGGCGCTCAACTCCTTCGTCGCAGCTATCCTACCCCGCTTCCGGCGTCAGAGGGGGTCGCTTGTGGCGCGTCCCCGGAGGGGTCGGTCGGCACAGTCTCGGGCCCGGCCGGCGCGATGTCGGCGGCCTCCTGGCCGAACCCGACCTCGAGTGGCGCGATCCTGGCGACGAGCGCCCCTCCCGCGATCACCATGGCCCCTCCGGCGATCGTCGCGAGAGTCAGCGGCTCCCCGAGGAACGCGGCGGCGAAGAGCACTGCTGAGGCTGGTTCCGTGTAGGAGAGGACGGCGGCGTGGTCCGTCCGTACCCTGCCCAACCCGCCGATGAACAGGATCCCGGCCAGGCCGGTGTGCACGACGCCAAGCGTGATCAGTGCTCCGTAGGAGACCCAGCCGCTGGGACCCTGCCCGGTCGCGTACATCCAGATCGCGAAAGGAAGGAGCAGCAGCGCCGCCACGGCGAGCTCGAAGAACATGAGCGTGGAGCCGGAGACATCGGCCATCAGCCGCTTGGAGCGCAGCAGCAGCATCGCGTACGTGAGCGCAGACAGGAACGCGAGTCCGGCGCCGAGAAGCTCGCGAGGGCTCGAGACCTGCAGCCCTTGAGGCGCCAGGATCACGACGATCCCCGCCAGCGCCAGTGCGAGAGGCAGCACAACGCGACGGTCGAAGCTCTCGCCGGTCACGAAGGGTGCCAGGACCGCCACGAACACCGGGCCGGTGTAGCCGAGCAGCTCGGCAACGGCGACCTTCGTCATGTCGAGCGCGTAGATGAACAGCAGCCAGTTCACCGCGAGGATCACGCCGAGCCCCGCCAGCCCGAGCATGGTGCGCCGGTCGAGGCGTCGCAGGTCCGAGAGCTTCCCTGTCGCGGCGAGAACCGCCAACAGGACGAGGGCTGCGATGGCCACGCGGAAGAAGACCTTCACCAGGGGCGAACCGTCCGATGCGCGCAACACGAGCGGGATCGTGCCCCAGATGAGCCCGGCCGCCGCCACTTGCGTGAGACCGGCGAGTGTGTCGCGACGTGCGGGACCCGGTCGCGCCATCTAGCAGATCCGCGGCAGCTGCTCGCCTACGAGCATGTCCATGATGCGGCGCGCGCCGAACGAGGTGCGGACGTACACGCGCCCGGCCGGGCCCTCGGCGACCTCGCCGACGATGGCGGCGTCGCCGCCGTACCTCGACCCCCGCATCGCCTCAAGGGCCGCGCTCGCCTCGTCGCCCGGCACGACGGCGACCATCTTGCCCTCGTTGGCGACCTGGTAGACGTCGTATCCCAGAAGCTCACACGCGCCACGTACCTGCTCGCGGACGGGCACCGACTCCTCCTCGACCGTGATCGAGACGCCGGATGCCGAAGCCAACTCGTTGAGGCAGCTCGCGAGGCCCCCACGCGTCGGGTCGCGGAAGCATCGCGCGCCGGGGGCCGCGTCGAGCACGGCGGAGACGAGCCCTCCGAGCGGCGCAGCGTCGGAGACGACGTCCGTGCCGAAGGTCAGGCCCTCCCGCGTCGAGATGACCGCGATGCCGTGGTCGCCGAGCGTGCCGGACAGAAGCACCGCGTCACCGGGACGGCAGTGCGAGCTCGACAGGTCGAGTCCCTCGCGGATGACGCCGACGCCGGCAGTGTTGATGTAGACGCCGTCCCCGTGGCCGCGCTCCACGACCTTGGTGTCGCCCGTGACGATCCGAACGCCGGCCTCCTTCGCGACGGAAGCCATCGAGTCCAGCACCCGGCCGAGCTCCTCGATCATGAGGCCCTCCTCGAGGACGAAGCCGACGGAGAGGTAGAGCGGTGTGGCGCCGGAGGTCGCGACGTCGTTCACCGTGCCGGCCACTGCAAGGCGGCCGATGTCGCCTCCCGGGAAGAAGCGCGGCGTGACCACGTAGGTGTCGGTGGTGAAGGCGATGCGGCCCGGAGGGAGTGTCAACGCCGCCGCGTCGTCCATGCGCAGCAGGACCTCGTCGTTGAAGCGGGCGACGAAGACGTCCTCGATGAGCTCGCGCATCATCGTGCCGCCGCTACCGTGCGCGAGCAGGACGCGGTCCGAGCGCATCGCACCAGCCTTTCGAGTGAGAGGGGCCTCTAGCGGCCGTAGTCGGTGTAGCGGTAGTAGGCCGCGCAGGAACCCTCCGAGGAGACCATGCAGGGGCCGATGGGGTGCTCGGGCGTGCAGGCGCGTCCGAACAGCTTGCACTCGAAGGGAAGCGTCACGCCACGGAGCACCTCACCGCACTGGCACCCGGGGATCTCCTTGGGGGGAGGCGGGGTCACGTCGAATCTCAGCGCCGCATCCCAGGCCGCGAACTCCGGGCGGATGGCGAGGCCGGTGCCCGGGATCACGCCGATGCCGCGCCACTCCGCGTCCGAGGGCTCGAAGACCTCGGCGATGCGGGCGCGGGCCGTCGGGTTGCCGTCGGCGCTCACGCCGCGGCGATAGGCCACCTCGATCTCGGCGCGCCCCTCGTGCAGCTGCTTCGCGAGCATCCACACGCCCTGCAGCACGTCGACCGGCTCGAAGCCCGTGGCCACCCCGGGGACGTGATAGCGCTCGGCAAGGAAGCGGTAGGGCTCGGGCCCGATGATGGTGGAGACGTGACCCGGCAGGATGAACCCGTCGATGGCCACCTCGGGGTCGTTGACGAGCGCCTCGAGAGCCAGAGGGACGGTCTTGTGAACGGAGAGGACGCTGAAGTTGTCGAGGCCACGCTGCGCGGCCGTGAGGATCGCCATCGCGATGGCAGGCGCCGTGGTCTCGAAGCCGACGCCGAGGAAGACGACCTGCCGGTCCGGGAGGTCCGCCGCGAGTTGCACCGCGTCGAGGGGCGAGTAGACGATGCGGACGTCGCGCCCGTCGGCCTTCTCGCGCTGCAGCGATGAGTAGGAGCCTGGCACCTTCATCATGTCGCCGAAGGTGGCGAGGACGACACCGTCCACGTGCGTGAGCTCGATGGCGAGGTCGATGTCCCGGTTGGCGGTCACGCACACCGGGCAGCCGGGGCCGGAGAGCAGGGCGATGTTGGGAGGCATCAGATCGCGCAACCCGAACCGCGCGATGGCGACGGTGTGGGTCCCGCATACTTCCATGAGCTTGATCGGCCGGTCCGCGGCCTGCGTGATGAGGTCGACCAGGTGCTTGTCGAGCTCCGGGTCGCGCCAGGCGGCCTGAAGGTCGGTCATGTTAGGCGCTGACCTCTGCGGGATCCCCGTCGACCCACTCGATCTGCTTGATGAGTTCCCAGGACTCCTTCGCGAACTCCTCGTCCACGACCTGGATCGCGAAGCCCGCGTGGATCAGCACCCAGGAGCCGGTCTCTGCGTCCGGCGTGAGCGACAGGCTGACTGTGCGCGTCACCCCGTGGATGTCCACCTCGGCCATCTGGTTCTCGTTCATGAGGACGACTCGTGCGGGGATGGCGAGGCACATGGGGGAACTCCTTCATCGGGAGTCGGCGTCAGAGCCGCTCCGGGGTATCGCTACTTATACCTCATCACGGCGCGCCCATGCCACGACCGCCTGACCATAGCTGATACCGCCATCGTTGACCGGGAGTTCCCGATGAGCGAGCAGATCGAGTCCCGCGCCTTCGACTCCGCGGGTGATGCCCGACAGCAGAATCCGGTTCATGAACACGCCCCCGGAGCACGCGACATGACGTGCGCCCGTCGCCGCGCACGCGTCGCGCGCGACCGCGACGCTCACGTCGATGACGGCGCGGTGGAATCGCGCGGAGATGACGGACGCGTGAAGACCGGCTGCAACGTCGTCGAGCAGCTCTCGCACGACGGGCTCGGGGTCGATGACCGCAGGGGCGGCGCCGACGACGTCGAACCGATACGCTCCGGTCTCGGACGGGTTGGCGATCGCCTCGAGTTCGATGGCCGCCTGTCCCTCGTAGAGGGCGTCGAAGCGGACGCCGATGAGCGCGGCGACCGCGTCGAAGAGCCTCCCCATCGACGACGTGAACGGGCTGTTCAGCCCTCGGGACACCATCGTCGGCAGGGTCGTAAGCTCGTCCGGGGCGAGCGCGGCCCGCAGTCCCGCAGCACCGGGATGCTCGAGGAGCCCCGGGTCGAGTCCGAGCAGCAGACCCAGAGCCATGCGTGCGGGACGCCGTATCGCGGCCGCGCCGCCGGGCATCCTCACCGGCTGCAGATGCGCGAAGCGTTCGAATCCTTTCCAGTCGGCAACGAGCACCTCGCCACCCCAGATGGTGCCGTCGGTCCCGTAGCCGGTGCCGTCGAACGCGAGACCCACCACGCGCTCCGAGACCCCGTGCTCGCCTGTCACGGACGCTATGTGCGCATGGTGGTGCTGGACGCCCACCGATGGCAGGCCCAGCCCGAGTGCGAACTTCGTGGAGAGGTACTCGGGATGCAGGTCGTAGGCGACGAGTCCGGGCGTCACACGGAAGAGCCGCGTGTAGGTGTCCAGCGTCCGCTGGTATGCCTCGAGGGTCTCCGCGTCCTCCATGTCGCCGATGTGCTGGCTGACGAACGCGTATGAGTCGCGCGCAAGGCAGAAGGTGTTCTTCTGTTCCGGCCCCGCGGCCAGGATGTGCACGTCGGTGGTGAATGGGAGGCGGATCGGCGAGGGTGCGTATCCCCGGGACCTCCGCACGACCTGCGTCGCACCCTCGACCACTCGCGTCACGGAGTCGTCGTAGCGCTGGCGGATCGGCCTGTCGTGCAGCAGGAAGGCGTCGGCCACCGCATTCAGACGGGTCAGCGCCTCGGCATCGTCGATGGCGATGGGCTCGTCGGAGAGGTTGCCGGACGTCATCACCAGCGGGCGGGCGGCGGTTTCCAGCAACAGGTGATGGAGTGGCGTGTAGGGCAGCATGACGCCGAGCTCGGCGAGACCGGGCGCCACGGACGCCGCAAGCTCTGCGCCCGCTGGCGGGGCATCGCGAAGCCGCAGCAGTACGATCGGTCGGGCCGCGCCTGAGAGGAGCGCCTCCTCGGCATCGGAGACCTCGCAGTGCCGCCCCGCTGAATCGATGTCCGGCATCATCACCGCGAGCGGCTTGCCCCAGCGGTGCTTGCGCTCGCGGAGCTTCGCCACGGCCTGCTCGCTCGTCGCATCGCAGACCAGGTGGAACCCGCCAAGCCCCTTGAGCGCGAGCACGTCTCCACGCCGCAGCACATCCGCGGCAGCATCGAGTATGCAGTCCGTGCGAGCTCGCTCCGAGTCCGGATCGCGGTGGCGGCGGGGGACGTCGTCCTGGTCCGCCCGCCATTCGAGCTCGCCGCTACGGTCAGTCGTGTTCAGGTAGAGCCGCGGGCCGCATCGGCCGCACGCGTCCGGCTGCGCATGGAACCGACGGTCGCCGGGGTCCCCATACTCGGCCGCGCACTCGGCGCACATCTCGAAGTCCTTCATCGTCGTCGCCGGGCGATCGTACGGGAGGGATTCGATGATCGTGAAGCGCGGGCCGCAGTTCGTGCAGTTGATGAACGGGTAGCGGTAGCGGCGATCATCGGGGTCGCGCATCTCGGCGAGGCAGGCCGGGCACGTGGCGATGTCCGGAGAGACCAGGGTGAGCCCGCTGCGGGTGCCCGATGCGCGGATCTGGAAGTCGTCGAAGCCCTCCACCGGGACCTCGCGGGCGCTCACCGACTCCACGACAGCCATCGAAGGCGCGAGCGCCCGTACGTCGCGGGCGAAGCGCTCGATGTCGGCGGCCCGCCCCTCGACGACGACGGACACGCCGTCACACGTGTTGTTCACCCATCCGCGCAGATCGAGCGACTGCGCCAGCCGATAGACGAAGGGCCGGAAGCCCACCCCCTGCACGACGCCACACACCTCGACGCGAGCCGCGGCCGTCACTGCTCGCCGGCCTCGCGGACGGGCGCCTCCCCGACGGTCTCGCCGTGCAGAGAGATCCTCGGGATGTCCGAAGCGTGCGCGCGGGAGTCCGCGACGTAGTCGTTGTTCAGTAGGACGAAGAGGCGGTACGCCTCGTCGAGCAGTCGCATGGCGGAGGCGGCCGCCTCCTCGTCGAGGGCCGCGGCCTCCTCGCGGTAGGGCGTGTCGTGGATGAACGCGTTGCGGGTCGCCCGCAGCTGGCGCCAGCGCTTCGGGAAGTCGCGGAAGCCGAGCTTGGCCGCCGCGTCTTCGAACTCAGCTCCGGTGAGGTCCGGGAAGAGCCTCGAGATGCGCTGACCTACGGCGCGCACCGTGTCGAGCAGTGTGCTCCGCATGGCGACGTCCGCTCCGCGGGTCGCCATGATGCGGTCCAGGGTGTCTTCGAGCAGCGCCTCGAGAAGCGCGGCGGCGAGGATGACCGCGATCTCCCACTCGCGCTCCCGGTAGTAGGCGCGGATGCGAGCGTCGAGGCGGCGCTGGCCCTCGGGCGGGAACCTGCGCCTCTCCCCGGCGACGTTCGCGCACTTCGGGCAGGCCGACGTCGCGTCGGCGAAGGTCGGGTCGAGGGAGAGGAAGCCGCAACCGGGACACTCCCAATACTCGGGGGCCTCGGCGGCGGGTTCGTAGGGGGGGATGGGTTCCATGTGACGAGTGTAGCCCCACGGCTCGCCGGCGGCGGTCACACGACCTCCTGGCCGTGGGTGTGCGGGTGCGCGTGCAGCACCCCGCCGTGCCGGTGCGCGTGCTCGTGGATGAGGTTCACCTGCAGGAGCAGGTCCTGGCGAGCGAGGACCTCGCGCGGCGTCCCGTCGGCGACCACCACGTGGTCCTCCGACAGGACGACCATGCGGTCCACCTCCTCTGCGGCGACCGAGAGATCGTGGGTCGTGAGGACGACCGTCCTTCCCGTCGCCTTCCACTCGGCCAGCACGTCCAGGAGCCAGACCTGGCTGCGGGGATCGAGGTCGTTGGTGGGCTCGTCGAGGAGGAGCACGCAGGGCTCCATCGTCAGCACCGACCCGATGGCGACACGCTTCTTCTCGCCGCCGGAGAGCGCGTAGGGGGCGCGGTCCAGGAGCTTCTTCAGCCGCAGAGCCTCGGCGCTCCTGGCGACCCGCTCGCGCACTTCTGCCTCCGGGAGTCCGAGCTGCAGCGGGCCGAACGCCAGCTCGTCGAAGACGCTCGGGCAGAAGAGCTGGACGTCGGGCTCCTGGAAGACGAAGCCGACCTGTGAGCGGAACTCGCGCCGGAAGACGGGCTCCTCGAGCGCATCCTCGGTGAGGGGCCGGCCGAGCGCCTGCACATTCCCCCGCGAGGCGAACACGAGACCGTCGAGCATCTTGAGGAGTGTCGACTTGCCGGAGCCGTTCGCGCCGACGATGGCCACGTGCTCGCCCTGCTCGATGGAGAGCGTGACGCCGCTGAGCGACTCCAGGCCGTCGCGGTAGGAGTGGTGGACATCGGTCAGCACGAAGGCCGGTGCGACCGTCCGGGGGCCCGACGCGGGGGCGTTCACCTCGCCACCAGCTTGTCGGCGCCGATGACCGCGGCGCTGAACGCCGCACAGCCGCACAGCCACAGCCAGTCGCGGCCTCGGGTCCGCAGCCGCACGATGGAGGGCCACGCTCCTGAATAGCCGCGGGCGAGCATGGCGTCGTAGACGTCGTCGGCAGTCTTGAGGGATTTGCGGGCGGTGAAGGCCATCCGCTCGACGACCCAACCGCGGGTCTCCGCTGTGCTGCCTTCTGAGAGCATGCGGCTCTCGCGGGCGAGATGAGTGCCCTCCACAGTACGCATGAGAGTGACGATCTGCTGCTGGGTCATGGCGAAGATGGCCACCACCACATCCGGCACGTGCCACGAAGTGAGCGCGCGCATGATGTCCGTCCAGCGTGTGGTCCACACGACGAGGAGCCCCACGCCCGCTCCGGCCGCGACCCGCGCCACCAGTCGGACAGCGATCGCGAGCCCGGGTGCGGTGATGGTCAGGGGCCCGAGGGTGACGAGCGCGCGGCCGGGCGTGAACCAGGAGGTCGCGGCCGGAGCGGCCAGCAGGACGGCGAAGAGGCCCGCTGACGCCCATACCCGCCGGACGAACGCTCCCACATCGACGCGGGACGCCGCCGCGACGACCATCGTAGCCACGAACACCGCCGCGAGCACCCATACAGACCTCACGAGACTCGCTGTCACTGCGAGTGCGAGGACCGTCGTGAGTCTCACGCGAGGATCGAGGCTCTGCATGAGTCCCGGTCCCATGGCGAGGTCCTCGTTCTGCAGCAGCTCGCGCACTGCCCCACCGACGGCGTCGGCTGTACGCCGCGCCACCGAACGCCGCCGCCCGTGCTCGTCGCCGATGTGTGCGAAGACCGGTATCACGACGGCTCCTCGTCGTCAGTCGGGACCGGAGACGCGTCGTCGCGCCTGCTCAGCGCGATCCCGACGAGCCAGACGATCGCCGCGATGAGCGCCGCCCCCGTGAGGGCGGCCGCGACATAGCCCACGACGGGGTCCTTGATGAAGGCAGGCGCGTAGTCAGGCATCGCGGCGGTCCAGGCCCCGCTCATCCTCTGCAGCCCCGCGGGCATGTAGCCGACCATCCCCTTCACGGCCGCCGGGGCCCACTCCCCCCATGCGGAGCCGGAGGCGAGCAGGCCGACGGGCGTGAGCAGGATGAGCGCCCCGAGTCCCGCCCACAGCCACGTGAGCGGTCTCGAGGCGGGTCTCATCGCGACGAGCGCCGGGTCCGACCTCGCCAGAGCGGCGACGACGCCCATGGTCACCGCGGCTTCGAGGAGTCCGACGACCAGGTGCGTCACAGCCATCGACGGGACCGCGACCGCGAGCGAGTAGGGCGCATAGAGGGCGTGTCCGGCCGCGTCGTGCGCGAGCAGAGGCTGGAGGCCGAACTCGATGCCGGCCGAGATCGACGCGGCGACGAGGCCCAGATAGGCCCCCAAGCCGGAGGCGGCGATCTTGCGTCTGAGGCTCGGCGCCGGACCGGAGACGAGTCGGTAGATGGCGAAGCCGACGAAGGGCATGACGACCGCCATGTTGAGGCAGTTGGCGCCGATGGCGGTGATCCCGCCGTCCCCGAACGCGAGGGCCTGGATGACGATCGCTGTGGAGACCGAGAGGCATGCGGCCCAGGGCCCCAGCAGCACGGCGATCAGGACAGCCCCGACGGCGTGCGCCGTCGTGCCTCCGAAGACCGGGACGTTGAACATCATGAGGACGAAGGAGAACGCCGCGCCCAGGGCCATCAGAGGGACCTGCCGGGACTTCAACGTCCGCCGGACCCTTGACGCCGCGGCGGCCCAGACGGGAAGGATCGCGACGTCGATCACCGCGTAGGTCTGCGGGCCGAGATAGCCGTCCGGGATATGCACAGCCGGGAGCCTAGAAGTCCCGGCCGTGGGTCGTCGTCACGAGCTTGCCGTGCTTGACGCCCTTTGTGCCGAGCAGGCCGTCGGCGATGTCCCGCACCTGTTCGGCCGTGCCCTTCACGACGACGACCTCAAGGCAGTTGTGCGCGTCGAGATGCACGTGCATCGATGAGATGATGTTCTCGAAGTGGGCGTGTTGAAGAGCGTCGAGCTTGTCCGAGAGGTCCGAGGCGTGATGGTCGAATACCATGGTCACCGTGCCCACGACCTCTTCGGGGCTCTCCTCCCATTCGGCGTCCACAAGCGCGTCGCGCACGAGGTCTCGCACGGCCTCGGAGCGGTTCACGGCCATGCCGCGCCGAGCCACCAGCGCGTCGAAGCGGGCGAGAAGGTCCTCGTCCATGGCCACGCCGAACCGGACGACCTTGCTCACGCCGACCCCTCTCGCGACCGCGGATCACCGGTGGCACGAACTGGGGGAACGTAGCACACGGCCCGGGACCGAACAAGTCCCGGGCCGTGCATGCAGTCAGATGGCGCCGGTGCCTCTCGGCGTCAGAGAAGCTCCACGGTGACGTCCGGTGAGGGCGCAGCGTCCTCGAGACCCGCGAGCGCCGCGTCGAGCTTGGCTCGCACCTCGCCCAGCATGACGTTCGCCTGCGCCAAGTCGACGCTGGACGCATGCTTCTTGCCGTGGTCACACAGATGGTGCAGCTGCTCCAGCCACTGCTGTGTCATCGCGACCGCGTCGTCGACCTGTCCTATCGAGATCCGCATCTGCGGGATGTTGATGCCGCTCTCACACACGATGGGCCGTCCCTTCGCTGGTCTTGGCCGGCCTCAGCCGATCCACTCCTGCAGCTCCTGCTCGATCTTCTTCTTGGGATTCGCGCCGACGAGCCGCTTGACCACGGCGCCGCCCGAGAAGACGAGCAGCGTGGGGATGGAGAGCACGTCGAACTTCATGGCGGTGTTCGGGTTGTCGTCGACGTTGAGCTTGCCGAACGCGATCTTGCCCTCGTGCTCCACCGCGAGCTCCGAGATCACGGGCTCCATCATGCGGCAGGGCGCACACCACGGCGCCCAGAAGTCGAGGACGAACGGGACCGCGCTTCCGATGACCGTCTGCTCGAACTCGGCATCGGTGACCGGTGTCACGAGATCGCTCACGTCGAGCCTCCCTTTCCCTCTCATCCGGGTCATTCGCATCACGGATGGTACTACGAGAGCGTGCAGGCTCCCGATTCGATGTAGCGCAGCGCCTCGAACGCCGCCGTGGCGCCCTGGCCGGCTGCGGTGACCACCTGCTTCAGCGGCCTGTCCGTCACGTCACCCGCCGCGAACAGCCCGGGCGCGGACGTGGCCATCGCCCCGTCCACCTTCACCCATCCACCGTCGGCCAGGTCGGCGACGCCCGCCACGAGGTCGCTCTGCGGGTGGACGCCGATGAACTCGAACACGCCGTCGACATCGAGGGTCTCGGCCGCCTCTCCCGCCGCCGTCTGGAGCACGAGGCCGACGACGCGGCCGTCCCGGCCGAGGATCTCCACGGGCACGCGGTCGCCGTGCGCCTCGATGCGTTCGTTGGCGAAGCAGCGCTCCTGGATGCAGCGGGTGGCGCGGAACTCGGAGCGGCGATGCACGACGTGGACGCGCTCGGCGAACTTGGTGAGGAAGGACGCCTCCTCGAGCGCCGCGTCGCCACCGCCCACAACGGCGACCGTCCTGCCCTTGAAGAAGGCACCGTCGCACGTGGCGCACCACGACACGCCGTGCCCGATGTGCTCCTCCTCGCCGGGGATGCCGAGTCTGCGCGGCGTGGCGCCTGTCGCGAAGATGACCGTACGCGCGACGGCCTCGTCTTCGCCGCTGACGAGGACCCAGCCACCGCTGTCCATGCGGAGCGCGTCGACGCGGGCGAAGGTGCGGAACTCGGCGCCGAACTTCTCGGCCTGCGCGTGCATCAACTCCCCGAGGCGCGCGCCGTTGAGGCCTTCCGGCATGCCGGGGTAGTTCTCGACCCAGTCGGTCGTGATGATCTGTCCGCCCGGCAACCCGGACTCGAACACCACGGTGCGCGCTCGGGCCCGAGCCCCGTAGAGCGCCGCCGTGAGGCCGGCCGGTCCGCCTCCGATGACAGCGATGTCGATCGTCTCGCTCACAGTCCGCTCCCACTCGTCCGGATCGTGACGCCGGCCGCGGCCGCCGCCTTCTTCACCTGCGCCAGCAGTGTCTGTGCCTGCGCGAGGATCGCCGACTGCTGAGGGTCGCCTCTGGTGAGGCTCTCGACCTTCTCGAGCCGGTCAGCCGCGTTCTGATACTGCTCGGGAGTGGTGTTCATGTAGAACATGCCGAGCACCAGGTTCGCGTTCACGTTCTGGGGGTTGCCCGCAAGGACTTCGCTGATCGTCTGGATGGCGAGGTCGGGCTTGTGCTCGCGGAAGTAGTCCGTCGCGAGCGAGACGCGCGCGTCGGTGTTGGACGGTGAGAGGGCCACGACCTGCTCCCAGTGCCTGATCGCGTAGGGCAGGTAGTTGATGTTCTGCTGCGAGAGCGTGTCGTAGACCGTCGCGAGCGCGATCAGGGTATCGGTGTCCTTCGGCGACGTCTGGAGCCGGAACAGGAAGCCGAGCACCTGCTGCTGCTCTACCGACAGCTGCTCCACGAACTCGGGCGGCAGAGCCGCCACCCCCGTCAGCTGCCTGCCGGGCGCGAACGGGCTGAACACGCTCAGGTAGACCACCGCCGCGAACACGGCGAGCGAGGAGGCGAGGATGGCCAGCGGGATGCGATAGCGCTGGAAGGGTCGGATGACGAATCTGCGCATGAATCCGTCGTCGACCTCGAAACGCTCGACCCCGAGCCCGTTCGATTGCGCCTTGAGCAGCATGTTGAGGTCGTTCGTGACGACGGTGACTCCCGGCGCCCCGCCGTCGCGCAGCGTGATCGCGAGCGCGACGATGCGATCGTCGGTGTTGCGCGAGGAGAGCCCCGGAGGCATGACCTCACTGGTCAGACCCGCCACCCGCAGGGTGCTGCCACCGCCCACGTCGAGGCCCTCCTGCAGGCTGCCGAGCTCGGAGAACTCGAAGAGGACGCGGCTCACCTGGCGGCCCTTGTATCGCAGATCGGGATCGACGCGCGCCGTCTTCAGCTTGTCGATCTCCGAGAGGACCATCTCGGGGATGACGAGGTCCGCGTCGTGGAAGGTGGAGATCACCTCCGGCTGCGACAGGAGCACGTTGGTGTCGATGACGAGCGTGCGTCTCGCGTCCACGTGCGGGCTCACTTCAGTCGATGTCAGGGGTGCCGGTGCTGTTCGGATGCGGCGTGCCGGCGCTCGCCAAGTGTAGCGCGGCGGTGTGTCGCCGCGGCCGGAGAGCGGGTTCAGCCGCGGTCGTCCTCGGGCTCAGCGGCGGCGGCCGGCCGGCGCGCACGTCGCCAGATGATCGCCAGCAGCACAAGCATCAGGAGCAGGGCTGCCGCGATGATGACGATCCGGTCGAGTCCTGACGCCTGCACCGTTGTCGTCGTGACCGCGAGCCTGATGCCGTCCACGTAGGTCGAGATCGTGACCTGGCCGCGGAGCGCCGCGAGCAGGTCCACCGGGACGTAGAGGATGTTCTCGCCCGGCCGGAGCTTGGTGTAGGTGCGCGGGTGGGTGAGCTTGACCGTGGACGACGTCGCGCGGACCACGACGGAGAGGACCTTCGACGAGCGATTCGTGATGCTGACGGGCACCTTCCCGGCGCTGCCGGAAAGGACCAGTGGGGGCGCGTCGATCGTAGTGGACGACAGGATCCGGGACGCGATCCCGTCCGCCGCGGAGGCGTACGCCTCGCCTCGCGGGGCGAGGGCCCACGACCCGTCGGCGCCGGCCCAGCCCCTGCTCTCAGCCATGAACGCGTCGCTGAGCGCCTTGACGCCGTCCGGGTCACGCGGCCCCGCGGCGTCGACGAGGGCGCGGGCCCGCGTGACGGCGCGACCGACCTGGTCCCAGTAGCCGGCCGGGGCGGGCGAGGGCTCCCGGGGTCCGTCGGCGAAGCGTGCGGTGACGGCAGGTCGCACTGCGGCCGCGGTGGGCGCGTCGACGAGCCGGACCCAGGGCAGACGAGCCAGGCTCGACAGTGCGGGGGCGAGGCGCGACACGGACGCGGCACCCGGCCCCACGAGCAGCTCGATCACGAGAGGCGACCTTGCTCGGCGTGAGATGGAGCGTTCGTAGAGGCGCGCGGCCAAAGCCCCCGGCAGGCCGGGCTGCGCGACCTCGCGGGAGCCGACGCGATCGACGACCAGGGCGGTGAGTCCGATCTCGCGCGCGGACGATCCCGTGCCGCCGATGATGCGATACGGGACCGGGGTCACGGTCGAGGCGGTCGCGCGCAGGCAGGACTGGTCGGCGATGACGAATGTCACGCCTGACGATGGCAGCGCGTCGCCCGCCGCCGCGGTGACGACGTCGCCCAGGCCGGCCTCTCCGGTCGCCTCCGTGGCGGCGGTGCCCGGAAGCGTCGCGTCCGTGACGCCTCGCGCCCTGGACAGCTGGGCGGGAAGGTCGCGTGCCGTGCTGCCGATCTTCGCAAGGCCGACGAGGTCCGGGTCGGCGTAGGGGACTCGCAGGAAGGCGACGCCGGACGTGGCGGCGCGCGAGAGGGAGTCGAGCGCGGCGCTCGCGCTCTGCGCGGCAAGCGCCTCTCCCACGGGGGTGGATGTGGGCGTGTAGGTGGCGAGCGCCCGCCACTCGTCGAGCAGGTAGGGTGGCACCGCGACCGTGAGTCGAAGCTCGGGATGCTGCCAGGCGAGGTCGCCCAGAGCCGCCGCCTCGGTGCTCGCTGTGAGACCGTCATCGGACGGGATCCAGCTCCCGTCGGGTGCCCTCTGCGGCGCTCCGGTGACCCGGACCACGACCGACACGGGTGTCCGCGCGCCTCCGGTCTCGGTCACGACAAGATCGGCCGTCCTGGACAGCCCCGACCCGTCGCTTGCGAGCACGCTCGCGACGAGGCGGTACACGCCGGGGGCCAGGCGGCCTTCGGAAGGAGACCGTGCGAACGAGAACGCATACTCGACGGGGCGCAGCGCGGAGGCGCTTCTCGTGCGGCGCCAGACGATCCCGTCGGCCGCGTCGTAGAGAGTCATGCTGACCGTCGCCCGCGGCATGGACGATCTCATCCGCAGATGAAGCGTCATCGGCAGGCCCGAAGCCGGCCCCACCCACTGGGGGACCCCGATGTCGGCGGACGAGAACGGGGTGCGTGGGCTGACGGCGAAGACGCTCGCCGGGGAGAGCATCGCGACGGCCGCGACGAGGATGAGTGCTGCGATGCGGGTGTGACGCAGTTGCATGCGGCGGAAGTCCGAGCGGGAGGGTCGCGCGGGGCGCGGCAGGGTGGACGGGTACCATACAGAGGAGACTGGACCAGGACAGTATCGCACCCACCCTCAAGGCGGAAGAGAAGTGTATGCCCGTGTCTGACGACGAGAAGGTCACGATCCCGGAGGTCCTGCCGATCATCCCCATGCGGGACCTCGTCCTCTTCCCCAACCTTGTGCTCCCGCTGTTCGTCGGCCGTGAGCGTTCCATCCTCGCCCTCGAGGAGGCGATGCGCGGCGACCACCACGTCGGGCTGCTCGCGCAGCGCGTCTCCGATACGCAGGACCCCGGTCCCGACGACCTGTTCACCATCGGCTGCGCGGGCACCGTGCTGCAGGAGTTGAAGCTTCCCGACGCCACCGCCCGCGCTCTCGTCGAGGGCATCGCCCGCTTCCGGGTCGTCGAGTTCATCTCGACCGAGCCGTTCCTCCAGGCCCGCATCGAGATGATCGATGAGTCCGAGGTGACGCCCGGGATGGAGACAGAGGCGGCGATGCGCGCCCTGGTCGCGGACTTCGAGAAGGCAGCCGAGCTGGGCAAGCCCATCCCGCAGGAGGTCCTCATGGCCGCGGGCGCGGTCGAGCAGCCGGGCCGCCTGGCGGATTTCGTCGCGTTCCACCTGAACCTGAAGTCCGAGGAGAAGCAGACGATCCTGGAGGCCATCGACCCTTCCGAGCGCATGGAGAGGACGTCGACGTTCCTGCACAAGGAACTGGAGATCCTTGAGCTGGGATCCAAGATCCAGAGCCGCGTCCAGGAATCCATGACGAAGTCTCAGCGCGAGTACTTCCTCCACGAGCAGCTCAAGGCGATCCAGCAGGAACTCGGTCAATACGACGAGATACAGGCGGAGATGGACGACTACCGCGAGAAGATCGCGGCAGCGGGCATGCCCGAGGAGGTCTCCGAGAAGGCCGAGAAGGAGCTCGGGCGTCTGGAGAAGATGCCGCAGGCGGCGCCGGAGACGGCGGTCATCAGGACGTATCTCGACTGGCTCATCGGACTGCCGTGGCAGAAGGAGGACGAGGAGAAGCTCGACCTCATCGAGGCCAAGAAGATCCTGGACGAGGACCACTACGGGCTCGAGGACGTGAAGAAGCGCGTGCTCGAGTACCTTGCCGTGCACAAGCTCACCAACCGGATGCGCGGCCCGATCCTCTGTTTCGTGGGCCCTCCGGGCACGGGCAAGACCTCGATCGGACGTTCCATCGCGCGGTCCCTCGGCCGCAAGTTCATCCGCATGTCACTCGGCGGCGTGCACGACGAGGCGGAGATCCGCGGACACCGGCGCACGTACGTCGGCGCGCTGCCCGGTCGCATCATCCAGTCCATCAGCCAGGCCGGCACGAGGAACCCGGTCTTCATGATGGACGAGGTCGACAAGATCGGCGCCGACTTCCGGGGCGACCCGACGTCGGCCCTGCTCGAAGTGCTCGACCCGGAGCAGAACAACAGCTTCCAGGACCACTACCTTGAGGCGCCGTTCGATCTGTCGCGGGTGATGTTCATCACAACGGCCAACCTGCTGGACACGATCCCGCCACCCCTGCGCGACCGCATGGAGGTCATCCACTTCCCCGGCTACACCGAGGACGAGAAACTCCACATCGCGCTGCAGTACCTCGTCCCCAAGCAGCTCACCGAGCATGGCCTGACCGCGGCCCGGCTGGAGATATGCGACGACGCGATCCACTCGATCGTCCGCCGCTACACCCGCGAGGCCGGCGTGCGCGGGCTGGAACGTCAGATCGCGATGATCTGCCGCCAAGTCGCCCGAAGGGTCGTCGAGGGGCATCGCGGGAAGACGAAGGTCACCGGGCGCTCGGTCAGCCGATACCTCGGGCCGCCGAAGTTCAACTTCGGGATGGCCGAGAAGCGCAACGAGGTCGGGACGGCGACGGGGCTCGTGTGGACCGAGGCCGGCGGCGACGTGATCTTCGTCGAGGCGACGACGATGCCGGGCAGGGGCAAGCTCATCCTGACGGGCCAGCTCGGAGACGTGATGCGCGAGTCGGCACAGGCAGCCGTCTCCTACATCCGGGCCCACGCCGGTCAACTCGGCCTGGAGCCGGATTTCGCCGACAAGCTGGACATGCACATCCACGTGCCCGAGGCGGCCATCCCCAAGGACGGGCCTTCCGCGGGCATCACGATGGCCACCGCCCTCGCGTCCGCGCTGATGTCCTGCGCCGTGCGGCGCGAGGTCGCCATGACCGGCGAGATCACCCTGCGCGGCCACGTGCTGCCGATCGGCGGGCTGAAGGAGAAGCTGCTCGCAGCCCACCGGGCGGGCATCAAGACGGTGCTCGTACCCAAGGAGAACCTGCGCGACCTCGTGCTGCTTCCGGAGCGCGTGCGTTCCGAGATGGAGATCGTGCCGGTGAGCACGATGGACCAGGTCCTGGAGCGCGCTCTTGTCGACGGGTGCGCTCCCGGCGGGAAGGGTCCCCGCCGGGCCTGAGTACGGGCCACACGTCCGCGGACCGGGCCGCCGGCGCTTCTCGCGGGCGGCCCGGCGCTTGCTTGCCCGGTCGCCGCCTCGGTGTGACGCTCGCCGGCGTGCTCTCGCGCGTGGCGCGTACGTGGTCGTCTTGGCGCCATGAACTGCCGATACTTCCAAGGAGCGGACCGCCCCGGAGGCGGCCCGCAGCTGTGGCACGGCGCCCCCAGGTGCCCGACCGTCGTCGGTCACGGGGATCAGCCGGCCCACGGATGCGACGTCGACGCCCTTCGGGAGGTGGGACGCGAGGCACATGTCCATAGCCGCACGCACAGACGCGCCCCGCACCGCGGACCGGTCGATGCTGACCGGCGCCGCGCTGGCCGCGCTCACCCTCGGGGGGCTGCTGCTGCGCGTCCTGAGCATGGACAGCCGCGGGCTGTGGCTCGACGAGGCAGTGACGGTGGCGCAGGCGAACCAGTCGGTCGGAGGCATCATCCGATCTCTGGCGACAGGTGTGCACCCGCCGCTCTATCACATCCTGATGCACTACTGGATCACGGTCTTCGGTACAGGGGAGATCGCGCTCCGTTCATTCTCCGTGCTCCTGGGGACGCTCGCGATACCTGCGGCGTTCTGGGCGGGGCAGCGGCTCTACGACCGGAGGACGGGACTCGTCGCAGCCGCGCTCGTCGCCTTCTCCCCGTTCCAGATCTGGTACTCCCAGGAAGCCCGGATGTACGAGATGCTCTTCCTGGCGGGGCTGCTCTCGACGGCGTTCCTGGTGCTCGCTGCGCGTGAGAACCGCAAAGCGCTGTGGGCCGGCTACCTGTTCTGGACCCTCGTGGGCATGTTCACCCACTACTTCTTCGCCTTCCTCGTGGTCGGCCAGCTGGTCTACTTCGTCGTCGGCGAGGTCGCGGACAAGGAGGCGGCGGCCCGCAGCGACGGGCGTGCGCGGGCCGAGTGGTGGAGACCGTGGGGACTGTTCGCCGACGTGGACACGCTGTGGCCGGCGTTCCTCTGCGCCCTGGTCACGCTGGTCGCCTTCCTTGTGTGGGTGTACTACGCCGCACATGTGCAGGCGCCCACCGACAACGCGATCGTCGGCTCGATAAGCGGCTCGGGTCTCGGCTACGGACAGGAGGCGCCCCGGCTGGCCCTCAGGTTCAACGACATCGCCCTGCTCGCCGTCCAGATGACGGTCGGCTTCCACGCGCAGCTGACCATGGATACGCTTGTCGCGATGTGGCCGCTCGCCATCTCGTTCGTGTTCGTGACGATGCATCTCTTCCGGCAGATGACCGCACACACGCGCCTTCTGCTGGCGGGCGTGATCGGGATGCTGCTGATGCTCGCCGTCGGCCAGTGGCAGGGCCAGATCCTCGCGTCGCGCTACTTCATGGCGGTGGCCGGCGCCCTGTGGCTGCTGATGGCGTGGCTGCTGGCGCGGTTGAAGGGGAGGGCCGCCCGGTGGGTCACGGCACTGCTCGTCGTCTTCGCGGCCGTGGCGTGGCTCGACCAGTCGTACGCGCCGCACAACGCGATGCGCTATGACAACCGAGAGGCGCTGCAGGAGGTCGCGCGATCCTGGCGACCGGGCAACACGATGATCTACCTGCCGTTCTACCTCGATCCTCTGACCGGCTACTACCTGCCGCCGTCCATCCCCGCCCACGGATTCCCAGAGTACGGGGCGTTCGCGCACCTTCGCGACAGCCAGGGCGAGATCGACACCGACCTTCGGAGCGTCGTCGGCTCCTCCCCCCGGGTCTGGCTGTTCGTGTCTTTCCAGAACATCACGGAGCTGAAGAACGACGCCTACGCCGTCCGGTACTGGCTGAAGCACCAGGGCTACACGGTCACCGAGGATCGGCAGCTGAACCAGGTCGAACTGCTGCGCTATGACCGCACAGGGCTTCCGACGCAGCCCGTCGTGGCGGCCGCTTCCTCCCTCACCGCCACAGCTCAGGCGGCGACACGCCCATGATCGAGATCCCTCGAGAGGCGCGTGCCCGCTACCTTCGCACCTGCCGCCTGCTCAGCGCCCTGTGCGCCACGACTGCCGCCTTCTACCTGTCGTGGCTCCTGTTCGGCGCGCGTGCGGCGAACCCGGTCCTGTTCGGCATCCTCGTTGCAGCCGAGGTGTTCAACCTCGTCCAGGCGGCAGGATTCTGGTACACGATCTCCACGCAGCGCTGGACCGATCCGCCCGATGCGGACTTCGGCTGCTTCCCGGGTGGCGTGGACGTCTTCATCACGGTCTGCGGCGAGCCCGCTGATGTCGTGGAGCCCACGGTGCGCGGAGCGGTGGCGATACGGCATCCCGCGCTGACTGTCTGGGTGCTCGATGACGATCCGTCGCCCGAGATCGAAGCGATCGCGCTGCGGCACGGGGCGAAGTACGTGACCCGCAGTGACCGCTCCGGCGCCAAGGCGGGCAACCTCAACCACGCTCTCACTCTGGCCCACGGCGCGTTCTTCGCCGTCTTCGACGCGGACCACATCCCCTCTCCGACTTTCCTGGAACGCACGATGGCCTGCTTCCTGGACCGTCGTGTGGCGTTCGTGCAGACCCCGCAGTCGTATCGCAATCGCGGCGCGAACCGTGTGGCGGCAGGCGCCCACGAGCAGCAGGCGCTGTTCTACGGACCGATCCTGCGCGGCAAGGACAGTGCCGGTGCGGTCTTCTCGTGCGGCACCAACGTCGTGCTGCGCCGGGCCGCGGTGGACGCAGTCGGCGGCATACCCGAGGACTCCGTGACCGAGGACCTGCGGCTGTCGCTCGTGCTGGTGCGAGCCGGGTGGAGGTCGGCCTATCTCTCGGAGGTGCTCGCGCAGGGGCTGGGCCCGGTCGACGTGAGCGGGTATTTCGCGCAGCAGTTGCGTTGGGCGCGAGGCGGACTCGAGATCCTCTTCCGCTCCCGGCCGTACTACCGGGGCATGGGCGTCCGCAGGGCGGTCCAGTACACCTTGAGCTTCATCTACTGGTTCACCGGGTGGGCGTACGCCGGCTACATGCTCCTGCCGCTGGCTTTCATGTTCGCCGGTCTGCGACCTGTGCAGGTCCCCAACGACTACCCGATCCACTTCCTGCCTTACGTCTTCATCACCCTGCTCACCATGGCGTACGCCTCGGGCTTCACGCTCCGTTTCCGCGCGCTCTGGTTCACGCTGGCGAGCTTCCCGGTGCACATGATGGCGCTGTTCGCGGCGCTCTTCGGCCGCGCGAGGACCTTCGTGGTGACCTCGAAGGGGGAGGGCCGCCGGTCTCTCGGGGCCGTGTGGCCGCAAGCCGTCATGCTCGTCGCGTTGCTGACCGCCGCAGTGGTCGGACTGGCAGTTCACGGGCCGACGCCTTCTGTGGCCAACAACGCCGCGTTCGCTCTTGGGCACATTCTCATCCTGCAGGGCTTCATCGTTCTCGCGTGGAAACCGGAAGGGATCGGCATGGAGAAGTCGCGCGCGGGCGTCCCGGCCCTCGGCTCGATCGCAGCCTCGAGCGCCCGCGCTGTGACGCCCGAGTCCCAGCCTGCGCCGCTCCGGCCGTCACCGGGCCTGGCGACCGCGGCCCATCGGGCGGCTCCCCCGGCACCCCGGGCCCGGGTCGGGCGTCGCCGCGCAGCGGTCGGGCACACGGCATTCCTTGCGGCCGCCTTCGCAGTGGTAGGCGCCGCTCTCCTGCTGGCGTCGGCGGTGCAGTCGCTCAGTGTCGCAAGAGCGGGCGGGGCGGGGCACGTCGGCGGCTCGCCGACCGCCACCGTTGTTCCCACGTCCACGGCGCCGTCTCGGGCGCCCGCCCCGACCCCGGCCGCTCTTCCGCTCGCGGGCAAGGTGGAGGCGCCGCGCAGCGGCGCGTACCTGGGGGCGTACGTCCCGCCGGCCCCCTACGACCTGAAGGCGGTCGACTCCTACACCACGGTCTCGGGCAAGGGACTCTCGATAGTGATGTGGTACCAGCCCTGGGCCGCCGGCAACCGCTCGGACTTCGATGCAGCGGCGTGCGCCTCGCTCATGCAGCGAGGCATCGTCCCCATGATCACATGGGAGGCGTGGGACCCGGGCGCGAATGCCAAGACGCTCACCGATCCCGCTCGGCAGCCGGCCTACCGGCTGTCCGCGATCGTCTCGGGAAGGTACGACTCCTATCTCCGCGACTGGGCCGACCAGATCCGCGCCCTGGGCGGACCGGTCATGCTGCGACCCCTGCACGAGATGAACGGCGACTGGTACCCGTGGGGCGGGACGGTCAACGGCAACACGCCCGCCCTGTTCGTGAAGGCGTGGCGCCACATGCACGACATCTTCGAGGCCGAGGGCGCCACGAACGTCACGTGGGTGTGGAGCGTCAACCACGAGAGCGTGCCCGACTCGCGCTACAACTCCTACGCGGCCTACTGGCCTGGCGACCAGTACGTGGACTGGACCGCGCTCAGCGGATTCAACTGGGGGACCGCGGGTCAGCGCACCCAGTGGCACACGTTCCAGTTCTGGTACGCCCGGCCGCTCGCCTACCTCAAGACACTGCACAAGCCCGTGTGCATCGCCGAGTTCGGGAGCGTCGAGCAGGGGGGCGACAAGGCCGCCTGGTTCGCCCAGACCTATCAGCAGGTCCAGAACACCTACCCGTTCGTGAGGGCCGCGGTCTACTACGACGCCATCGATCGCATGCCCGGCTACACCCAGGACTGGCGCATCACGTCGTCGGCCGCTTCCCTGCGGGCGTTCCGCCGCGCGGTCGCCCCGCCGTACTTCGTCGCCGATGCTCCCACGGCCCTTGCCGACTGGCAGAGCAAGCTTGCTCCCGACCAGAAGAGCTTCCTCGCCGGGCTGGTCCCCACCTACTGATCGCAGGCCTCACGCGATCCGGCGGACGTCACGCCGCGGCGTCAGGTCGCGTCGGCACCGATCTCTCGCGGAGCGCCTCCCACGCGAATCCCGATTGCTGGAGCACGACGCCGGCCACGAGGAGCGGCACGATGGCGACGATCTTGGGGTCCTTGAGGTTGTTCGCGACGATGCGCCGGTAGCTGGCCAGCCGCTGCCCGATCCGTCGACCGGCCGGGACACGCCGTGAGAACTGTCGCGCCGCCCTTCCTCTTCGGAAGAACCAGCGGGCGAAGCCGACCAGGTTGGAGCGGGCGGCGTGCTCGATCACGGCGGTCGGCTGGAAGCGCATCCTCATGCCCGCCGAGCACATCCGGTGGGAGAGCTCGCCGTCCTCGCCGCCGAAGGTCATCGTCTCGTCGAAACCCCCGAGGCGCTCGAACACGCTGCGGCGCAGTGCGCATCCGAGGGTGGAGAGATGCTCGGTGAGGCCGTCCTCGTCCACGTGGAACATGACGGCGAACCCGGCGTTCCCGCCCCCCGGGAAGCCGAGCGCGGAGATCGAGTCGCCCAGGAAGGTGGAGGGCGGGATGCGGACCTCGCTCATCACGGCGTCGATCGCGGGGTCCGAGAGCGGCGAGAGCAGTTCGGTGAGCCAGGTGTCCGTCGGCCAGCAGTCGTCGTCCACGAACACGATCACGTCCCCGCGCACGGCGTCGACCGCCCGGTTGCGGTCGAACCCGAGCCCGCGCCCGGCAGGGAGTCGGACCAGGTAGGTCCGCGGCCGCAGGAGCTCACGGTCCGTCGGCGCGGCGGTCGTCGCGTCCTCAGCGACGATCACGACCTCGGTCTCCGGGTCCGGGGACCTGAGCGCGAGCAGTCGCGCCGCCAGCTCCTCGACCTCGAGGGTGAGACCGCGCGTGACGATGGCGATGCCTGTCATCGCTCGAACCCTTCGCGGATCGACTCGATGTCGCGTCGGGTGAGACCGCGCGTGACGAACAGCAGGCCCGCGTACAGCGCCGAGGCGACCACGTACCACCCGATGAGGGCGGGTCCGGCGGCGGGCCGCAGCGCCGCGGCAGCGAGTCCCACGACCGCCGCCGGGGCGACCAGGCGCAGCAGTGTCGACGCGAGCGGGAACGCGAGCCGCTCGCGAAGGGCGATCAGCGCCGCCACTCCCGCGATCGCGAAGGCGCCCCCGGCGGCAAGGGCCGCGCCTTTGGCGCCCATCCGCGGGATGAGCAGGTACGCGGCGACCGCCTCCGCGGCCACGAGCCCTATCGCCGTGCCGAGGACCGCGCGGCCGCGCCCCTCCAGCAGCAGGGTCGGGCCCACGGCCACGGCGACCATCCCGATGGCGGTGCCGGTCGTCAGCAGCATCAGGACCGGCGCTCCCGCTCCGTACGCCGCGGGGAAGCCGATGGTGATGAGGAGTGCCCGCGCGGTGGGCACGACCAGCGCGACCCACAGCGACGCAGCGGCCACCAGCAGCCTGACCGACTGGCTCACGTAGTGCCGCTGGCGCTCGACGTCACCTCGGCGGCGCGCATCGCTGTAGGCGGCGAAGAGCCCCCAGACGAGGCCCGAGGAGAGGGCGAAGGGGACCTGCGCGATGAGGCTCGCTCCGCGGTAGTAGCCGGCCTGCGCTGCCGGCAGCAGCGCCTTGACCATCCAGAGGTCGAGCGAGAGCGCGAGCGTCTGGGAGACGATCAGGGTGGCGGGAACGGTCGCCCCGGCCACAGCGCCGCCGTCAGGCAGCGAGGGGAGAGGCACGCCGTCACCGTCGGACGCACGGGGGACCACCGGGGCGTCGCCGAACCAGCGTCGCCCGCGGAACCGGACGGCCACGAGGACGAGGGTGATCGCCAGCCCGCCCACGGACGCGCTGACCGATCCGAGGACGGCACCGATCACGGACATGCCTGCGAGCACGAAGGCCACGGTCGCCACGAGCTTGGTCAGGGCGTAGCCACCGGTCGACAGGCCCTCGAAGGTGTAGCTCTGCGACCCGAGCAGCGCCGCGAGTGCGAGGTTGTAGAGAGCGAAGATCGGGATGTCGATGGCGGCGAGCCGGAACGGGGCCAGCGTGCCCGTCTGGGCGAAGACCGTCGCAAGGAGTGGAGCCGCGAGCGCCAGAGCCCCCGCGAGAAGGAAGGCCACGCCGAGCTGGGCCGCCACGTAGCGCCCACGCACGATGGGACCCTTCGCGTCGGGATCGACGACCCGCACGATCCAGAGCGGCAGCCCCTCGGCGACCACCAGTTCGAGCCACATGAGCACCGTGATGACCACGCCGAGGAGTCCGAACGCGGGCACGCTCAGGTGTCGCGCGAGGAACACGTTGAGCAGGTAGCTCAGGCCGACCGCCACGAAGCGGCTGGCCGTCATGATGGTCGCCCCGCTCGTGAGGCTCGGTCGTTTGCGCGCCTCCGCGATCACGGTGTCTCCGCGCACTCGGGGAGAGGGTCGGCCTCGACGCCGAGGGCGCGCCGGTACTCCGCCCACGTCGTCTGCAGCACCCTGTCGGTCCCGTACTGTTCGATGACCTCCCTCTGCCCGGCCAGTCCCAGGGCCGACGCCGCTTGCCGGTCCGAGAGCAGACGCTCGATCCCCTCGGCGAGGGCGTCGTCGTCCGCCGGCGGCACGAGCAGACCCGTGACACCGTCCACGACCTGCTCCATCGTGCCGCCCACTGCCGTAGCGACGACGGGCACGGCGAGCGCGAGTGCCTCTGTCGTCGCCGTCCCCAGTCCTTCGCTCAGCGACGGCCCGACGTACACGTCGAGCGCCGCGATCAGCGGCGCCGGCTCCTCGACGTAGCCCAGGAAGTGGACCCGGTCGGCGATGCCCAGCTCGGCCGCCAGGCGCTCGAGATTCTCGCGCTCGCCGCCGTCCCCGGCGACCAGACAGATCGCGTCCGGGTGCCGCGACGCCACGCTGGCGAAGGCCCGCAACAGGTGGTCGACACCCTTCAGCCTCTGCAGCTGCCCGACGGCGGTGCCGATCCGGGGTCTGCCCGGAGGCAGGTCGATGGGGACCCTGGCACGCGCTCTCCACGAGTCCACGTCGAACGGGGTGGGCAGGACCACGAGGTGGCCGCGCACGCCCATGCCCTCGAGCGCGTCGCAGACCGCGTGCGATACCGGGAAGACGCCGTCAAGAACGGGGGCGACCCGACGCAGAAGCCGGTTGCGCAGCGCGGTCGTGACCGGCCGCCTGCGGGCGTCCGCGTAGACGAGCGGAGAGCCGGGTTCCACGACGATGCTCACGAACATCGCGGGGCGACGCTGGCGAGGGCGACCGGCCAGCAGACCGGGCGCCGCCAGAACGAGCGGCACCGTGCTCATCGCATGGATGACGTCAGGGGTCTCGGATCTCACGACCTGTCGCAGCTCGCGGACGTGCCACGGCCACGGCCCGAACGTGACCGCGCGGAAGGGGATACCGGCGCCGGCCGCGGCCCGCTCCAGCGCCGATCCCCCGGGGCCCGCGATGGCGGCATGCCAGCCCTGCTTCAACGCGGCGGCGGCGAGGATCAGCGTCTGGGAGGCGGCGCCGGTGAGGTGCGCGCGGGGAGCACTGGCCAGGTACAGCACGCGCATCAGCTGACATCTTTCGCCTCGAGGGGCATCCTGTGCAGGTGACCGCACTGGTGAAAGGATAGACCCGGCGAGGTCACCATGACATACACCCAACGTCTCCGAGGAGGCCCGCACATTGGACGTGCTCTCGGAAGCGCCGGGCGCGACCCTCTCACAGCTTCTGGCTCCTAAGGTCCTGCTGTACCACGACATCACGCAGGGCGGCCGCGTCGACGCCCGCGATGCCCGGCGGCGCTTCAGCGCGCAGCTGGACTGGATGGGTGCCCGCGGCCTGCGGCTGGCGAGTCTCGACGATTGGATAGAGGGGCGTTTGGGGCCCCGTGACGTGGTCGTCACTTTCGACGACGCGCTTCGTTCGTTCCTGGAGATCGCGCTTCCCGCGCTGGAGGAGCGTCGCGCGCCGTCGGTGCTCTTCGCGGTGGCTCAGTTCAGCGGGCGTCCCGACGCCGCCCGCGTGTTCCTCACGTGGGACGAGCTGCGAGACTGCCGGGCGCGCAGTGTCCACGTGGCCTGTCACGCGCGCACGCACGTCCCGCTCGACGAGGTGCCCGCCGACAGGATGCGGCAGGAGGTGTCCGCTTCGACGCGCCGGTTCGTCGAAGAGGGGTTGCCCCAGGTGGTGTTCGCGTATCCCTTCGGGCGCTACAACGACGGAGTGAAGGCCGCCCTGATCGAGAACGGGTATCGGGTCGCGGTCACCGTGATGAAGGGCGGTGCCGACCGGCTCGAAGTGCGGCGCCGGCTCCTGACGGGCTCCGAGGGCCCGGCAGCGCTGGGGCTGATGCTCTCCGACTCCTTCTTCGGCATCCGCGAAGGAGCGCGCAGACTCGTGCCCCGCCGCTTCCTCAAGCAGGAGCAGCCGATCGCGTTTGAGCGCTGGGGCGCTCACGGGTTCGGCCTGCCGGACACGGAGGACTGAGCGCGGTCCGCGCCGCCCCGCTCCTGCCCCGTAGGCGCGCTCGCCCAGCCCCTCGGCGTCCGTATGCCTCCGCTGGTCGGCGCGCGGTCGCGCACGGCGGACAGTGCGACCGCTGGGCGGACACCCCTCATGGAGGCGAGGTCGCCGGCCGACAAGAAGACCTGTAGGGAGTCGCTACTCGCTCCCCGTGACAAGAGCAAACCCGTCGTGAGGCGGGCTCGCAAAGCCGTGGGTCTCCCCCTGGGAGACTGCCTGGTTGCCGAAGGTGAACGAGAAATTGAAGAGATTCCTGCGCCTCTGCCTCGTCGTCCCCCTCGTGATCGCGTCCCTCACGTTCCCCGCCGCGGCGGTGAACGCATCGGCTTCGCCCTCGGCCCGCTGGATCGGCTTCTACGTTCCGGGCGCACCGCTCGACCCCTCTCCGCTCACCACTCTGAGCTCCAAGGCCGGTGAGAAGGCGACCGTCAGCGAGTACTTCCAGAACACCTCGCAGGGGTTCACCTTCACGCAGGCGACCAACGCCGTCGCCGCCGGCGCCGTGCCGCTGGTGACGCTCGAGTTCTGGGATCCCGCCAACGGGGTCGACCAGCCGTCGTTCAGCTACGCGAAGATCTCGGGAGGGTCGTTCGACACCTACCTGCACAGCTACGCCAAGGCCGCCAGGGCCTTCGGCTCCAGCGTGTGGCTGCGCCCGCTGCATGAGATGAACGGGAACTGGTACCCGTGGGGCGGGACGGTCAACGGCAACACGCCGGCCGGC
>CAIKZH010000181.1 GCA_903831865.1 uncultured Coriobacteriia bacterium
ATCTTCGGCCCAAGCCAGGTCGAAGCAGCCATCAACCAGGACACCACGGTCTCGCAGCAGAAGACCCTCTGGAACACGAGCGGCTCGACGGTCATCATGGGCAACCTGCTGGTGGTGCCCATCGAGGACTCGCTGCTCTACGTCCAGCCGCTGTACCTGGAATCCACGCAGACGCAGATCCCGCAGCTCCAGCGCGTGATCGTGTTCTACCGCGGGCCGGCGACGGCCGCCAACGGCAACAACGCCAGTCAGTACGTGGCGATGGAGCCGACGCTCGCCGGGGCGCTCACCGCGGCCTTCGGGCAGGCGATCCTCCAGGGCAACACGTCGGGCGGTACCACCGGTGGCACGACCGGAGGGACCACCGGTGGCACGACCGGAGGGACCACCGGCGGGACCAGCACGGGCACGCTCAACGCGGCGGCCCGCGCCCTGATAGCGCGCGCCAACACGCAGTTCGAGGCGGCCCAGAAGGCTCTGCAGGCCGGCGACTTCGCCGGCTACGGCCGCCAGGTCAAGGCTCTGCAGACCACGCTGCGCGCGCTGCAGAGCCTCCGCTAGCGGCTCCCGGCCGCCGGCGCACGTCACCCAGCTAGTCAACGCCTATAGACGAATGTACCTGTAGGTATCCGTACCCAGAGCCGATACTGGGTTATAATCACCCGCTACGGGGTTCCTTGCTCAGGGACTCGACGGCAGCTTCTGGCGAAGCGACCAGCCGTCGAGAGGGGTAGCAAGCTCGGAGCTGTAAAGTGCCTGGCGAAGTGGAGGCACGTAGATGAGAATCGCGCTCATGCCTCGTCACGAGGCTTCGACGCTCGCGCACACCTCGAGTCGCTCTCAGCGTGGCTTCAGCTTGGTCGAGCTCCTCGTCACCATCGTCCTGGCCGGCATCATCTTCGCGGCCATGGTCCCCTTCTTCGCCAACGCGCTGAAGCGGACTGCTGGCGACGACCTGCGCAACGCCGCCGCCAACATCGCCCAGGACCGCATCGAGCAGACCCGCCTGCTCAGCTACGCCTCGATCACTTCCGCCAACCTCAATACTGCCTCGCCGACCTTCGGTGACAAGAAGTTCGGGCCCAACTACACGGTGTACGGCAGCAGCAAGACGTTCCAGGTCGCATACACGGTCACCGACAATGGGTCGACCTCGAAGCTCGTGACCGTTTCGGTGTCGCGCCCGGGGCTCAGCAAGGTGACGACCATGTCGACGTTGATCAAGACCTCCGATGCCGGGGGCGCCTCCACGTCTTCGACCCCGACTCCGGCCGCGACGATCACCGGCCTCTCGATCACGGTCTCGTTCAAGAACTACACTGAGGTGACCTCCGCCGGAGTCACCGTCCAGCGTGTGCAGACCAATGTCACGCCCAACGTCACCGTGACGCCCACGCCGCTCAAGCAGGTTCCGGACTCCACTCATCAGACCGTCACATGGTCCAATCTCACCGGCGGTACGGCCTTTGACTACACCGTCACGTGCCACAGCACCTACATCATCTCGACCAGCCCCGTGTTCCACCTGCTCAAGAGTGCCCGGCTGAAGTTCGACACGCACCCCGGCGGCTCGTGAGGCGGCCGGCCATGCGGGATCACATCAGGCAGTCGCG
>CAIKZH010000182.1 GCA_903831865.1 uncultured Coriobacteriia bacterium
CAGCTACGACGTCCTCTTCAGCCCGGGGACGCTGGCGACGGCCTTCGTGCAGACCGATGTGCCGTCGGTCTTCTGGACGGACGCGACGTTCGCCGGCATCACTGACTTCTATCCCAGGTACAGCCATCTCTGCCGCGAGAGCATCCGGGAGGGAAACCGGATCGAGGCCTCAGCGCTGTCCCGATGTCGCCTTGCGATCTACAGCTCGGAGTGGGCCGCCGGCACCGCGCTCGCACACTACGATGTCGATCCCGCGATCGTGAAGGTGGTGCCGTTCGGCGCGAACCTGGAGTGCCGCCGTGACCTGCACGACGTCGCCGAGATCGTGCGCCGCAGAAGCCAGACGGTGTGCAAGCTGCTCTTTCTCGGCGTGGATTGGTCGCGCAAGGGCGGTGAGATCGCGCTGGCTGCGGCGACGCTCCTCAATCAGCGCGGCGTGAGAGCGGAGCTTCACGTCGTCGGCTGCGCGCCGCCCATCGGCGTGCCGGGATTCGTCAAGATCCATGGATTCGTCTCCAAGGACACAGCACAAGGAAGGCAGCGCCTGGACCGGATGCTGGCGGAGGCCCACTTCCTGATACTTCCCTCGAGGGCGGAGTGCTACGGCGTCGTGTTCGCGGAAGCGAGCTCGTTCGGTCTGCCGTCGCTGGCGACGAGGGTCGGAGGGATCCCCACGGCGATCCGGGACGGCAGCAACGGACAGACCTTTGCGCTGGATGACGGTCCGGAAGCGTACTGCGACTACATCGAGGGCCTGTGGACCGACAAGGCAGCGTACGGGAAGTTGTGTCTGTCCTCGTTTGCAGAGTATTCGGAACGGTTGAACTGGGCGGTGGCCGGCCGCACTGTCCGCGCTCTCATGGAGGAGCACTGCGGGTGAGCCTGCCGACCTCAGCTGCGCGCAGCTCACCGCGCTCGGCGAGACCGGGCCGTCAGGCAGAGAGGAAGTAACCGCCTGACCGGCCGGCGGCGCGCAGCTCGGCGATCATCTCGGGCGGGAGGTCGTCGCGGTGGTAGTCGGCAGTCCTGAAGACCGGTCGCTTCGCAGACTTCGCGAGGCGTTCCGCGTCGATATCCGCCGCCTTTCCGATCGGGCGCGCGGGCACTCCGGCTACGACGACCCCCGCGTCGACGTCCTTCGTCACCACCGACCCCGCAGCCACGATGGCATCATCGCCAAGAGTCACTCCAGGCAGGATGAGTGACTCGGCTCCGACAAAGGTCCGCTGTCCGATGGTGACCGGCGCCACCCATGTCAGCCCCAGACGCCGATTGCTTGAAGCGTCATGGCAGAGGATCCGCGTGCCGTCGACGATGGTCGCATCGTCCCCGATCGAGATGAGGTGCGCGTGCCGCCAGTCGAACTTGACGTCCCGGCCGACGTAGACGTTGTGCCCCATCACGATCCGTGGCGGGATGAGAGGTCGTCCCCGCAGTCGCGCGAGAGCATGTGCTATTCTCCGGCGCACGCTGAACCTCCAGGTGTGGGTCGTGACCTCACCTCATCGACATCCGGGCACATGATACGCGAGAACCATGCAACGGACTGCCATAGTCATCCCGACCTACAACGCCATGCCTCAGCTGGCCGCGACCCTGGCAGAGCTTGCATGGGCAGAGAGCCGGGACGATGTCGAGGTCGTGCTTGCCGACTCGGGCTCGCGCGACGCGACGCTGAGCCACGTCAAGGCGCGGGCGCCCTGGGCGACGGTCGTGCGCGGCGACCAGTCGATGTGGTGGGCGGCGGCCACCAACATCGGGTGCCGCCACGCCATCGCGGCCCTCGGTTGCGAGACGCTCTGCCTCCTCAACCATGACTGCGAGATGCCTGAGCACAGCTTCGATGTGCTTCTGGAAGGGCATCGTCAGACGCGCCGGGACATCGTCTGTTCGCGCGTGCTGGTGAAGCACAGCGACCGCGTGCTCTTCGCGGGAGGCGGGATGGCGTGGACGGGGATGCTGACGATGCCCGGCTTCAACGCTTCCGCGATGTCGCGTTTCGCTTCGCGCGACGTGGTCTGGTGTGGGGGTATGGGCGTGATCTTCTCCGCCGCTCTGTGGCTGCGACTTGGCGGTTTCGACGCGGCGACGTTCCCGCACTATCTGGCCGACTCGGACTTCTGCCTGCGAGCGCGGGACGCGGGCGCTCGCGTCAGATACCTGGATGACGCCGAGATCGTCAATGACCGCGCGAGCACGGGACTGCAGGTCACGCCCGGAGACGCCTCGGTGCGCCGGCTCTTCGGCACGTTCGTCTCACCCCGCAGCCCATACCGCCTCGCCGGTGTGCTGCGCTTCTACCGCCGCCACCTCGGGGCACGCTGGCCGCTGGCGGTGGCGCACCTCTATGCGATCCATGTCGGGGTGTCGCTCAAGCGGATCGCCGCAGCCTGCGTTCAACGACGAGCCTCCCTGGCGCCCTGAGAGTCCTCGTCGTAGCCGATCAGTGGCCGACCGAGGCCGACGTCGCCTCCGGGACGTGCGCCTGGGTGCCCATGGCGCGTGCCGGGACGACTCTCGTGGCCGAAGCGGTCGTCCTGAGACGCGTCTTTCCTCCGGCGCGGATCCTGACGTCCTTCGGTCGGGGCTCGGATGTCGCGCACGAAGCCTCCGACTGGTGGACGGCGCTTCGGAGTCCGCTTCTGCCGGTCCTTCCTTCCCGACTCGTCTACTACACGGCGCCGCCGCGCTCGCGCTGGGAGCACACCTGGGGATCCTGCGCGATGGCGCTGCGCGGGCGGCGCCTCCTTGACGTCGCTCGCCGGTTTGGGCCGGACGTCGTCCACGGCCACTGGGCCATTCCCAGCGGCGACGTCGCCGTGCGGATCGCGCGCGCGCTGGGAGTGCCCTGCGTCGTGAGCGTGCACGGCTACGACATCGCGCTCACGCCCGCGATCTCGGGGGCCGCCCGTCTGGCCGTGAAGCGGGTCCTCAGCGGCGCCGACCTCGTGATCGCCAACAGCCGCCAAACCAGGGAAGCCGCCGCCGTGCTCACCGGCGGCAACGCTCGCATTCGGACCTTGTGGCAGGGGGGCGATGCAGTGGCGGCAAGCTGCGACATCGGGTCGCCGGCGAGGATCGCCACGATCGGCCACCTCTACGACTTCAAGGGCGCGAGCGATGCGGTGACCGCTTTGGGGCGCTGCAGGGCCGCCGGCCTCGACTTTCGCTGGACTCTGGTCGGCTCCGCCTCTCGCCGGGAGATGACCTCCGTCATGCACCAGATACGCGAGGCTGGGCTTGCCGACATCACGCGGTGCGTGCCGCAGATGCCCAACGCGGAGGTACTCGATCTGCTGGCCGCGTCGGACATCCTTCTCCACCTGCCGGCGCGAGAGGCCTACGGGATCGTCGTCGCCGAAGCGCTGGGCGCCGGCGCGGCAGTCGTCGGCAGTGCGGCCGCGGGCGCGATCCAGGACTTCGGCGCCCACGGCGGTCCCGTGATCTCCGTCCCCGCTAACGATCCCGCTGCGGCCGCCGCGGCGATCGCTGCCTTGATCGGGGAGCCGGAACGCCTGCGAGAGGTCAAGAAGGCTTCAGCCGAGTGGGGTCGTGCCAATCTGGGATGGGATCGCTACTCCCGCAGACTCGCGGACGCGTATGAGGAACTCGTCGCGTCCAATGGCGGCGGCGACCGGCGGTGATCGGGGTCCCCCTGTGCGTTTGGTAGCATAGGCGCTCATTCGCCGTCCACCATCGTGAGGTCACATGCGCGCCAGCCAGCTGCTGCTGCCCACCGTCAAAGAGGACCCCGCCGGCGCCGAAGCCGTCAGCCACAAGCTGATGGTGCGCGCCGGCCTCGTGCGCCAGCTCGCGGCCGGGATCTACGTGTACCTGCCGGCCGGC
>CAIKZH010000183.1 GCA_903831865.1 uncultured Coriobacteriia bacterium
GATCTACCTCGTCGCGGCGGCCCTCGCCGTCGTGGCTGCCGTGTTCGTGCGCAGCCGCCGCTCGTCTCCGGCGGCCCTGTGGCTCTTCCTGCTGCTTCTCGCCCTGGCCGAGAGGGCCGCCGCGGACGCGCTCGACGTGTCGGCGATCGGGCTGGCCAACAAGGTGCTGTGGGGAAAGGTCTCGTGGATCGGGTCCGCGACGATCGCCGTGCTTCTGTTCACCTGCGTCCTGGAGTACGTTCGCCTCGGCAGTTGGCTCACCCCGCGTCGCATCGCCGCGCTGTTCGTCGTGCCAGCGCTGGAAGTCGTCGCCGTCTTCACGAACGAGTGGCACCACCTTGTGTGGACCGGGTTCACCTTTGCGGTGGGCGTCAGCAACGTCCTCATCTATCACCACGGTCCCCTGTTCTGGGCGTCCATGGCCTACACATTCATCCTGTTCGCGATCTCAGCGGCGTTCCTGCTGCGTTTCGCGTGGGGAACCCGAAGGACCAGCAGGTTCCAGAGCGCCGCGATCCTGATGGCCATCGCGATCCCGGTCGCGGGGGAGATCGTCTACGATCTCTCGCCAGGCTCTCTCCGTGGTCTGGACGTGGCCGCGATCACCTTCACGCTCACCGGCGCGATCCTCATCTTCAGCGTCCTGCGGTTGAGATTCCTCGACCTGGTCCCCATCGCGCTCGGGACTCTCGTCGAGAGCACGCCGGACGGTCTGCTCGTCCTCGATCTGAACGGCAGGATCGTCGACGCCAATCCGGCCGCGGGCGACATGGTGGGCCGCGATCCCAGAGAACTGGTCGGATCCGCTCCTCGTGATGTTCTCGCGCAGTGGCCGGCGGTCGTGAACACGATCGAGAATCCGGGCGAGGACGACGAGGAGTGCACCATGGACGCGGGCGAGCGAAGCCTCAGCGTCCGCGTCTCGGCCCTGCGGGGCCGAGCGCACCACCTGGTGGGGAGTCTGGTCACCCTGCGCGACGTCTCTGTTCGCGTCCGCGCTGAGCGCGCCCTGCAGGACGCGAACGCCAACCTCGTCGCGAGGCTCAGCGACATCGAGGGACTGCAGAAGGAGCTGCGGGAGCAGGCCTTCCACGATCCCGCGACCGGACTCTACAACCGCCGTTACCTCATGCAGGCGCTCGAGCGGGAGCTTCAGCGCGCCGCGCGTGACGGCTACCCGCTGAGCGTCGTCATGCTGGACGTGGACCATTTCAAGAAGACGAACGACACGTTCGGGCACATCGCCGGCGACCTTGTCCTGCGGGCACTGGCTGACGGGCTGCGTCGTGACAGCCGCCCCGGCGACGTCGCCGCGCGTTTCGGGGGAGACGAGTTCCTGCTGGTGATGCCGCACGCGACCGCGCACGAGGCGCGACGGCGTGCCGATGAGTGGCGGCTCGCGATGGCTCGAACGACCGTCGAGTGGCACGGGCGTCTGCTCTCCGCCGCGGTGTCGATGGGTGTCGCGTCCTTCCCGGAGCACGGCGAGACGAGCGACGACGTGCTGGCCGCGGCGGACCAGGCGGTCTACCTGGCGAAGGCGCAGGGGCGCAACCGCGTCGTGTAGCTAGGGCCGCAGCCGATAGATGCGGAACCCGTCCGTGCTTCCGACCAACGTGTAGTCCCGCAGCACCGTCGCAAGCATCGGGTCCCTCGCCGGAGCCCTCGCGTAGCCGCCCTCGCGATGGATGTCCACGTCATCCACGAACGCGATCTGCGGCAGGCCGCCGTGCCGCGCGTAGTACACGAGGGACGCACCGTCGGACCTCGTAGGGGTGAGCCAGGTGACGTTGGTGTAGGGACGTCCTCCCACGAGCATGTATGCCGCGCGCTGGCCGAGGAAGACGACGGTCGTGCGCGGGCCGACGAATCTCCTTCCCGCGGCGACGAGTCCCTCGATCTGCCTCCACCGCTCGACCCCCATCATGACGCCGGCGTACGGTCCACTCGTCACAAGCGTTCGGGGCTGGTCCAGGGTCACGTCGTCGAACACAGTCGCGTAGAGCATGAACAGCGCGGTCACGAGCACCACGACGACGCCGACCTTGGCGATGGCGCGACCGCCGAGCTCGCTGAAGCCCGCGGCCCAGCACACGAGCAGCGCGAATGCGAGGGGGGCCAGGCCGACGATGGTCACCCCCCGCGTCACGGACGAGCTCGTGGCCTCCGCGACGACCAGCGCCCCGACGATCGACGCCGGCAGTGCCAGCAGGAGGAGCCTCAGCCTCTGAGCCGCGTGCGTCCGGAAGGCGTGCACGAGCGAGGGAGCCGCCACCCCTGCCAGGCATGTGAGGAGCCAGGAGGACGAAGCGGTGCCGAAATGCAGTCCCGGTGCCCCATGCGCGATCAGGAGCAGCCCCGGGACGGCAGCCGCCAGAGGGATGGCGGCCATGCAGAGCGCGCGCACGCGCGCCCCGAGCGCCGAGACGCACGCGGCGACGGCGAGGGCCCACATCGGGAGCAGCAGGGGGTTCAGCAGGGCGAGACACGCGTACCCCAGGACGTAGACCAGGTGACCGAGCGGGGAGGAGAGCGAGCCCACGATGCTCGACGTGTAGGTCAGCGTCGCTCGGACGTCGCCGATCGTGGCGTGGCTCAGGAGGTAGGCCGTGGCGAGTCCCGCGACCGTCACGCCTCCGGCTGCAGCTGCAGCGATGTGGCGCAGGCGGCGGCGGGAGAGCAGCCCGAACGTGATCAGCAGGGCCACCGCTGAGAAGATCAGCGGGGGGTAGGCCACGGACCCGAACGCCGCGGCCGCACCTCCCGCAGCCGAGAGCCACAGCCGGTCGTCACGCAGGGCCACGAAGCAACACGCGACCGCGAGCACGAAGGAGAGGACCGTGATCGTGTCATAGCTCGGTGCGAGGATGTTGTACGGAGGTGCGAGGAGAACGACAGAGAGCGCGAGCGCCGTGAGCGGCGCTGTGAGGGACGGGCGCAGCAGTCGCGAGACGAGGGCCACGAACGCGGTGCCCACGGCCACGTACAGCAGCCGCGTGGCGAGGACGATGCCGCTGAGTCCGAACAGCTGCGTCCACAGCTTCACGAAAGGGACGACCGCGAGCTGGCCGAGCGCTTGGACCGACATCTCGTCCACGAACAGGCGCGCCCCCTGCGCAAGGCGGACCGCGCTGGTCACGTAGTAGCTGTCGTCGTAGAAGGAGGCGCCCAGCGTGGCGCGGTAGGCCGCCAGGGCTACGACCACAAGGGCGGCCGAGGCGATGCCGGCTGTGAGCTTGCGTGAGCGCGCGGCCTGTGTCTGCATGCGGCTAGGATAGCGTGTGGCGGCTTTGGCGCACTCGCCGACGCTACACTGGCGGCAGGGATCCGGTCCCGGGTCGCAGGGCGATCCGGGACGTAAGCTTGGAAGCGGGAGGTGGCGCACGATGGTCGAACCTGAGAGCACGGACGAGAAGGCACCCCGGGCCGGGCGTGCGTCGCGCGCCGAGGCCTGGCTCGGCTCGCTGACCGCCGGCGTGAGGTCCGCTCTCAAGAGCGGCGGATCGGGCGCTGGCCGCTATGTGGTCGTCTTCGAGCTGAGGACGAAGGCACGATACGACGAGGTGGCCAAGTCCATCGCGCTCAATCCGCGATCGGCCCGTGTCACCGCGGCGTCGTGGATCGTCGCGACGGAGGCCAGCGCGTTCGAATTGCGCGACTCGCTCAAGCCGCTCCTCAACGGCCGCGGCGAGCGCCTGTTCGTGGTGGCCGTCGCCGGGTCTCTCGCCTGGACGAATCTCAGCGAGCCGGCCGAGCGCATCGAGGCACTCTTCAAGGAGTGACGGCGCCCGGCGACGGAGGCGAGGCCGGTCGCGGACTGACCGCGCGCCAACGCTGCTAGACTCTCTCCCATGTCTCTCACCATCTCCAACGCCAGCATGTCCTTCGGCGAGCGCGTCCTGTTCAGCGACGTGTCGCTGCACGTCGCCGGGCGGTCCCGCGTGGCCCTCGTCGGTGCCAACGGGTCGGGCAAGACGACGCTGCTCGAGATCATCGCGGGCGAGCTGCACCCGGACTCAGGCACCGTCACCGTCGGCAGGGACGAGGTGGTCGGCTATCTGCGCCAGGAGGCCATAGAGATGGTCGGGCGCACCGTGCTGGCCGAGGTGCTGAGCGTCTCCGAGGAGGTGACGTCGCTCGAGCATCGTATCGGGGTCCTGGAGCGCGACATCTCCGAGGAGACTGAGGACGACGAGCGCGAGCGCATGCTTGAGGAGTACGGGCGCCTTCGCGAGCGATTCGAGCATCTGGGGGGCTACACGATCGAGGCCCAGGCGCGCGCCGTGCTCACCGGCCTCGGCTTCCGGGAGACCGATCTCGTCCGCAACACCGAGGAGTTCTCGGGCGGGTGGTTGATGCGCATCGCGCTCGCGAAGATACTCGTCCGCTCCCCGGACATCCTGCTGTTGGACGAGCCGACCAACCATCTGGACCTTGAATCGGTGGCGTGGCTGGAGTCGTATCTGCGCGCCTACGACGGCGCCATCCTCCTGGTGAGCCATGATCGCGCCTTCATGAACGGTCTCGTGGACCGTATCGCCGAGATCGACATGCGCCGGTTGACCGTCTACCACGGCACGTATTCGGACTACGAGCGGCAGAAGGAGGCGGGGCTTGAGCAGCTCACTGCCGCCAAGGCAGGTCAGGACCGGATGATCGAGCAGACCGAGCGCTTCATCGAGCGATTCCGCTACAAGTCGAGCAAGGCGAAGCAGGTCCAGAGTCGCGTGAAGGCGCTCGAGAAGATCGAGAGGATCGAGCTGCCGCCGGAGCACAGGGCGGTCAGGTTCTCGTTCCCGCAGCCGCCTCGTACCGGGGATGTCGTGATCTCGCTCGAAGGAGTGAGGAAGGCGTTCGGCGACCTCGTGGTCTACGACGACCTGGACGTGTCGCTCTTCCGGGGGGACAAGGTCGCGCTCGTCGGGCCCAACGGGGCCGGCAAGTCGACCCTGCTCAAGATGCTCGCGGGGGTGCTGGAGCCCGACCGGGGCACTCGCACCCTCGGGACCCACGTCACGACCGCGTACTTCGCACAGCATCAGCTGGAGGCTCTGAAGAGCTCGAACACCGTCTACAAGGAGCTCGACGCGGTTGCGCCGGCGTGGACGCAGGCCCAGGTGCGCGGTCTCCTCGGGGCCTTCCTGTTCCAGGGCGACGATGTGGACAAGAGGGTGTCGGTCCTGTCGGGAGGCGAGCGCGCCCGGCTCGCGCTCGCGAAGATGCTCGTGGTCCCCGCGCCGCTGCTGTGCATGGACGAGCCGACGAACCATCTCGACATCCGCGCACGCGATGTGCTGGAACAGGCCCTGGTCGCCTTCCGCGGCACGCTCGCCCTGATCACGCATGACCGGCACCTGATCCGTGCGGTCGCCACCAAGATCATCCACGTCGATGCTGGCACGGCAACGGTCTATGAGGGGGACTACGACTACTTCCTGTGGAAGCGCGAGCGGATGGCCGCGCAGGCGCAGCCAGCGACGCCGGCCCCAGCGGCGCCGGGCTCGAGTCCGACGCGGCCGGGTCCGACGCTCACGACGCCGCGGGGGAGCGCCCCCAAGACCCGTGAGCAGAAGCGTGCGGAGGCCGAGGCGCGCAACCGGGCGCACCGGGTCGGCCGGGACGAGCGCACCCGCCTGAGCCAGGTCGAGTCGGAGGCGCAGGCCACCCAGTCGCGCCTCGAGGACCTCATCGCGGCGCTGGCTGACCCCGGGCTGTACGCCGACGTGGCCGCCTTCGAACGCACTCACAGGGAGTACCGGGAGGCGAAGGAGCAAGCCGCCAGGCTCGAGAAGGAGTGGCTGGATCTGACGGAGACGCTCGAGCACATCGAAGGCGAAGTGACCGCGGCCCCGGAGCGGGGTCCTCGTCGCCGCCATGTCCGCCCGGGCGGTCACGTCTGACGCGTCTGGGCTGCGCATCCGCCGGTCGCCGCTGGTCGGGGGAGCACAGTTGCGCGGACGGTATCGGGGCCCTAAGATTATCGACGGGGAACGCGAGTTCCCTACCCCTGAGCCTCAAGGTGCCGGCCTTGGGGCTCCCCTATTGCCAGGGACCGGTTCCCGTTGGCGCCGCCCGTCGCATCGATGCCACCCGTCTGCGATGTGGTCGTCAAGCCGAACCGGCGGATGGCCGATACCCAAGGCATGGCGAAGCGAGAACAACAACCGGATTGCGCGCAGGCGACACGCGTCGCTGCCACGAGCGAACCCGGTCACCAGGCTTTGGAGCCGCGTCTGCACGGCGTGAGCCCGGAGTTCGCCGAGCGGGTGCGCATGGCGATAGCGGCCATGCCCGAGACCCGCCCGGAACGCATCGAGCTGGCCCGCGCGGTGATGGCGTTCAATCCGCCGAGCGCGGAGAAGATCGCCGAGGCGATCTTGAGGGAGATCGGACACAGCCACGGCTGAAAGGCATGCTGGTGCATAATCCTGTCGATGCCCTCGTGAGTGATCTTGCCGACCGACCGATGTCTGGGACGGGGTCCATGCGCTCGATCCTTCGTATGCTTCTCACGCTGGTCATGGACGCGCTCGTCATCGCTGCGGTGGTGGTGCTCGCACGCATCGTCGTCCTCTTCTTCGGGCATGTCGCAGCGATGCCGCTCTCGCGCGCCGTGGCCGACCTGGCCCATCGGCTGGTGGTCCCGTTCGGCTTCGCTCCCGTGCCAACCCCGTACGCGGGGGTCTTCGACCTGGATGCGGCAGCGACCGTCGTGGCCGCGCTCGGCGTCGAATGGCTGATGGGCATGCTGCGGAGGGTCGTGCAGCCGTGACCTACACACGCGAACGCCTCGGAGACCTCCTCCTGAAGGCGCGCCTCGTTGAGCAGGAAGACCTGGACAGCGCGCTCGCCATGCAGGCCGAACAGGGCGGCAAGCTCGGGCGGATACTCGTGGAGTCCGGCATCTTGGACGAGGACCAGGTAGCGGAGATGCTCGCGGTGCAGAAGGGTCTGCCAAGGGTGTCGCTCTCCAACTACCCGGTGGACCACGAGGCCGTCGCGCTCCTGCCTGAGCGCGTGGCGAAGCGCCGCTCGATCCTTCCGATCGGGTACGACGACGAGGGCGCCGTGATCGTCGCGATGTCCGATCCTCTCGACATCGAGTCTCTCGACGAGGTGGAGCTGCGCTCGGGGAAGCGGGCGGTGGCTGTCGTCGCCACCGACAGCGAGATCGAGGC
>CAIKZH010000184.1 GCA_903831865.1 uncultured Coriobacteriia bacterium
CTCCGCGTTCAGCCGCTTCCCGAGCACGCACCTCTGCACGGGAAGCCTCATCCCGCGCATGCTGGGCGTCCCGGATAAGTTCTTCCGCGGAGTCGACGCTGAGCGCCTGCGAGAGAGCCGCGACGGTCTCTCGCTCGGCCTGCGCAGCGGCCAGAGCCGCCTCGGTCTGCGCCAGACGCTCAGTCCGCTCCATGCGCTCGGCCTCCGCCAGTGCCACCTCGGACTCGGCGGTGTCGAGGGCGGCGCCGTCCGCAGCGCTGGGGGAGACGATCGCGGGGGACGGGTGCTCCAACGAGCCACACACCGGGCACGGCCGACCTTCCTCCAGCCCCGACGCCAAGGCGGCGGCGCGCCCCTCCACCCACGCCGTGCGGACCTTGTCGAGCTGAGCCCGGGACTCAGCAGACGCGCGGCCGGCCTTGGCGAGTGCGTCCGCGGCCGCGTTCCGGTTCTCCTGGGCCTCCGCGCAGCGCGCCTCGGCGGTCACCAGCCGCAGCGCCTCGCTCTGCGCACGCCGAGCCTGCTGCAGCGCCGCATCCGCAGCGGGAAGAGCCGCCGCGCACTTCAGCTGAGCCCGCTCCTCGTCCTGCGCGACCGCCAGCTCGTCACGCCGCGAGGCGACCCGATCGCTCGCGGACCGGTCGGCGACTGCGGCCGCGTCCCGCTTCGCCACCGCGGCGGATACTTCCGTCACCGCCCGGTCGATGGCGGCGACTCTCGCGGACACCATCTCAAGCTCGCGCACGACTCGCTGTGCGTCCTCCCGCTCGCCCTCCGCGAGGTCCTGAGCGCTCAGGACCTCGCGCGCCTGCAGCGCGGCGACCTCGGCGCCCTCGAGTGCGACGACGGAGGCCGTGACCTCCTCCTGCAGCGCAGCCACCGCCGCCAGGATCTCGAGGGCGGTCCGGGTCGCGGTGAGTTCGGCCGCCGCCGTGACAGCGGCCGCCTGCGCCTCCTTCACGGCCACCTCGCCCGCAGCGGCCTGCGCCGCCAACTCCGTGCAGCGTGTGAGGAGCTCCGCGTCGCCCGCGACCCCGGCTTCGCGCAGGACCTCCGAGCGGCGTGTGCCCTGGTGCTCGAGCCCGCTCTCCAGGTCGCGGCGCCTTTCCTTCAGGCGCGCCTCGACCGAAGCGTAGCGCCCGGTGCCGAACAGCGCCTGCATGATCTGCTCGCGCTGCTTGGAGTCGGCGGAGAGCAGCTCGCGGAAACGGCCCTGCGGCAGCATCACGACCTGGCGGAACTGGTCCGCCGAGAACCCGATGATGCGCTCGACCTCCGGGGCGACGTCGCGCCCCTTGGTCGCGACAGGCTCGCCGTCCGTGTCGTCCGCGGCATCGGAGGGCCGCCGCCACAGCGTGACCGAGGGTGCCTCGGAGCGCGTCCCCGTCCCGCGCGCCCTCGCCGCCTGCTGCGCCGGCCGCCGCCGGATGCGGTAGCACTCGGACCCGACAGAGAAGTCGAACTCGATCTCGGTGGGCAGACCCTTCGCCGCGAACTGGCTTCGCATCTGTTGGGCCGTTCGCTCCTCGCCGGTGGTCCGGCCGTAGAGCGCGAAGCACATGGCGTCGAGCACCGTCGTCTTCCCGGCACCGGTGGGGCCGTGGACGAGAAAGAAGCGGTTGTCCCCCAACTCGCGGAAGTCGATGACCTCGCGGCCGGCGAAGGGTCCGAACGCCTGCAACACCACACGAACGGGGCGCATGGGCTCAGTCCTCGCCCTCGGAGGCCGCGGCATCGGCGATCGCGACGAACGTGTCGCGCTGTGTCTGAGTCAGGTCCTCGCCGCACACATGCTGGAAGAAGCCCGAGAACAGAGCGGTGACATCGCGCGAGCGAAGTTGAGCGGCATCCAGCGACGGCTGACCCTGCGCGAGGTCGAGCTCCCGATCGCGGCGGAACCCGATGCAGTTGGGCCATACACCGCGAAGCGCGGCCATGGGATCGTACAACGGACCCGTGTCCTGCAGCAGCGCGAAGACATAGTCGTCCCGTCCTTGGGGCGGCGCGTCAGCCACGATCGCGTCGAGCACCCCGCTCACCACGCGAACGTCCCTGCGGACGGGCAGTGCGACCTCTTCCACCCTTGATGCCGAGCCGGCCGCGCCGAGCTCCACGACGCTGACGGACTTCGAGTGCTCGGCCTCGGCGACCGAGTACTTCAGCAGGGAGCCCGCGTAGCGCAGCCCGGGCCCCGGAGCCTGCGGACGATGGAGGTGCCCGAGAGCGACATAGTCGAAGCCGTCGAACCTCTCGCATGCGACCTGCGCGGTGCCGCCGACCGTCAGCGGTCTCTCGGAGTCCGCTGTCTCCACGCCGCCGGCGACGAACTCGTGCGCGATCAGGACGTTGCGCTCGCCTGGACGGAACGCTGCGCGGACACGCGCGAGCATGGCGGCCACGGCCTCGTCATGCCCCCGCAACGCGTCGTCGTCGAGGACGAATCTGACAACAGACGGATCAGCATAGGGCAGCAGCCATAGACGCACGGGACCCTCGTCGGTCGGCAGTGCGACGCTCGCCACGTCGGCGGTCAGAGGACCCGCCATGTGGACGCCGGAGGGTGCGAGCAGGCGGGCGCCGAAGCCGATGCGCTCCGGGCTGTCATGGTTCCCCGCCACCACGCAGACCGCCGCGCCGAGACCCGCTATCCGTGTCAGCGTGTCGTCGAGCAGCTCGACCGCTTCCGGCGGCGGGACGGATCGGTCGTAGACGTCCCCCGAGATCAGGACGGCGTCCGGCCGGACCTCGGCCACCAGGTCGCACAGTCCCTCGAGCGCATACGCCTGGTCGTCCGTCAGCCGTACGGACGCGAGGGGCCTGCCGAGGTGCCAGTCCGCGGTGTGTATGAATCGAGCCGTGCCGTCACCCCCGATCATCCCGCACCGCCGCCTCGCCCCTCACCAGTCTAGCCGCTCGGACAGGCTGAGCAGACCGCCGCGGACATCAACCTACGCCATGGCGGTGACATCGGGCCGCACGACCATCGGACTGCGCGCTACCCTGAGCTCATGGATGATCAGGGTCCGACGTCCGAGACCGTCCGCGGGGTGCGACAGCGCCACGCGATCGCGGTCGTCGTGGTCGCCGCCGTGGTGCTCGCGGCCACTGGAGCGGCTCTCGCCGCCCTGTGGCCGAGCATCGAGATCGCCACGGAAGGGCAGGCCCACGTCCGGCTCGGCGCGTCTGAGCTGACGGTGACGGTCGCTGATACCCCCGCCAGAAGGTCATGGGGGCTGCAGGGCCGTCATCGCCTCGCGCTCGGGACCGGGATGGTCTTCGTCTACGCCGCTCCCACGGTGGTCACGTTCGCGACCAAGTCGGTGGAGTTCCCGATCGATGTCGTCTTCATCGCTCCGGACCGGCGCGTGACCGCGATCGCCACGCTCGACCGCACGCGCACGCTCGCCCCATCCCCGGGCGAGGTGAGCTGGGTGGTCGAGGTGCCCGCCGGATGGACTGGGCGCAACAGCGTGAAGGCGGGCACCCCGTTCGTGCCGCCTCGTTAGATCGCGACCTTGCTCGCACGGATCCCTAGGCGGCGGTCCAGCCGGCGTCGGCAGCGATGACCGCGCCGTTGATCTTCACTGCCTCGTCGGACGCGAGGAACAGCGCGAGACTGGCGATGTCCTCCGCCTTGAGCAAGCCCGGGATGATACCGGTGTAGGCGCCGGTTCGTGCCGAACCCGGTGCATCCATGTGTGACATATCCACGCTCTGCATGATGTTGGTCTCGACGGCGCCAGCGGCGATCGCGTTGCAGCGCACGCCCTTGGTCGCGTACATCCAGGCGGTGCTGCGGGTCAGACCGATGAGCGCGTGCTTCGAGACGGTGTAGGCGACTCCCGCGGCGCCGCCGTGGAGGCCCGCGACCGAGGCGGTGTTGACGATCGACCCTCCGCCCTGCGCGACCATCATGGGGACTACCAGGCGGGTCGCATACATCGGCCCGTTCACGTTGATGCCCATGACTCTCTCCCACACGGCGTCATCCAACTCGGCGACGCCCTGGTTGAGATCCATCACGCCCGCGTTGTTGCAGAGCACGTCGATCCGCCCGTACTTCCCGGCGGCGGACTCGACCAGACGCTGGACGTCGGCCTGAGCAGCCACGTTTCCCTGGACTCCCAGGAACTCCCCTCCTGCCGCGCGCAACATTTCCGCGGTCTCGGTGAGCGTGCCCTCGTTCCATTCGAGACCGACGACCTTCGCCCCCTCCCCTGAGAACCGCACCGCCATGGCGCGCCCCATGCCGGAGCCCACGCCCGTGATCACCGCGATTCTTCCTCCAAGACGCATGGTCGCCTCCTCACAGATGCCTGCGCCTCCGCCGGGAGTCGCCCTTCGCTCTCCTATACCCGGCGCCTGCCTTCTGGAGGTGCGAGGGGTCCGAGCGGCGCGTCCTCAAGGGCAGAGCGCGGCAGACGGACCTCGGGCTCCGCGGCCGTGAGGACAAGACGCGGCCCCGGACAACGTACGTCCGGGGCCGCGTCCCCCTCTTCAGCGCTCAGGGAAGCTACTTCACGGTGACCTTGATGGTCCTCGAAGTGGCCGCGATATGTGTGCCGTCACCGGCGAAGTTCACGTAGAACGAGTAGGTGCCGCGAAGCGTCGGCGTATAGCGGTACCACCAGCCGCTGGCCGCGCCGGCGGCGTTGTAGCTCAGCCGGTTCGACGAATAGGACCAGCGTGCCGAACCCGGCTTCTTCACGTAGACGACACAGGAGAGGCCGTTGGTCGGGACGGTGAGCAGGCCGGACAGCACGAACGGCTTCGGCAGCTTCACACTGGCGGGCACCGCCGAGATCGAGATCGTCGACGACAGCTTGCCTATCGTGAAGTTCACCGTGTGGTGCGGCGATTCGACATTGCCGAGCAGGTCGGCGGACCAGAACTCGATGGAGTGGGAGCCGGCGCCTGTCACGACCACCGGCGCTGTCAGTGTCGTGGGATTACCCACAGCGACTACGGTCGTCACGACGCTTCCGCCGTCGAGCTTGTAGTAGATCGCCCCGACGCCGATGCCGCCCGGGTTGTCGGTTGCCGAGATATGCACGGTGGCCGTGACGATGTAGGAGGCGGTCGCGTCGGAGCTCGAGGTCGGCGGCGTCGTGTCGAATGCCGTGACCACGAAGTTGACGCTCTTCACCGACTCGGAGTTGGGCGTGGGAGAGGCCTTGTCGGTTGAGTAGAAGAGCAGGGAGTGTGAACCGGTGGACGTCGTGGTCACTGAAGTGCCCTGGACGAAGCCGCCGCCGTCGAGACTGTAGTAGGTGGCGCCCACCCCGAGCCCGCCGCTGTTGTCATGCGCGGTGAAGTGGATCGTCGCCGTGCCCACGTAGGACGAGGTGGCGTCGCTCGAAGTCACCGGAGCGATGGTGTCGTTGACGCGGAAGGACGCCGAGCCCGTGGTCTCACGGTTGCCGGCGACGTCTGTGGAGTAGTAGAGCAGCGTATAGGGGCTCGTGGAAGCCTGGCTCTCCACGACCTGCGTGCCCGTGGTCCACGTGCTGCCACCGTCGAGCGACCAGTGCGTGCCCGCCACCCCGGAGCCGATGGCCGTCACAGCGTAGCCGAGGCCGACGAACTGGTTGTCCGAGGCGCTCAGGGTGATCGTGGCCACGTCCGCGTAGGTGGGAGCCACGTCGGTGATGGTGGTGGGCGGCAGCGTGTCGTTGACCGTGAACGTGGACGTATGGGCGCCCTCGGTGTTGCCGAGCGTGTCGGTGGAGTAGTAGGTGAGCGTGTGGGTCCCCACGCTCGAGAAGATGGGCACGATCGCGAACCCGACCGAATAGGTCGTCACCGCTCCGCCGTCGAGACGGAAGAATGTGTTGGCCGCGCCTGGACCAGCTGGCTCGGTAGCGGTGAGCGAGAACACGACGGCGTTGTTGAATGAGCCGACCGGCGCCGGGCTCGCCGTGGTCGAAGGAGCCGGGGGGTCAGCGCTTGCGACTGAGGGTAGCGAGAACGCAAGCACCATCGCGAACGCGAGCGATGTCAAGATCGTCCACCTGCACAGAGACTTACTCATAGTCAGCCCTTTCGCCCGCGCGCGAAACGCCCCGCTGACGACCCATGCGTACTCGCAACGATACGCCGCGCACCCTGCACACTCAAGGACCGTGAGCCGAACGCAACATGGAATGAACAGGCGGACCGGGCTCGAAGGAGCCCGGTCCGCTACTCAGCTGCATGTATGCCTGCGACAGCTACTTCACCGTGACGTAGACGATGTTCGGCGACGTCACCGCAGCGCGGGCCCCGCCGTCCAGCGCAGGCGAATCAGGAGCGTAGCGCACGCGGAACGCGTACTTGCCCTTGAGCTTCGGCGTGTAGCGGTACCACCAGCTGCCGCCACTGGTCGCGCTGATCGAATACACGAGGCGCTTCGACGAATACGACCACCGGCTCGACCCCGGCTTCTTGACGTCCACGACGCACGGGTCTCCGCCCATGCCGTTCGCCAGAACGCCCGACAGCTCGAACGGCTTCGGGAGCTTCACCGACGTCAGGTTCGTCTTGATGGAGATCGATGTCGGGAAGGTACTCGCGGTGGTCGCGGCAAGGGTGTAGGTCCCACCCAAGGGATGCGGCACCTTCACGTACCAGAACATGTAGACCATCGGGTAGTAGTACCCGGCCACCGGGGCCTTGTAGAACATGGACTCGTATCTGGTCCCTGAGGTGTAGGCCCCCGTCACCGACTCCTGGTCGCTCCAGACGGCCGTGGTCCCCGGCGGGAACAGGATCGTGGAGAAGTCCGTCCCCACCTGCCCGGTCATTAAGAACTCCGCCGACTGCCCGGCGTTCAGCCAGACCTTGTAGCCGTCCTGCGTGTCCGAGCCGACGGTGAGACTGTCGCTCGCGGTGAACGGCAGAGCCGCCTCGGTGGTGACACCGGCGATGTCAGCGTCCAGGTCCTGGTGCGAGAGCAGGTCACCGTGCAGAGTGAACGACCCGGACCCGCTGTACGCGTAGACGTCGACGTAGTAGTAGCCGGTGCGGTCCGCGTAATGGCTGAACCACTCCTGCGACCCATCGACCGCCGACCCGTCGACGATGGTCGTGGTCGAGTCGACCGTGGTCGCATCGGGGTTGTAGAGGAAGAGATCGAGGTCGGCCGTCGTCGGCCCATCGAGCCAGAACCAGTAGGTCTGGCGGGCCGTCAAGCTCACTCGGTACACGTTGTCCCAGGGGCCCAGGATGCCGTGCGCGCCGTCGATCCCTGTGACAGAGAACGGGAGCGTCTCAGGGATCGCTGTCGAGACATCGTTGAGAGCCCGGACCGAAGACGCCGCAAGGCGCTGCGGAGCGACCACATGCTTCGCGCCGTGCGAACCCTCCCCGAACGCGGAGACAGGCGAGGCGAATGCCTGCGGCGCCATGACGACCGCAGCGATGAAGCACGCAGCGACCGTCACCAGTGCACTGACTCTGAGCCGAGCAAAAGCGTGCATGAGCTGCTCCCCACGATCGTATGCGACCGGAAGCGACGGGCCAGACCCGCCCCAATGGAAGGGAGCATAGCATCGTGCGCTGCCGTGCGGGCTCCGATCGGCGACAAGCGGCGTCCGTTCACGACAGGGAATCGTGAAACGTCGGTCTTGCGCTGACTCGTGCGAGGTATTACGATATATCGCGTAATGGTGCTAGTCCGCGAGTCTGCCCGGCGCCCGTAGGACGGCGACGAGGCCGGACCGATGATGGGAGAAACGCATGGAAGAGCACGGACGCGATGCAGTCGGCAGTCTCCGCGAGTTCCACCGGATGCATCATCCGGGAGGTTTCGGCCCCGGGTTCGGCGGTCCCAGCATGGGCGCACGCGCGCGGCGCGGGGACGTGCAGACCGCGATCCTCGCGCTGCTCACCGAGAAGCCGATGCATGGCTACCAGATCCTGCAGGAGATGACCGATCGCAGCGGCGGCGTATGGAGCCCGAGTGCGGGGTCCATCTACCCCACCCTCCAACTGCTCGAAGACCAGGGCATGCTCACCAGCGAGCAGATGGACGGCAAGCGCGTGTACGCGCTGACCGAAGCGGGCCGGGCAAAGGCCGAGACCGCGCCGGAGGGCGCACCTTGGGACAAGGTCGCTGGAGCGCATGGCCACAACGCGCGAGCGATGCGCGGCGGCATCATGGCCGTCGGCCAGGCGTCAGTGCAGGTGGCGCGCACCGGCACGCCAGAGCAGATCGAGGCCGCCCAGGAAGTGCTCGCCGACGCACGCAGGCGTCTGTACAAGATCCTCGCCGGCGAATAGGCGGAGACACTGCCCCCGGGTTGACGCCGACCCGCCCTACCTGACGCGCACCGAGACGGTGCCGGACACGGTGGGTGCGCGGCCGGCGCCTCCCGCGAACCGCACCCGGAAGGTGTATGTCCCGCGGAGCTTCGGCGTGTACCGGTACCACCAGGCCACGACACTGGGACTCGCCTGATAGGCGCCCCGGGCCGATGAGTACGACCAGCGTGCCGACCCGGGCTTCCTGACCTCGACGACGCACGGATCCCCGACGACCCCATGCGAGAGGATGCCCGAGAGCGCGAAGGGCCGGGGCAGGGCCACCGACTTCGGGGTGACGGCGATCGTGAGCGCCGACGGCGCCGACGCCCCGCCTACCGTGAAGGTCTCGCCGTGCGGCGCCTCGCCGTTGCCCGCGACATCGGTCGACGCGTACGTCACGGTGTGGGTGCCCGACGTCGAGACCTGGACGGCCGTCCCGGAGGTCGCCACTCCACCGTCGAGCGACCACGTCGTTCCCGCAACGCCCGACAGCGCGTCGGACGCGCTCAGGTGGATGGTCGCCGCGCCCGGGTAGGATGTCGCGACGTCCGACGTCGTGACGGGCGGTGTGCCGTCGATGCGCACTTGAGCCGTGTGAAGAGGCTCGGCGACCCCGAGCCCGTTGACCGAGTACCAGCTCACGTCGGTGGTGCCTTCAGCGGAGATGGTCACGGGAGCGGCGTACCCCGTGAGCGGCTGAGCGCCGACACGGTAGTAGGTCCCTCCGGAGGCGTCGCCCTGGGCTTCGAGCGAGAACGTGACGTCGCCGCGAGACCAGCCCGGCGGCACGCCGGAGATCGACGTCGCTACTCCACCGGACTCGATATCAACAGTCGCGGCATGCGGAGCCTCGGCGTTACCCGCCCAGTCCACGGCCCACCATGTCACGGTCGTGAGCCCCGGCGAACTGACGGTCACCGGTCCCGCGTAGACCGCCACGGAACCGCTGCCCAGCCGATAGCGGATCTCCTTCAGCCCTGAGCCGGTGTCCGAACCCTGCAGCGTGAACGTGACAGGCACCGGAGACGCCCCCCCCGGTATCCCGCTCGCTGTCGAGACGGGGGCTATGCGGTCGATCAGCAGCGTGCGGCTCTGCGGGGACTCGATCTGCCCCTGGCTGTCCTGCGACCAGAACGACACCGTGGTGGCTTCCAGACTGCTGACGACGACAGGCGAAGTGTAGACATGTACCGCGCCCGAACCGAACCGGTAGTAGGTGCCCGACACCTGGTAGCCGGGTGAGACCGCGGAGAGAACGAAGGTGACGTCGCCGGAGACCCAGCCGCTCGGCGCGCCGGACAGGGTGGTGATGGGAAGCCGGGTATCGAGCTGGATGGAGCTGGAGTGCGCCGCCTCGGCGTTGCCTGCTCGATCGACTGCCCACCATGTGAGCGTGTGGGTCGAGCTCGTGTCGGCGCCGGCCGCCAACGTCACCGGTGCCGCGTACGGAACCGCGGCGGCGCCGTCGAGGGAGTAGTCGATCGCGGCGAGGCCCGACAACGCATCCGAGCCCGCCAGGGCAAAGGTGACGTTGGACGGGGTCGGTCCGCCGGGCAGTCCGGTCGCCCACGACACCGGCGGCGAGTAGTCGATATCGAGCATGACCGTGCGCGTCGGTTCCCGCGCACCCACCGCATCGACAGACGAGAACGCGAGCGGCGTCGCACCCTCGGTCGAGAACGTCACCGGCCCGGAGAATACGGTGAGCGGACCGGAACCCAGACGGTAGATCGTGCTCGCCACAGGGCCCGACGGCGACTCTCCCGCGAGTGAGAAGATCACGGGCGAACTGGTCCATCCCCAGGGCGTGCCCGGTAGTCCCGAGAGCGTCGTCGCAGGGAGCCCTCCATCGACGTGAATGACGGTCGTCTTGGGGACCTCGACGTTTCCGACACGATCGACCGACCAGCAGTCGACCCAGGTGGTGCGTGTGGACGTCACGGACACGGTGGTGCCGGCAAGCAGTTGCGGCGGACCGTCGTCGATGCGGTAGTAGGTCGCAGCGACGCCGGAGTAAGCGTCTCCGGGAGTGACGTGCAGGGCGTATGTGCCCGGGGTCGTCCACCCCGTCGGCGCGCCTGTCACCGATGTCACCGGGGCGCTCTTATCGATCATGATGGTGGCGTAGTGAGGGTCTTCACGCAGCGAGTGCCCGTCGTGGCACGCGTACTCCACGTAGGTGTAGCCGTCGGCCGTGATGGGCACGGGCACGTTGTAGATGTCTCCCGTGGGGTCCCCGTCGATCCAGTACTGGATCTGCGCTTCGGAGGAGTCCGACGTGAGCGTGAACGTCACGTCGCCTGCGGTCCACGTGGCCGGGATCCCCGAGATGCTGCTGGTGGGGTAGTAGGCGAACGCGGGCGCTGCGCGGAGGCAGATGGCCGCGCAGACGGCCAGGATCGCGACGGCGGAGACGACACGGGCACGGCGGGTGGGAACTCCCCCACCGCGTACGTCCCCATCCTTACGAAGTGACACTTCCAGGTTCCTTTGACGTAGCAGATCAAGCGCTCGCTCGACAGCGCGCGGGCACAGCACGCCTGTCACCAGTATGCGCTCGCGAGCGCGTCCGACCTACGCTGAGACGACCAAGGGCCGAGGGGGACTCCCTCAGCGTCGGACTCCGCCGTCAGCGCCTCTGGACCATGGCGACACCGCTGGCCACGACCACCACACCAAGGCCGATCAGCGTGATCCAGAGGAACGTCAGCGGCTTCACCCCTGGCCGGCTGATGACGACTCGCTGGACTCCGTTGATCTGGAGCACATAGGCCTCGACGTCTGAGATCTGCTGTTGTGACATCGCGTAGGTGTTGCCGAACGAGGGCATGCTGAGCCGTGGTGTGCCGTCGGGCACGGACCCGTTCTGGATGACCTCGTCGATGAGGTCCACGAACTTCTGTGAGTCCTTGCTCTTCAGGGACGGATCGATGGGGTTGATCTCCGGCACCGTGCCGTCACTCGAGCCAGCATTCTTCACGCCCCCGACGCCTCTCGCGCCGTGGCACTGCTGGCAGTAGGCGACGAAGAGAGTCGCCCCGTGACTCGCGCCCCCGATGGTATGCGACGCCAGGCTCGGACCGGGTCCGGGTGGCGTCGACACGATGGAGGCGGCCGGAGTGGCCGGCGGCGGTCCGCTGGGCGCGGTCCCACCCTCCTGGGTCGACTGCGCGCCGATGACGCTCAGCCCCACGACGGCAAGCACGATCACCGCGAAGACCGCCATCGCGACCGGCCGTTTCGCCGGGCTGCGCCGCTCCGACCGGTCGAGCCACGGCACGGCGAGCAGGAGCAGGGTCCCGAGGAAGGGCACGCCCACGGTGCCAAGAGGCTCGAGCGAGCCGGGCAGGTACTTCAGCGTCTGGAAGAGGAACAGGAACGACCACTCGGGTCGAGCGACGTACGTCGCGTCGATCGGGTCGGCCGGCCCCGTCACCGGCGTCATGAACACCGCGCTCAAAGCGACGAGCAGCCCGATGACGACCGCGAACACGATGAGGTCGCGCAGCACCTGATCGGGCCAGAACGCGCCGACACGCTCAGAAGCCTTGACGGGTCCCGCCGCGCCGCCGCGCCGGAACGCGGACAGATGAGCCCACAGGATGACGGCGATCACGATGGGGATCAGCGCGACATGCCAGCCGAACAGGTGCGAGATGGTCAGCTGCCCCACCGTCACGCCGCCGAAGAACAGCTGGCGAGCGAGTCCACCGAGCACAGGCACGCCGCCCGCGATCCCGCTGCCCACCTTCGCCGCCCAGAAGCCCTTCTCGTCCCACGCGAGCGGCCCGCCGGTGAAGAACGCACCCAGAGTGGCCAGCATGAGCAGGACTCCGAGCACCCACGTGAGCTCCCGCGGCTTCTTGAACGCGCCCCACAGGAACGCCTGGATCAGATGCAGCAGGACAAGGACGACCATGACCGTGGCAGCCCAGTAGTGCAGGCCGTGCACGAGCCAGCCGAAGGGCACCTGGAACCGCAGGAAGTTCAGGCTGTCGTAGGCCTGCGCGGTCGTCGGCACATAGAAGAAGAGCTGCGCGATCCCCGTCACAGCCAGCACGACGAATGTCAGGAGCGTGGCGCTCCCCAGCGTGTAGGCGAACCTCGCCCCTCCGGGGACCTCCTCGTCCAGCATCCTGCGCATGCCCGCAGCGACGGGCAGACGCTTCTCGAACCAGTCCCCCATGCGAGACATGTGCGCCCCCTCCTACACCGGGATCTTCTCGGAGATGGCCGGCGTGTAGTCGACCCACCGCACGTAGAGGGCGCCATCGCGCACCTCGGTAGGCAGAACGTCCAGGCCCCGCGGCGCCGGACCGCTCACGACCCTGCCGTCGATCGAGAAGACGGAGTTGTGGCACGGACACACGAAGTGACCGGTCGATGCGTCCCAGAACACCTGGCAGCCGAGATGAGTGCATACCGGCGAGAAGACGGTGATGGCGTCCGCCTCCGCCGTCAGGCCCAGCCCCCCCGACGCCGCCTCCGACCCGCGAACGACCCACACGCTGTGCGGCAGTATCGAGTAGTCGTAGGCGTCCTGCGTCTGGTCGACGAAGGTCAGCGCTGCCGGAACCCCGTCGGGCAGCGTACTGATATCCGCGACTCGCACGAGGTCGCCCTGCTTGGCCGGTGGGCCGGCGGCGACAAGCGAGCCGAGGACCGGCACACCCGCCACCAGCGCGGCGAACGCGCCCGCCAACCCCGCCGCCCAGCCGACGAATCCCCGACGGGTGATCGGCTCGTCAACGCTCGGAGTGTTCGTCTCGGCCATCTGCGGGCTCCTCTCCCCTGCCACGCGATGCGCGACAATCCACAGGAGGTAGGTACCCCTCAAGAGTGACAGCGGACCGGCAGCTCCTGCGCGATGGGGCGTGTGCCGCGAGACCGGGCGGGCTTGTCCGCGGGGGCTACTCGCCGGCGCGGCGCACGAGGTCGCTCGTCGAGTGCCCGGGCACCAGCGGCACGATGACGACCTCGCCCCCGCCCTCCTCGACCACCCTCGTCTCCGGAAGGTCCTGCGCCCGGTAATCGCCGCCCTTGACGTGCACGGCCGGCCGGATGGCGGCGAGCGTGCGCTCCGGTGTGTCCTCCGAGAACAGCACGACGTAGTCGACAGGCTCCAGCGCCGCCACGAGCTCCGCCCTCTCGGCGGCGGGCACGAGCGGCCGCGACGGACCCTTGAATCGCCTCACCGAGTCGTCGTCGTTGACCGCCACGACCAGCACGTCGCCCATCGCCTTCGCCTCACGAAGCAGTCGCAGGTGGCCGACGTGCAGCAGGTCGAAACAGCCGTTGGTGGTCACCACGCGACCCGACTCGTCGGCCAGCGCCGAGAGCAGTGTGTCGAGATCGACGACGCGGCCCACGCCGCTAGTCCTCCGCCAAAGCGGCCATCTCGTCCCAGCTCGGAGCCGCGGTGCCCACCTTGCGGACGACCACCGCCGCCGCAAGAGTGGCGAGCAGCGCGGACTCGGTCAGGTCGAGGCCCGCGGCAAGACCCAGGGCCACGACCGCGGCGACCGTGTCGCCCGCCCCGGTCACGTCGCGGACCTCGGTGGCGAGCGCCGGGACGTCGACGCGACCGCCGCCCGAGGCGAACAGACTCATGCCGTCCTCGGACCGGGTCACCAGCAGCGCTTCGGGCGCAAGGCGCCTCAGCACGGCGGCGGCGACACGGGAGACGTCCCTGGCGGACACGACTTGCGTGCGGGCCATCTTCGCCAGCTCGCTCACGTTCGGCGTCAGTACAGTGGCGCCACGGTAGGCGGTGTGTCCCGCCTTCGAGTCGACCACGCTGGGCACACCGCGGGCGCGAGTGGCCTCTATCAACTCGCGAGCCAGCGCCGCCGGTACCGCGCCCTTGTCGTAGTCGGACGCCAGCACGGCTGAGGCGGAGCTGACAGCGGCGAGCGCAGCCTCTCTCATCGATCGGCGGACGGCGGGCCCCAGCGGGCCTGCCGCCTCGCGGTCGATGCGGACCACCTGCTGCGTCTGCGCGACGATCCGCGTCTTGAGGGTCGTGCTGCGCCGCGGGGCGACGACCAGTCCCGAGACGTCCATGCCCTCCGCGAGAGCTTCGGCCAGGAGCGTCTGTCCCGTGGTGTCACCGCCCACCAGCCCGACGAGGGCGGGCTTGGCGCCGAGCGCGGCGAGCGTGCGCGCCGCGTTGCCCGCGCCGCCCAGCACGAACCGGTTCGTCTGGAACGTGAGCACCGGGACGGGGGCCTCGGGCGATATGCGCTCGACGGTGCCGGCCAGGAACTCGTCGAGCATGAGGTCGCCCACGACCGCGATCCTCAGACCCTCGGCGAGCTTCCGGATCTCTGCCAGCCTGTGGCGGGTGATCACTTGGCTTCGTCCTTCCCTGCGAGGCGACCGACCTGGCCGACCACATGCGCTGCGCCCGCATCGCCAGCCGGACTGAGCGGGGGCGGACCCTTCGGCAGCGACTCGATGGCGTGGAGAACGTCCTCCACAGAGATCGCCCGCATGCAATCATCGCACGTCTTGCGGCTGATCCTGCCGGTGTAGTGGGTGCTGCACGGACTGCACGCCAGTCCTGCTCTGACCACCGCGTTCCCCGGCCCGTATGGACGCCACTTGCGCGGGTCGCCCGGCCCGAAGAGCGCCACGATCGGCACTCCGGTGGCGGCCGCCACGTGCAGCGGGCCCGTGTCGACGGACACCATGAGCCGCGCCTGCCCCGCGAGCACGGAGAACTGCCGAAGAGTCAACGCGCCGGCGGACACGAGCGAAGGCTGGGCCGTGCGGGAGGCGAGCGCTCTCAGGTCCGCGGCCTCGTCCGGCGCCCCGGTGAACACCGCCGTCAGTCCGTATCGCTCGGCGATCCGGTCGGCCAACTCGATCCACCGGTCCGCCGACCATCTGCGCGACACCGCGATGGGGCTCGTCGTCGTGTGCAGGATCACGATGCCGCGCTCGCGCTGCGCCGCCGGCAGGGCGGCGCCCGCGCCCGCGAGCCACTCGCGCGCGACGCGCGCGTCATCCTCACTTGCAGGGATCGGGACCGGGGACGCGCCTTCCACGCAGGCGCCCAGCACTCGGGCGATCGAGAGGAACGACTCCAGCTCGTGCTTCTGGGTGGGGTAAGGCGCCGTGATGGTGAACAGGAAGCGCCGCACCTGGCCGGGGATGGAGAAGCCGACACGCACCGGCGCCCCTGAGAGGTAGCCGAGGATCGTCGTGAACCGGTAGTAGTGCTCCAGCTCGATCCACATGTCGTAGTGCTGCGCGCGCAACTCGCGGGCGAACCGGACCACGCCGGAGATGCCGCCGTGCGCGCCGAAGACGTCGAAGTACCGCACCTCGTCGACGAAGGGCAGGCCCTCCACCACCTCACGCACGCGGGGAGTGACGATGAAGGTGATGTGCGCGTGGGGGAAGCGCCCTCGGAGCGCCTTGACCGTGGGCAGGGCCTGGACGACGTCGCCGATCGCCACGGTCTTGACGATGGCGATCCTGCGCGGCGCCGAGAGGTCGAACCCGCGCCTGCGGCGCGCGGGTGAGAGAAGACGGCGCACCCATTCCCAGGCGCCGAGCAGCACGATCAGCGGCGTGCCGAGGAACCTGTCGATGTTCTTGAGGCGTGAGGAGTCCATGCGTCCAAGTCTGCCACAGTTGACGGCGACGCACCGGGACCGGTCGTGCCCGGAGCGGGCCCGCTCGTCTGTCCGCTCGCGGCCTGCAGGGGGCCCGTTCGTCGCCGACTACGTTGCCGAACTGGCACGCATGGTGCTTCGTTCCCCTGACTTGGGCGTGCATTCGGGCCGGGGTCGCCTCTGATCTCCGCCTTCGTGCGCCGCTTTGGATGCCGACTCAGCACGCGGACGGCGCGCCGCGCAGCAGGGTCCATCGCATCCTCTCGGCATGCTCGCCGCCCACGCTCGATGGCTCGCCGGCCCGCCAAGATGCGGGCGGGTGTGGCAGCGAGGTCCGTCCCACAGCGGAGTCGGACTCATCGCACACGAAGCAATCGGTGTCGATCTAGAAGCGCGCATCCGCGCGCCCGAGCTTCGGGCCGAGAAGGCAGCAGAAGGCTGCCGGACCGTGCCGCGCGCCAGCTCGTCCTGTCCCCGGACCGAGGAGGTCCCGCGTGTTCGCACTTGAGACAAGGAAGCACAAGCCGAAGGCAGCCGCGCTCGTCGCGGCCGCTACGATGCTCGTCGTGGCACTGGGCGCCATCGCCCCGGTACTCGCCCAGCCGCAGATCGCCCTCGCCGGCAACGGCGCGCATGTGCTCGCGGTCGGCAAGAAGTACCCGGCCGCAGTCGAGCGCTGGCGCTCCACGATCCGCAGGTACGGCTACCACGTGAAGGGCAAGACGCCCGGATGGTGGCAGCAGCAGGCCCTCGCAGTCGTGTGGGCCGAGTCCGGCGGCGATCCCAAGTGCAAGACCGGTGGATGCCTGGGCCTGTTCCAGATCAACACTTCAGGCCACAAGGGCGGCGCCAAGCTGTACAACGCCGCGTACAACACCAAGATCGCAGTAAGCGGCTACCTCAACGAGGGCCGCCGCTGGCGGCCCGCATGGAGCACCGCCCGAGGCCTCGGCCTCAAGTGACCTTGCGTCACTCCTCCGCACGATCCCCGCTCGGACCCCTCGCCGCGATCTCGCTCGTCATCGC
>CAIKZH010000185.1 GCA_903831865.1 uncultured Coriobacteriia bacterium
TGCATGTCCTCGACTCCTCCTACGGACACATGGGGGTGCTCCTGGACATCGGGCGCACCGTCCCGGCCATCCAGGCTTTTCTGGACAGGTGAGAGCACTCTGCTGGCGATGGATCATTCCGTGCCGAGCATGGACGAGGGGGGCTTCGTGTCGTCGAACTCCACGGCGGCCGGGGCGTTCCCGTACCTCGACTACGTCGCCGGCGGGGCAGGCGCACGGGCCGATCGGGCCTTCAGCTGCCGCAACCAGCATCTCCTGGGCATGGGCAACCGGCTGCTGCGCTCCGTGCCGGCCGACGAACGAAACCCGGACTGGAAGGTCAATCTCGTCCGCCTCGACTTCGTGGCCGCGGCTTCCGGTCTCCGGCGCGCGGGCGGCGGTCTCGATGGACCGGACGCCCATCCGGGGTCCTGGCGAAGCGCGACAAAGGACGGTCCACGTCCTCCTCAGCGAACGATCCGGCGTCGGTGCGTGGCGAGGACGAGCATCGAGAGGCCATACGCGAGGAGCCCGGCAGCAGCAACCGCGAAGAGCGCGGGCCCGCCCTGAACCAGCGTCAGCTTCCGGAGAGCGCCGGCGGTGTCGACGATTTCCCTCGGGCTCGTGAGGACCGCCGCGCGGACGACCGACACGCCCACTAGCGCGATGACGGCTCCATGTCCCAGCAGGCCGAGGCGCGCCAGATAAGAGACCCATTTCCGGCTGTCGCCCGGGATGACCGCCGCAGAGAAGTCCGCCGGGAGACTGTCGATGACGGCGCGGACGACCTCGACGAGGCCTGCCACGACCGCGATCGCGCCTCCGAAGGCGAGCGCGCTCCGGCCCCACGGCCTAGCCATCAAGACCGCGCCCCACTGGCGAAGGACGGATAGGCCCTGGCTCCGGAGGTCCAGGACCACGTGAACGGACGTCCACAGGAGAGCGAGGGCGACGGCGGCGCCGACGAACGCACCGATCTTCGCGATCGCCGGCCGTGCGCGCGCGGCGAGCATGAGGCGGTAGGCCACGAAGGAGGCCAGCCCCGCCACGACGATCCATAGCGCAGCCCGTCCGTGCCAGCTCCCGAGGACCTCGCGAAGCGCTCCGCCTGGTCCCTCCGCATGCCCGCGGGAGAGGACCGCCACACGCGCGGCGATGCCCCCGACGAAGAGGTAGACGATGCCGCGAGCGAAAAAGCCGAACCGGCCGAGGGCCTCGGGAACCCCTTGCTCGTGTACGACGTCGCGGCCTTTCACCAGAGGGCATTCTAGGGGCCTGGGCTTCCGGAGGACCGCGCAACGCCGCCCGCGAGCAAGGCCGTGGCCGGATCCAGGATCTCCGACCGGGCGCGGCTCCATGAATCGGACGATTCGGAACTGAAAGAGCTACGTTCGGGAGTGCAGCGTCTTCAAGGGCGTGACGGCCCGGGCGATCCACCTACGACCATCCGACGCGGGCCGTCTGTTCCCCGGATCCCGGCCGCGCGGGTACTTCTGGCCGGATAGCAGCCTGCTGGAGAGGTTCCGCTCGAGCGGAGCGCCGCGCACCCGACTTGCCCGGGAGGCGCTTTCGGGCGCCGGTCGGATGGCACGAGGATTGAAGTAGATCCGCTGGAAGGTACGGGGGGCCGGCTTAGAGCCTCGGCGAGCCGCCATCCTCTGGTGCCAAGGAGGTCGGGTATGAGCATCCAGATCGGATTCGTTCTTCTCGTCGCCGTCGTCGCGATCGCGGCACTGGTCTTCGTCCTGGCGAGAAGGCGCAGGACCGCGCACCTGAAGGAGCGTTTCGGGGCCGAATACGAGCGGACGCTCACGGCGGACGGGAAGGACGCGGAGGCTCACCTCGCGGAGCGTGAGAAAAGGGTCGAGAAGCTCCAGATCCACGCGGTGCCTCCCGAGATGCGCCAGAGCTTCGCCAGCTCATGGCAAGCGGACCAGGCGCGCTTCGTCGACGAACCGGAGGCCGCCGTGGCCGAGGCCGATGCGCTCGTCCAGAGGGTGATGGCGGCTCGCGGATACCCGACTGGCAGCGTCGAGCAAAGAGGATCGGACATCTCCGTCGACCACCCGGGCGTGATGCAGAACTACCGCGCCGCGCACGCATTCGCGCTCAAGAGGGAGCGCGGCGAGGCGTCGACAGAGGATCTCCGGCAGGCGTTCGTCCATTACCGGGCCCTGTTCGACGAGCTCCTGGATGTCCCTGGAGTCGCGGCGGTGAAGGCGATCTGAGAGGCCCATGAGCCCGCAGACCCAGTGAAGGTCGTCGTCATGAAACACGGACGACGGGAAGGGACACCTCGTCCCGCCGGAGAGTCAGGGGCGGCCGCGGGCTGTTCGTCCCCCGCTGTCGGCCAACGTTTCGAGCAGGCTGTCCTCGACGCGTCGTTCCTGAGGCATCAAGGCACCGGCGTTGGAGGGGCGCACCTATGGCAGAGACCGTGGTCTACGTGATGGCAGGCGGCCAGGGAGGGCGCCTCCGGCCGCTCACCGACGTTCGAGCGAAACCGTCCGTTCCCTTCGGAGGGATCTTCCGGATCATCGACTTCACGCTGTCGAATTGCCTCCACTCGGGCCTGAGGCGGATCTACGTACTCACGCAATACAAGTCCTATTCACTCTCGAATCACCTCAAGACCGGCTGGAACATGCTCAGCCGCCGGATGGACCAGTTCATCGACGAGCCGGACAACAAGTAGCGGGGCTGCGCGCTCAAGGCGCTTGACCCGTTGGGGCCGCTGTGCGAGTTCAAACCGCACCGTGTTAGGGAGACGCCCGTGACCCGCAGCGAA
>CAIKZH010000186.1 GCA_903831865.1 uncultured Coriobacteriia bacterium
ATCCATTTGAAATGGCGCACGGTGGTTTCCTCGTTGAAGTTGGACCAGAGCATGGCCGGGCTGCCGTCGGGCATCTTCATCGCCAACAACCTGGTCGGGTTCCTTCAGGGCACGATCATGCAGGGCCACTACGACCCCTTCGTCCAGGGACTCGTCGCCCAAGTGTTCGCGCGCGGATCCGTGGGGTTCGAGGTGCTCGCCGGGCAGTTCGGGCTGCTCACGCTCACGCCTGCGACGCTGCTCGGCGTGATCCTGCCGCTCGTCACGGGCTTCTACCTGCTGCTCTCGCTCCTGGAGGACACCGGCTACCTGCCGAGGATCGCCGCGCTCACCGACCGGTCGCTCACGGCGATGGGGCTCAACGGGCGGGCGGTGATCCCGCTGATCCTGGGACTGGGATGCGTGACGATGGGTACCCTCACGACCCGGATCCTGGGCAGCCGGCGCGAGAGGTTCATAGCCACCACCCTCATGGCCGTCGCCGTGCCGTGCTCTGCCCAGCTGGGGATCGTGGCGGCGCTCATGGCGACCACACAGCCGATCTACACCGTGGCCTACTTCATCATCCTGCTCGCGGTGTTCGTGGCCCTTGGGACGGCGCTCAACAAGCTCGTGCCGGGGGAGTCGACGTCGCTGTTCATAGACCTTCCGACACTCCGCTGGCCCCGCCTCGACAACGTCGCCCGCAAGACCGGCATCAAGGTCTGGAACTTCATGCGCGAGGTGGCGGTCTTCTTCGTCGGGGGGACACTGTTCCTGGGCCTGCTGAAGGTGACCGGAGCTCTCGACTTCATCATCCGGGCAGCGCGACCGCTGGTGTCCGGCTGGCTGGGTCTGCCGCCGCAGACCGCGACGGCCTTCGTCATGGGACTCATACGCAGGGATTTCGGGGCTGCGGGATTCTTCTCGATGCATCTGAGCGGTCCGCAATTGCTGGTGGCCATGGTGACGATCACTCTGTTCGTGCCCTGCATGGCGAGTGCGCTCGTTGTCCTGAAGGAACGCGGGTGGCGCTATCTCGCCGGGCTGTTCGCGAGTTCGCTGGGGTTCGCGTTCCTGCTCGGGGGGATCGTGCACCAGGTGCTCCGACTCTTCGGAGGCATGCGATGAACGCTGACGACGAAGGCCCCGTCACGAAGCCGACTGCGGCGTGCTCGAAGAAGTGCCCTCAGTGCGGGCTCGAAGTGGCGGCCGATGCGGTGCGTTGCCCGCGGTGCCATGCGCTCCTGTTGCGGGCGTGCACGGGTGCGTGCGTCTCGTGTAGTGTCGCGGGCTGCGGTGGCCGAAAGGCCTAGACCGCCGGGACCGTGCGCACGGCGGTGACCGCCTTCGCGTGGCCCACCGCTTCGACCGCGTCCGTGTGGACGACCTGGTCGGTCTCGATCACCATCAGCGCCTTCGCACCGCGCATCTCGCGGGAGACCTCCATGCTCGCGATGTTGACCCCGTGCTCCGCCAGTACTGCGCTCACCGACGCGATGACGCCCGGCTGATCCATGTGCTCGACGATGAGGACCGGCAGCTCCCCGGTGATGACGACGTCGAAGCCGTCGATCCGGGTCAGCACCACGTCGGCGCCCCCGATGGACGACCCCTGGACGACCGTCGTGCGGCCTGCGCTGTCGGAGACGGTGATGCGCGCGGTGTTCGGGTGGACCTCGCCGAGGTCGGACTCGACGAGCACGATCTCCAGGCCGGCCCGCGACGCCTCCTCGAGCGAGGTCCTGATCCGCTCGTCGGCCGGGGAAAGACCCAGAAGGCCCGCGACGAGAGCGAGGTCGGTGCCGTGGCCGTGCCCCGTCGACGCGAAGGACCCGTGCAGTTCGATGAGTGCACGGGCGGGCTGGTCGCCGAAGACCGCGCGTGTGAGAAGGCCCAACCGGACCGCACCGGCGGTATGGCTGGAACTCGGCCCGATCATCACCGGGCCGATCACCTCGAACAGACTCCGCGTGCGGGCCACGTGACTCTCCCTGCTCGATGCAAGACGGCACGCGGATTGCGAGGTCGCGACCGTCTGAAGCAGGCGGACTCTCCAGGACTTCAGTGTAGCGCCTGCGCCGGAGACGGCCCGTCCGCTCGTCGCCGTATACTGTTGCACCGGCGCAGCGTGCGCCCACACCTCCAGTGAAGCAAGAGAAAGGGTCCAGCGAATGTCCGACGCACCCAGTCCCAATCGCACCGTCCCGATCCTGCTCGGCGTCATTGCCGTGCTCCTCGTGGTACTCATCCTGGTCCTGGCCGGCGTGTTCAAGGGGTCGTCGGGCTCCGTCGCTTCGACCACGGGCGGCTCGACCGCCGCGACCTCCGGCACCAATCCCGGCATGAAGACGTCGGTCGGCGCGTTCGACCCGTCCACGGCGACGAAGGTGCCCGTCGGCGAGGACCCCGCGAAGTTCGTGAAGGCGTACTACCAGGCGATCCTCGACAAGAAGTGGGACGTGGCTTTCAAGATGCAGCCGGCCGCGAGCCAGACGACCGTCCAGGACTTCCAGCAGACAGAGCAGATGTACGGCATGAAGTCGTTCAGCGTGGTCTCCAGCGTCTCGGAAGGTGCGACTGCGACCGTCGTCGTCCGCGAGGACCTCGGCACCAACGGGATCTTCGGAGCGCAGTGGACGTTCGTGAAGCCTGGCTCGCAGTGGCTGGTCAAGCAGCGCGACATCGCGATCGGCGATCCGAACACCGGCAAGTAGGTCCACTCCGCACGGTCTCGACTCGCGCGCCCCGGCACCGTCAGGTGTCGGGGCGCCGTGCTATCGTCGCTGCATGAGTGAGCAGTCCCCGCGCGGCACACCGGCCGCGCTTCTCGCCCGGCTTGTTCCCGGCACGGACGCCGACGTCGAGGCCAGCTATGCAGGTCTCGCCTCAGCGGCGCTCGACGCCGTCTGGGGGATCGAGGACGAGATCGCCTACTTGGATGTCGAGACCACCGGCGTGGACGCGCGCCGTGACCGGATCATCGAGGTCGCCGTGGTCGTTGCGTGCGGACCCGAGGTGATCGCGCGCTACTCCTCGCTGGTGGACCCCGGCTGTCCGGTCCCGCACGACACCACCCTCCTCACCGGTATCGACGACGCGATGCTGGAGGGCGCCCCGGCGCTGGCGACGGTGATGCGGGAGATCTCGGACCTGCTCGGCGACCGGGACATCGTCGCGCACAACGCCGCCTTCGACCGCGCCTTCGTGACCCAGGCCGCTTCGGAGGCGGGCGTGCGCGTGCCGGGGCGCTGGCTCGACTCTCTGGAGCTGGCGCGCATCGCTCTCCCGAGGCTGGCGAGCCACCGCCTCCGGGACATCGCTGAGGCCTTCGACGTGGACGCCGACTTCCATCGCGCGGCGGGGGACGCCGAGGCCATGTTCCGCGTCTGGCGCGTCGCCCTTGCGGGGATAGCCGCGTCGCCGCCAGCCATCGTTGAGGGGATCCTCGCGACGGCGACGGGCACGGCGTGGCCGCTGCGCGACGTGCTGCGCCAGGTGGCGGGCGCCCGGGGCGGAAAGGCGCACATGCTGGACCTCAAGCCTCTCCGGGTGGCGGCGGTGCGCCGGCAGCGCGAGGCCGTGCTGGGCGACGCCGACGAGCGGGAACTCGCGTGCCCGGACCCGGAGGCGATGCTCGAGGCCTTCTCGGAGAGCGGCGCGGTGGGCCGGATGTACGCCGGCTACGAACCTCGCCAGGAGCAGCGGCGCATGGCGCGCGCGGTCCTCGACGCCTTCGCGGCGCGGCGTCACCTCGCGGTCGAGGCGGGTACCGGCGTCGGCAAGTCGGTGGCCTATCTCGTGCCGGCCGCCGCCTTCGCGCTTCACAACGGCGTGGGCATCGGCATCGCCACCAAGACCAACACCCTGATGGATCAGCTCGTGCATCGCGAGTTGCCCGCGCTGACGGCCAGCCTGGGAGGGAAGCTGCGCTTCGTGGGGCTGAAGGGCTACGAGAACTACCCGTGCCTCCGGAAGATCGAGCGCCTTCTGGTCGAAGATCCGCTGACCACGGAGGAGCTGGCGAACGTGGCCGCCCTCGTTGCGTGGGTGGGTCAGTCGACCTGGGGCGATCTCGACTCGACGAACCTTCACTGGACCGCGGACTCCAGGCGTCGGATCGCCTGCTCGGTGGAGGACTGCACCCAGAAGCGATGCCGCTTCTATCGCGAGCTCTGCTACCTGCACGGGGCGCGCCGCCGCGCGGGGTCGGCGCACATCGTGGTGACCAACCACGCACTGCTCTTCCGCGACCGGGCCGGGGCCGGCGGCATCCTCCCGCCGCTGCGGTACTGGGTCGTGGACGAGGCGCACGCGGTCGAGGCCGAGGCCCGCAAGCAGCTCTCCGCCGCTGCGGAGCACCGGACCATCGCGTCGATGCTCGGAGCGCTGCACACCGAGGGTCGGGGAGGCGCGCTCGACGCGCTGCGGGCCAAGGTGCGCGCCGGGGGTCCCGCCGCGGGCGGTGACGAACTCGCGCAGCGCGTGGAGAGCGTGAGCGCACGCCTGCGGACGGAGGTCACCACTTCCTCGACGATCGCGGGCTCCTTCTTCGAGTTCCTCAGGGACCTGCCCCAGGAGGACGACTCCTACGACTGCACGGAACTGCGTGTGACGACTGCGATGCGCGACCGGAGTCAGTGGAGCGTGGCGGCGGGTGTGGGGCACTCGCTGACGCGGCATCTGGAGACCGTGGTGGTCCGGGGGCGCGACCTTCTCACTCTGCTGGAGGAGGCCGACGAGAGGTTCGTGGAGGCCCGCGCGGACCTTGCGGGTCTGCTGTCTCGTCTCAACGAGCAGCTGGAGGCCCTCGAGTCGGTGCTTGACGGCTCCGACGAGTCCTTCGTCTACAGCGTCCGCGTCTCGCACCGCGACGATCGCCGTGACGTCGTGTCCGCTTCCATGCTGGACGTCGGCGGCGCGCTCGCGGAGCGGCTCTATCCCGACGTCCACTCCGTGGTGTACACATCAGCGACGATCGCGACAGGAGACGACTTCTCGCACTTCGCACGCACCGTGGGCCTTGACCGGCTGCCGCAGGGGTCCTGGGACAGCCTGCGTCTCGAGTCGAGCTACGACTTCGACCGGCAGATGTCCGTGTTCGTGCCCTCTGACATGCCGGAGCCCCGTCGGGGCAGCCACCTGAAGGCTCTTGGAGGCCTTCTGCTGGACGTGCATGAGGCCATGGGGGGCAGCGTTCTCACGCTCTTCACGAGCAAGCGGGAGATGGAGCAGCTCTACGACGAGCTGTCGGGTCCCCTGGAGCGGCGGGGGCTGCGACTCCTGCTTCAGGGGCGCGGCGTGTCGAACAAGCGGGTCCGCGACGAGTTCCTCGCCGACGAGCGGCTGTCACTCTTCGCGACGAAGTCCTTCTGGGAGGGAGTCGACGCGAAGGGCGACACCCTTCGGTGCGTTGTCATCGCCCGGCTGCCGTTCGGCCGGGTGCGCGACCCGCTCTATGAGGAGAGGCAGGAGCGGTTCGGCAAACGGGCGTGGGACGACTACTACCTGCCGGAAGCGGTCCTCGAGCTGAAGCAGGCGGCCGGGCGCCTCGTTCGCGCCTCCACCGATGAGGGGTGCGTGATCGTCGCGGACGGCCGCCTCACCAGCGGACGGGGATATGCGCGACGCTTCCTCGAGGGGCTGCCGGTGCATGACGTGGAGATCGCGACCTCACAGGAGATCGTCGGCAGGGTCCGCGAGCGGTTCGGTCGAGCTCGCTAGCAGGGCAGCCCGTGGGGCTCGGCGTCCTGCAGGATGCGCTCCGCGAGACGCCGGGGGGCACGGTGGCAGGTGGCGCACGCGAGGTACAGCACGTCCAGCGTCATCGTCTCCCCGTTGTCGAGCTCCACGCCGGAGAGTCGTTCCTCGTCGCCGCCCATGAGTCGGCGGCAGCAACTCTCGCAGACGAGCGCCGCGACCGCGGGGCACCACTCGTGCTCCACGTCGGGCTCGAAAGTCTGGCACAGGCGGCATGAGGCCGCGCCGTCGTAGGGCAGGTGAGGGAGCGGTCGCGGGTAGGTGTGGTCGGCGTTCATGAGCCTCCCGTTTCTCTCGGGTCGGGGAAGATCTCCTTCGCGGCTGTGCGGGAGAACCTTTCGACTGCGTCGCGCATCTCCGGTGGAGAGAGTACCTCGGCCCCACCGAGGCGGGCGGCGACCTTGCGGGCCAGCCAGGCGGTCCCCGCGAAGGGGACGCTCGCGGTGACGCTGCCGTCGTCCAGGCGTTCGAAGCGAGCGCCGGGCCACTCGCGCTCCGTGAGGCCGACATCGTCGGTGGCGAAGCGGATGCTCGCTCGTGGCAGCGTCGCGAGATCCGGGACAGGCGCCGGGTCCGCCGGCAGGCCATCGGGGCGTTCGAAGCGCGTTCCCGTGGTCGCGACGGAGGCGATGCGGTCCACCCTGAGCGTTCTCTCCTCCTCCGCGTCCTCGGAGAAGCAGAGCAGGTACCAGACGCCTCGCCACAGATAGAGGGTGTACGGCCGCACGATAACAACGCGGCTCGTCCCGTCGGCGCTCTCGTAGCCCACACGCACGGACACGCGCTCGCTGGCCGCCACGCTCAGTGCGGCGATCGTGTCGCCGCGGCCCCCGCGCGCGAACGCGCCGCGCACCGTCCGAGCCATCTCACCCAGGTCCGGCCCCGCGACCGCCACCTCGGCCAGCCTCCTGGCGAGTGGCCCGGCGGGATCCACGCCCACCACCTCGAGGGCCGTCGCCAGCGCGCGGGCCTCGACCGGCGTGAGGCGCAGTGGGCGGCTGAAGGCGGGCAGGTCGGCGAAGACGCGCGCGGTCCCACGGTCGACGTACACGCCGACGAGGTCGTAGGGATCTCCCTCGCCCGCGCCGCACATGGACAGCAGCGACACGTCGCCGGCCACCGTCGCCTCGTCGGTCCCGGTGGCCCGCGCCAGCTCGGAGAGCGAGATCGTGGCCTGCGCGCTCAGGAACGGCAGCAGTGCGATCAATCGGCGAGCGCGGTCCGCCGTCTCAGCGCTCGCCATGGAGGGTCGCCACCTTCCCGAGCCCGGACCTCAGCGTCTCGACGGCGTCCGCGGGCGAGGTCACGCGGATGCCCGGACCGTTCTCGACCGCCCAACGAGCCAGCAGCTCGACGTCGGCTACTGGCACGCTCCACTCGATCGAGGCCTCGGTCACTCGGCGCAGACGGCCCTGCCCCGCGGTCAGTGCGGGGGCGTTGCGGGCGGCCTGGCCGGTGAGGACCAGCGTCGCCTCCCGGGAACGGTCTCCGAACTGGAATGGCATCAGCATCCAGGCGCGAACATCGAATCCCTCGGGGGGAGTGAAGTCGGGGGTCTTGGGCCTGGACTCCTCCACCCGCAGCTCGCTGATCCGCGGTACGGCGAAGACCCGTGGCTCGTCCGCTGCGCGGTCGCGGGCCACCAGGTACCAACGGCCCTCGCGCGCGAAGAGACCCCAGGGCTCGACCTCGCGCACCGAACCTCTGGCGTCGGCGGACGTGTAGGAGAACCGCGCCCGCTTCCGGGAAGTCGCGGCGGAGGTCAGTGTGGCCACGAGGTCGCCCTGGGCGCCCGGTTCCTCATCGGCGCCGAGCGAGGCGAGAACCGATGGATCGCACCAGGTGGCGCGGCCGTCCGCGGCGGTGAGCTTCGCGAGGGCCAGGCGAAGGTCGGCAGCGTACGGGAACGAGGGGTCGGCAAGCGCCGCTGCCGCGGCCGCCCGCAGCTGCATCGCCTCTCGCGGGTCCAACTCGAGCGAGCCCGCGAACGTCGCGGCGTCGTCCAGGCGATACCGGTCGGTGTCCCCTCGCTCGACGGCGATCGCCAGCCCGGCCAGGCGCAGGTCGTCCTTGTCCCGCTCGAACATGCGCTTGAAGGCGGCCTCGTCCTGGCCACGCGGGTAGCCGGGAACGTTGACGCCGATCTCCTCGGCGGTCACGGGACGCGTGGCCGAGGCGAGATAGAGAGCGAGATTCACCAGCCGCTCGACTGCCACGACCATGTCCGCTCCCTCCCCCGAGAGCCCCCACCGAGCCGTCGTCCGAAGGATTGTAGCCGAAAGCGGGAGCGCCCCGGACACGCGTCCGTCCCGGTGGCGGACACGCCACCGGGACGGAGCCCAGACAGTGAACGAGACGCGTTGGGGGGAACGCGTCTCGTTTCATAGGCACCGCGATCCCTGCTCCGAGGGGGGAGAAGGAGCAGGCCGCCTGTACCCGAGCGAAACGGTTGCAACGTGCATGCCAACCCCCCTGACCCGTCCGGCCGGAACGACGAACGTCCGCGGCGGCACGTCTTGCGTGAGAGAGTGCCCTCGGATAGAACGGACGTGTGGCCCTGCGCGGCATGGCGGCCACATATCCGGGAGGGGATCTCACGTGGTGGATATCTGGTCGTCATGGGTCTGGCCGCTCGCGACGGCGGCGCTGGGGTTCGTCTACGTGGCCCTGCTTCTGTCCCAGTACTCGAAACGCCGCAAGCCCCACCAGCTCATGTGGACGATCGGCTTCCTCTTCTACGGCGTGGCGGCCGTCATGGAAGCCGTCTCCGAGTACACGCAGCATTGGGACCCGACGGTGTATCGCATCTACATCGTCCTCGCCGCCTGTCTCGTCGGCTTCCTCGGCAACGGGACCCTCTACCTGATCACCAGGAAGCGGCTGTGGGGGAACCTCTATCTGCTCTTCAACCTGGCGTGCGTCGCCGTCTTCCTCTGGGGCACCTTCCACGCCCAGCTCGACGCGGCGAGACTCATCCCCGGCATCACCGTGGGCGGTCAGGCGCTCGGCCCGGCGTCGTCATTCCCACGGATCATGTCGCTCGTCTTCAACATCCCCGGCTCGCTGCTGTTGCTCGGAGGCAGCGCGTGGTCCATCGCGAAGTTCTGGCCGCGCAGGGAGTACCGCTACCGTGCCTGGGCGAACGTGCTCATCTTCGTCGGAGCGCTGCTCATCGCCGGCGCCGGGTCCATGGCGCGCATCGGGACCACGGTCGGGCTCTATCCCGCCGAGATGTTCGCCTCGGCGGTCCTGCTCGCGGGGTTCCTGATGGCGAGCACCCTCGAACGTGGGGCCCGGGCAGTGCATGCCGAGCACGCCGAGGCTGTCGGCGACGACGCACCGGAGGCCCCGCCGGCCGAGTGAACGATGGGCGCCTGTGGTCTCAGGCGCCGGAACCCAGCTTCGCCAGCGTCGCGAAATCGAGCACGAGCACGTCGCCGCCGCGCACCTCGAGCACACCCTCGTCCCGAAGGCGGGCGAACGCCCGCGACAGCGTCTCGGGCACCGTGCCGAGCGACGACGCGAGGTCGGTCTTGGACATGCCGAGTCCGACCGTGAGGCCTTCCGGCGTCGCTGCCCCCTGCGCGAGGGCTCGCTGGAAGAGGTAGCCCGCGAGGCGCGACGGGACGTCGAGCGAGAGCGCTGTGGCCACGGCCGTGAAGTTCACGACGCGCTTCGCAAGGTCCGCGATGATGGCCCGCGAGACGTCGGGCTGCGCCTGCATCAGATCGAAGAGGGCGTCGCGCGGCAGCCATGCGACCGTGACGTCGGTCGCCGCCTGGATCGACGCGGGCTGGCGCGCCCCGGCGAGCGCCGCGACGGCCCCGACCGGCTCTGTCGCCTCGATGGTCTCGAACGTCAGCTCACGGCCGTCCGGACCGATGTGCAGTACCTTCAGCTTGCCGCTCACGACCACCGCGAACCTGTCCGCATGCTCGCCCTCGGTCGCCACGACGGCGCCGCGCGGGAGACGTTCCTTGCGGGCGCGGGCGGCGAGAGCAGCGATCGCGTCGTCTGATGCGCCGCGCCAGAGCCGGCAGGCCCGCAGCGTCTCCAGCAACTCGTCCTTGCGCGGCGCGGGCACTCGGCCGGCCTCCTTGGCGTCTGCTCACCATCCGGGCTGCCGCCCATCCGGACTTGACGGAGGTCAAGGACAGCGGGCGTCTGCGCATCGTACAACGGTCGCGTCGACAGACAGGATGCCGGAGAGGACTCGGGTCGAGCGATCGCTTCACCGAGAGGATGGCCGCGCCGAGGCCTTCGGCCCAGGCGGGCGAGTGAACGAGGGGACTCCATGACAGACAGCATCGATCGCCAGATCGTCCGGATCGACGAGGACCGCTGCACCGGTTGCGGCGCATGTGTGGCGCCGTGCGCCGAAGGCGCGATCGTGCTCGTCGACGGCAAGGCTCGAGTGGTGCGCGAGGAGCTCTGCGACGGCGCCGGCTTCTGCCTCGGGGTGTGCCCGACCGGCGCGCTCACGATCGAGGTCCGCAAGGCGGTCGCCTTCGACCACGAGGCGGTCGAGGCGCAGGCCGCCGCGGCTCCGCGCACCTACGTCCCGCAGGCCTGCTTCCGCTGCGGCACCGACGAGGATCATGCGCCTCTGCTCCCGGTGCGCACCGAAGGCACCTCGACATGGGTGTGCACCCGTTGCCTGCCTTCGCTGATCCACGGGTGACGGGGTGTCCGATGAGATGGCGCGGCAAGAACGAAGGCCGAGACGCCGCCGGGCTCTTGTGGCCGCCGGCGTGACGGTGCTCGTGCTCCTTGTCCTGGGCGGGGCTCTCGGGGCGTTCGGATCCGAGCAGACACCCTCCCCGAAGGCCCAGGCCTCCTACGCCGTGCTCGTCGCCGACGGCAGGGAGCCGGCGGTGACCCCGAGGTTCCACCTTCCGGTGCCCGGCTGCGTCTGTCACAGCCCCGACCCGGTGCTCCAGATGCAACATTCGACGCGGCGCCTCAGCGAATGCGGGAGCTGCCACAGCCGGTAGCGCCACGGCCCCGCCGACGTCCTCCTCACCGGCGGTGCGTGGCGTCGTGGTATATCCTTCGAGTCAGGCCGGCCGTGAAGCCGCGCCCGCGCCCCCGGCACGCGGAAGGGAACGCCATGGGCACGCTCATGACCCACGTCGAGCAGCTTGCCGACGACATCGGCCCTCGTCCGGCGACGACGGAGTCGGAGGAGCACGCGTCACGCTACATCCGCGACGCGTTCGAGGCGCGGGGACTCGAGACCGAGGCCCAGTCCTTCGAGAGCCCCCGCACGTATGGCTGGGCGTTCGTCCTCTATCACCTGCTCGCGATCGTCGCGGCCGTGGGATCGCATTGGCTGCCGTGGCCGTCTCTCGTGCTCGGCATCGTCGTTGCGGTTGTGCTCCACTACGACCTTGACACCCGCTTCGGTCTGACCTCGATCATGCCGAAGGGGCCGAGCCAGAACGTGATCGCGCGCCACACGCCCAAGGCCGGGCGCGGCGAGCGGCTCACCCGCGTCGTGATCGTGGCGCACTACGACTCGGCCCGCAGTTCATGGGCCTTCTCCCCCTCGCTGGTGAAGAGCTTTGTGGCGACGTTCACGCTCATGAAGCTGTGCACCTACGTCATCCCGCTGCTCATCGCCCTGCGGCTGCTCCCGTTCGTGCACCGATTCGAGCCGTACTCCTGGTACGTGACCCTCGCGCCCGCGGCATACCTTCTCCTGCCCTTCGTCATCAACCTTCAGCGTGAGCTGTTCGGACGCTTCACGCCCGGAGCGAACGACAACGCCTCCGGCGTGGCGGCGATGCTCGGCGTGCTGGAGCGCCTCGTGCCTGAGCCCGACGCGGCCACGGTCGTCGCACGAGAGACGGCGAAGATGCGGACCGAGGAAGACGCCTGGTCTTCCGGCGTCGTGCCGGACGGTTCGGCGTTGACCTATACGCCGACGTCCACCGCGCCGCCCGTCCGGGCCCAATCGTGGACGGACGACGACGACCTGGGTTGGAACACGGGCGGGATCTCAGGAGGGCGCCCGCCCTCGGTCGAGACGACGCGCCGCGGCCGAGGACCCGAGGAGCGCACCGGGGGCGTCATCGAGCCCGATGCCGAGGTGTCGGCGCGCCTGTTCGGCACCGGCGAGATCGGATCGCGCGATCGCTCGTCCGCCGCCTCGGACGATATGGACCTGGATCTCGGCGAGGCGCCGCCGCGGCGCGCGCGCGATCGTGACGACGAGCCGGGCGGCGGCACGGGAAGCCTCTTCGGCACAGGCCTGGTCGGCACTCCCGAAGAGGCGGACCGGACGAGTCGCGGCGATTCGGCCCGCCGCCGAGGCGCGCGCAAGGACAAGGAAGAGCGCAAGCCGCGCGGCGGTCGCGAGGTCAGCGACTGGCTGGGCGTGGACGAGGGTTTCGACGCGCGGGAGGCCGGTCGCGGGATCGGCTCGTGGGACAACTTCCCTGACGACGACAGCGATGACGACTTCGGATCCAAGGGGGGCACCGCCAACATCGAGGGTCTCGACGATCCGGACTTCGCCGCGAGTGAGGCCGCGCGCATCCGTCGCAAGGTGACGATGAACGTCGACCGCGAGCTGGTCGAGAAGGAGGTCTGGTTCGTCGCGACGGGATCCGAGGAGGTCGGCACCGTCGGCATGAAGGCATTCCTGAAGCAGTACGAGTCCGAGCTCAGGGATGCCCTGATCATCAACCTCGACAACCTGGGTTCGGGCAGCGTCTGCTACATCACCCGCGAGGGGATGGCGAAGCGCTACTACTCCGACCGGCGCATCGTGAGCGCCGCCCGCCGCGCCGCCCGTGAGGCCGATCTCATGGTGAAGCCGCGCGAGTACCGCGGCCTGTCCACTGATGCGACCGTCGCGCTCGCCCGAGGGTTCCGGGCGATGTCCGTCATGGCATTCGATATCAACGGGCGTCTTCCCCACTGGCACCAGGTGACCGACACGACCGCCAACGTGAGCGAGGCCAACCTGGAACTCGCGGTCGACTTCGTGAGCGCCCTGATCAAGGAGCTCTAGACGGCCGGTCGGTTCACAAAGGCGCTTCGCCGCAGGATCGTCATCTCCTGGCGCGACCAGCCGAGCCAGAACGACATCGAGGCGCTCGAGGCGAACGTCGCGCGCGTCGGGCTGGTCGTCCGGCTCAGGTGGGCGATCGTGGCGGCGCTCGCGGTGTTCTCGGTGTTCGGCGCCGGGATCTACGCGGTAGGCGGGCAGGTGGGCAACCTGTGGGGGCAGATGCTGATCCCCGGGGCGGGCCTGCTCTTCGTGCTGGTCTACAACGTCTTCTTCCAGCGCAACTACCGCGAGTTCGCGAACGTCGCGCTCTTCAACGTGGCGCAGCTGCTCCTCGACATCGCAGTGGTGACCGTCATCATCTACTACTCGGGCGGCGTGTACTCGTGGTTCGATGCCATGTTCTTCCTGTTCGTGCTTGAAGCCGCACTCATCCTGCCGTCGGTCCGCCAGGTCTGGCTGATCGCCGCGGCGGCCGCGGCGGCCTATGCCGCGGTCCTCTCTTTCGTACTTCTGCGCGTGCTGCCGCGAATGCCGATGCCGTTCGTGGACAGTCACCTGCAGCTCGTGACCAGCTACGTCGCGGTGCACGCTCTGTGGACCATGACGGTGATCTTCGGCGCGGCCACGGTCGGTACCCTCTTCATGCGGGAGAACCGGCGCCGGATAGACGCATTGGTCACGATGTCGGTCCGTGACAGCCGCACAGGCCTGTTCGACCGCAGCTTCCTGCGTCGCGAACTCGGCGCCGAGTTGGGCCGCGCAAAGCGCTACGTCCGGGGCGTGTCGGTCGTGATCGCGGACATCGACCGCTTCGCCGACTTCAACCGCACCTTCGGCGTCGACGCAGGCAATCGGATGCTCGAGACCGTCGCACGCGTGGTGCGGGAGGTCGCCGCCGACGGGGGCTCCGGGTCGTGCCAGGCGACCGCAGCCCGCTGGGGCGGCGAGGAGTTCGCTCTTGTCGTGGCTGAGGACGGCCAGGACCCCGTCCTTGCCGAGTCGCTCGCCCAACACCTGCGTCGGGCGGTCGGCGAGACGCGCGACGAGGACCGGAGCGTGACCGTGAGCGTGGGGGTCTCGGCCTTCCCCGCGGGCGGCCTCTCGACGTCGGAGCTGCTGTCAACGGCCGAAGCCGCGGCCGCGAGCGCCGCGTCCCTGGGAGGCGATCGAGTCGTGACCGCGACCGGCGCGAGCGCGGCGTCATGATGCTCCGGCAGGCGGCGCGCTGGGGCGAGGTCACAGCGATCTCGCTGGTGTGGGCGGCGGCGGTGCTCGGCTCAGCCGTCCTTCTGATGCTGCTGCCCGTCTACACGTCGGCGGCGAGTCAGGCGCTCGGGATACCCGCGACGGCGGGCCTGTCGCGTGCGGACGCTTTGAGGCTCTCGTCGCAGGTGCGCTCTCTTGTGTCGGACTCCAGGTTCGCCCCCCTCCCCGCGACCTGGCGCGGGCGTCCCGGCTTCGACGAGCCTGCGGTCGAGCACCTGCTCGATGTGCGCGCAGTCCTGCACGTGGCGCGGATCGTGACCGGGGCCGCCGCGCTCGTCCTCGCTCTCTACGTGGCGTTCTGTCTGGCTCGGAGGCGAACGCGCCTGCTGAGAGCCGGCATGCTCGGAGGCGCGCTGCTCGTCGCAGCGCTCGTGGTCGTAGCAGCGATCGTCGCCCTGGGCGACTTCGACGCCTTCTTCGCCTGGTTCCACTCGCTGTTCTTCCGTGCAGGGACGTGGACGTTCCCGGCAGACTCGCTGTTGATCCGCCTGTTCCCGGAGCGCTTCTGGGAGGTGAGCGGGGCGGTCCTGGCTGCACTGTCGCTGCTGGGAGGCGCCGCGCTTGCCATCGCCGCGCGGCTGCTTCGTGTGAACGCTTCGAGGCAACTGCTTCACTAAGGGGAAACAACGTGTAGAGTAGTGCGGGGGAACGCCTCGTTCGCATCGGTGACGGGGCTGTCCACAGGCGTAATGCGGATCAGCGCAGCAGCGCGACAGGGAGGTGGGCTCGAGCATGGCAGCAAAGGAAGGCTATTGCGTGAAGTGCAAGGCCAAGAAGGAGATCAAGGACCCGCAGGACATCGTCATGAAGAACGGGCGGCCGGCGACTCAGGGCACGTGTCCCGACTGTGGCACCAAGATCTTCAAGATCGGCAAGTAGCTTCTCCCGCGACGCAACGCGTCGCGTTGTCTTTCGAGCGGAGAGCCGGGTCCCAGGACCCGGCTCTCCGCTGTTCGTGGACGTCGCGCGTTTGCCCGCTGTGAGCGGCGGCGGGTACAATGGCCGACGCCGCCGGCGACAGACCGGTCACGCGGGCGTAGTTCAATGGTAGA
>CAIKZH010000187.1 GCA_903831865.1 uncultured Coriobacteriia bacterium
AGTTGGCGGCACCGTCGGCGACATCGAGTCGCTCCCGTTCCTTGAGGCTGTGAGGCAACTCAAGAAGGACGTCGGACGCGACAACGTGTGCTACATCCACGTGACGCTCGTCCCGTACATCGCAGCTTCCTCGGAACTCAAGACAAAGCCGACTCAGCACAGCGTCAAGGAGCTGCGGAGCATCGGTGTCCAGCCGGACTTCATCGTCTGCCGCTCCGATCGTCCCATCGATGCGGCGATACGCCGCAAGATCGCGCTCTTCTGCGATGTGGACCCGGCTGCCGTGGTCTCAGCCCAGGACGCCCGCTCGATCTACGAGGTGCCGTCGAACCTTCGCGGTCAGGGCCTCGACGCCATGGTGATCGAACACCTGCAGCTCGAGTGCGGGGAACTCGACATGAGCGAGTGGGACGCCTTCGTCCGCCACAGCCAGCAGCTCACCGACACCGTCGAGATCGCGCTGGTGGGGAAGTACGTCCAGCTGCCCGACGCCTATCTTTCGGTGAACGAGGCTCTGAAGCACGCAGGCATCTTCCACGACCACGACGTCCACATCCACTGGGTCGACGCCGAGGGGATCACGCCCGAGGAGGTCGACCAGATCCTGTCGGAGATGGATGGGATCCTCGTGCCCGGGGGGTTCGGCATCCGCGGCATCGAAGGCAAGATCAGAGCCGCATGCTACGCGAGGGAGGGCAAGGTGCCGTATCTGGGCGTCTGCCTCGGCATGCAGGTGGCCGTCTGCGAGTTCGCGCGCAACGTGGCCGGACTCACCGGGGCCAACTCCGCGGAGTTCGATCCTCTCACTCCGCACCCTGTCATCGATCTGATGCGCGAGCAGAGCGACGTCCACGACCTCGGCGGGACGATGCGGCTGGGGGCGTACCCGTGCGCGGTCGTCAAGGGCACCAAGGGCATGCAGGCGTACGGCGAGGACGTCATCTACGAGCGGCATCGCCATCGCTTCGAGGTCTCGAACGACTATCGCCAGCAGCTGGTCGACGCCGGCCTCGTGATCTCCGGTCTGTCTCCGGACGGCAAGCTGGTCGAGATGGTCGAATTGGCGGACCACCCATGGTTCGTCGGGAATCAGGGGCACCCCGAGTTCAAGAGCCGCCCCACCCGACCGGCGCCGCTGTTCCGGGACTTCGTCGGTGCCGCCGTCGCCTACCGCCACGCCCGCAAGGCCTGAGGGGCGGCGCGCGACGTGGACGACCGCCACGGCTCCGAGCGGCTTCTCGCAACGTTCCTGGAGGCTGTGCGCATCGACAGCCCCTCGGGCGAGGAGGCAGCGTTCGGCGCGTGGTGCGCGGAGCGGCTGAAGGGACTCGGGGCCACGGCACGCTTCGATGACTCGTCGCGGGCGACCGGCTCCGACACGGGGAATCTGATCGCCGAGGTACCCGGCGACCGCGAAGGCGCGGTCCTGGTCCTCAGCGCGCACCTGGACACGGTGGAGCCCGGGCGAGGCATCGCGCCCGCGGTGGACGGCGGCGTCGTGCGGTCTTCCGGTGGCACCGTCCTCGGCGCGGATGACAAGGCCGGTGTGGCGGCGATCCTCGAAGCGCTCGCACGAGTGGCCGAGCAGGCGAGACCGCATGCCCCGTTGCGCGTGGTCCTCACGGTCCAGGAGGAGAAGGGGCTTGTCGGCGCCAAGGCGCTGGCGGACGCTGACATCCGGGGCGACCTGTGTCTCGTGCTCGACGCGCACGGCCCGGTGGGCCGGATCATCATCTCCGCGCCCACCCACCACACGTTCACGGCGACCTTCGAGGGCGTCTCCGCCCATGCGGGCGTCGAGCCTGAGCGCGGGATCTCGGCTGTCGCGATGGCCGCCTCGGCGGTGTGTGCCATGAGGCTGGGCCGCCTCGACGAGGAGACCACCGCGAACGTGGGCGAGGTGCGCGGGGGCGGGGAGACGAACGTCGTGGCGGCATCGTGCCTTCTCACCGGGGAGTGCCGCTCGCGCGACCCGGAGCAGGCGGAACGCATCCGGCTCGAGATGGACGAGGAGATGAGACTCGCCGCCCGCTCGGCCGGCGGGTCGGTCCGCATCGATTGGGTGAAGCAGTACGACGGCTACCGTCTGGCCCCCGACGACGAACGGGTGGCACTGGTCGAGCGGGCGTGCGCGGTCGCCGGGGTCGAGCCGTCCCTCGTGGTCACGGGGGGCGGGAGCGATGGGAGCGTGCTGACTGCGCGCGGGTTGCCGAGCGTCGTGCTCTCCTGCGGCATGACCGACGTGCACAGCACGCAGGAGAGCGTCGCGGTCACCGATCTCGACGCCATGGTCCGGGTACTTCTGGCCGCCATCGACCTGGCCGTGTCCTCGTGAGGCTCGTGTGGGGGACCGTGCGGTCCGTGATCACGGAGAGGCCGGATGCCCAGCGCGTGCATGTGAGCGTCGACGGGGAGTCAGAGGCCGTCGCAATCGCGTATCCGGCCCTCGCCGGCCGGTGCGAAGCGGGCGAGCGAGTCCTGCTGAACACGACAGCCGTCGACCTGGGGCTGGGGACCGGGGGAGTGCACCTTGTCGTGGCCCGGGTGCCGGGCAGCGGCGCTCCCGCTGGCGTCGCCTTCGACGACGGCAGCGGCGGTCATGTGATGAAGCTGCGATATACCCCTTTGCAGAGGGATGTGCTGTCGGTCGAGGCGCCCGAGAGCCCCCACGCTGCGAACGTCGCGGATGTGGTCGACGTGGGCGGGATGCCGGTGATCTGCTGCGGCCTGCACAGCCAGGTCGCGCTCGCGGCGGCAGCGCTGAAGGAGGCGGCCCCCGAAGCGCGGGTGGCCTACTGCATGACCGACCAGGCGGCCCTTCCTCTCGCTCTCTCCGAGCTCGTCCCCGCGCTCGTGTCCGCCGGTCTGCTCGACGCGACCCTCACGTGCGGTCAGGCGTTCGGCGGACAGATGGAGGCGGTGACGCTTCACTCGGCGCTCGTCGCCGCCCGCGTTGTCGGCGGGGCGGATGCGACCATCGTGGCCATCGGGCCCGGCGTCGTGGGGACCGGTAGCGCGCTGGGCCATGGGGGCGTCGCACTCGGCGAGGCCCTCAACGCTGGGGCCGCGGTCGGCGGCACGCCCGTGGCCACGCTGCGTGTCTCGTTCGCCGACGCGCGTGAACGGCACCGCGGAGTCAGTCACCACACGCTCACGGCGCTGTCCCTCATCGCCGTGTCGCCGGCCCTCGTCGCCGTGCCCAGACTGCCGGGCGAGCAGTCGGAGACGATGGATCGCCAGCTCGAGGCGGCGGGAATCTGGGACCGTCACGAGCGTGTGGAGGCCGGGAAGGGGGCGCTGCCCGGTCTCAGGGGCGTGGACGTGCGGTCCATGGGGCGCACTCCCTCACAGGACCCGGCGTTCTTCGTCGCGGCAGCAGCAGCCGGGTATGCGGCCGCCGCCCGTCTGACGTGCCGAGCGGGGGGTCGATAGCGCCGAGCGGCAGCAGATGTCGGCCGTCTTGCGCGGTCGTGCGCGAGCGGTACACTGTCCGAGGCCCCCGACCTGCCTCGCGCTTCTTTGCGCCTGCGCGAACGGGTCGTGCGCGTCTCGGCGCGACGGTGTGCCCGACTTGATGAAGTGCCCGCTCGAGGGCGTTCGGATCGGCAGAAGAAGGGAACCGCAGATGATCGTCGGTGTGCCGAAGGAGATCAAGAACAACGAGTTCAGGGTCGGCCTCACCCCCGGAGGCGTTCGCGAGTTCGTGGCCCACGGGCACAGCGTGCTTGTCGAGAACGGGGCGGGGGACGGATCTTCGTTCACGGACGGGGAGTACGCCGGCGCGGGCGCCGAGATGGTGGCTTCTGCGGATGCGGTCTTCCTGCGCAGCGACATGATCGTGAAGGTCAAGGAACCGCAGCCGGTGGAGATCGAGAAGCTGCGCTCCGGCCAGATCCTGTACACCTACCTCCACCTTGCCCCCGACTATGAGCAGACCGTGGGACTCATGGGCTCGGGCGCCATCTGCATCGCCTACGAGACGGTCGAGCTGCCCAATCACACGCTGCCGCTCCTCGCGCCGATGTCGGAGGTCGCGGGCCGCATGGCCGCTCAGGTCGGCGCGACCTACCTGCAGAAGCCGTTCGGCGGCCGCGGCGTGCTTATGGGCGGCACGCCCGGTGTCGTCCCCGCGCAGGTCGTGGTCCTCGGGGGAGGCGTGGTCGGCACGAACGCCGCGTACGTCGCCATGGGCATGGGAGCCCACGTGACCGTCATGGACGTGAACATCGACCGGCTGCGCTACCTCGACGAGATCTGGGGGAACCGGATCCGCACCTCCTACTCGAGCAAGCACAACATCGAGGAGGCCGTGTTCGCCGCCGACCTCGTGATCGGCGCCGTGCTCCTCCCGGGCGCCAAGACGCCGTGGCTCGTCACGCGCGACATGCTTCCGAGCATGAAGCGCGCGTCAGTGATCGTCGACGTCTCAGTGGACCAGGGCGGCTGCATCGAGACCACCCACGCCACCACGCACGCCGACCCCACCTACGTGGTCGACGGGGTCCTCCACTACGGCGTGGCGAACATGCCCGGAGCCGTTCCCAACACATCCACACTCGCGCTCACCAACGCGACGCTGCGCTACGGCCTCGCCATCGCCGACAAGGGCTGGAAGGTGGCTGTCAGCGACGATCCGGCGCTGGCCAAGGGCGTGAACGTGCTCGAGGGCAAGGTCACATACGAGCCGGTCGCGGCCGCGCACGGCATCGACTACACGCCGCTGGCCTCGCTCATCAGCTGAGCCCGGCCGCGTTGCGAACCGAAGTGGCCGCCCCGGACGGGGCGGCCACTTCGCGTCCGTCCGAGCGCGAGCGCATACTGCCGTCATGGCGCTGATCGATCTCGTCGACGACTTCCTCGGTTACCTCTCGGTCGAGCGTGGGGCGTCCCCCCATACACTGGCGGCCTATCGCCACGATCTCGGTCTGTACCTGGGCGTACTCGCTGACCGTGGCGTGACGGGTCCCGACGACATCTCGAGGGAGGATGTCGGGGCGTTCATCGCGTGGCTGCGCACGAAGGGGTTCGCGCCCACGACGGTCGAGAGGAGAGTCGCCTCCGTCAAGTCGTTCCATCGGTTCCTCGTTCGCGAGGGAGTGACGCAGAACCACCCGACGGCGGCCGTGCCGCTCCCGCGCACACCCGATCGTCTGCCTGACGTCGTGAGCATCGATGATGTCGACCGGATGCTGTCCCAGCCGTTCCCGGAGAGCCCGTCGGGGGTGCGCGACCGCGCGCTGCTGGAGGTGCTCTACGGGTGCGGTCTCCGCGCGAGCGAACTCACGTCGCTCGACGTGAGGGACGTGGACCTGCGTGATGGCTACGTCCGGGTCTTCGGGAAGGGAGGCAAGGAGCGCATCGTGCCGATCGCCGGGGCGGCGCACACGGCCGTGGAGGACTACATCGCGCACGGCAGGCCCTTCCTTCGGACCGGGGCGGGTGCGCGCCGCCAGCACCCCGACGCGCTCTTCCTCAATGCACGGGGCGGCCGCCTCTCGAGGACCACGGTGCACAGTCTGGTTCGACGCTACGGCGGTCGTGTGGGGCTCGATGTGCATCCCCACACGCTGCGACACTCGTTCGCCACCCATCTCCTGGAAGGTGGCGCCGACCTTCGCTCGCTGCAGGAGATGCTCGGCCACGCCGATATCTCGACGACGCAGATCTACACGCATGTGGATCGCACGCACATCCGCGAGGAGTACCTCTCCACGCATCCGAGAGCGCGCTTGCGGCGCTGACCCGCTCGCTGACACGCCGGTCCCTGCGACCTCGCAGTGCGGCGCGAGGAGTGTCGCCCGCGCATGTGGAAACATGTGGTCGAAGCGGTAGGATGCATATGTAGGCTTCACCGCTGCATGGGGAGGGGTGGTACGTGTGAAGAGGAGCGTGCGCACAGGCCTCGTCGCTGCCGTCGTGGTCTCGATGGCCGGGATGATGTTGGCGGGGTGCTCTCCGGCGGCGCCGTCAGGGGGAAGTGCCTCTTCGGGCGCTGCGAGCATCAAGACCGCCATGGTCACCGACGTCGGCGGGCTGGGTGACAAGTCGTTCAACGACTTGAGCTACGCGGGGCTGCAGCGCGCCCAGAAGGACCTGAAGGTGAACATCAAGGTCCTGCAGTCGCATCAGATCACCGACTACGTGACCAATCTGTCCGAACTCTCGGGCGCCGGCTACAGCCCGGTCTTCGCCGTGGGCTTCCTGATGTCCGACGCGGTCACTCAGGAATCGACGGCTTTCCCGAAGACCGACTTCGGCGGCATCGACATCGATTTCACCAACCCGCCCAAGAACGTGGTCGGGCTCAACTTCAAGGAGCAGGAGGCAGGGTACCTCGCCGGTGTCGTCGCGGGGCTCGCGACGCAGGCGACCTTCGACCCGCGGCTCAACAAGGACAACACCCTCGGGTTCGTCGGCGGCATGGCTATCCCGCCGGTGCAGCGGTATGAGGCCGGCTTCGTGGCGGGCGCCAAGTCCGTCGACCCGGGTGTCAAGATCATCTCGCTCTACGCAGGTCGTTTCGACGATCAGGCGAAGGGCAAGGAGCTCGGGCTGTCGCTGATCTCCAGCGGCGCGGACATCGTCTTCGCCGCGGCCGGTCAGACCGGGACAGGCACGGAGAAGGCGTGCGCGGATTCGGGCAAGGCGCTCTTCATCGGCGTTGACTCCGACCAGTTCCTCACGATCCCGAACAGCGGCAACGTGATGCTGACCTCCGCGGTCAAGCGCGTCGACAACGCGGTGTACCTCGTCGTCAAGGATGCCGCCGCGGGCAAGTTCCCCGGCGGCCAGAACCTCACCTTCGGTCTCAAGGACGACGGCGTGGGGATCGCTCCGTTCCATGACTTCGATTCCAAGGTGCCGCAGTCGATCAAGGACGCGGTCGCGAAGGCGGAGACCGACATCAAGTCGGGCGCCGTCGTCGTGCCGACCACACTCAAGTAGATTGCGCCACGCGCTCATGGTTTGACGTGACGGGGCGACCGGCGAAAGAGCCGGCCGCCCCGTCACGTTCTTCGGGCGACGGGCTCGGAGGGGCCCGAGGGAGGTACGTGCGCCGATGTCCGTTCTCGCGCTGCGAGAGATCACGAAGACGTTTCCCGGGGTCGTGGCCAATGAGCGCGTGTCTATGTCCCTCGACGCAGGCGAGATCGTCGCTCTCCTGGGCGAGAACGGCGCGGGCAAGTCGACCCTGATGAATGTCGCCTACGGCCTTCTCGCCGCTGACTCGGGAGAGGTGCTCGTCGACGGGGAGCCTGTCCGCATCCGCTCTCCGCGCGACGCCATCGCCGTCGGCATCGGCATGGTGCACCAGCACTTCATGCTGGTGCAGCCCTTCACTGTGACCGAGAACATCGTGCTCGGTCAGGAGCCCGGAAGGTTCGGGGTCATCGACTTCGCGGAAGCGCGCAAACGCGTTCGCGAGATCTCCGAGCGAAACGGTCTGGAGGTCGACCCGGATGCCCGCATCGCGGATCTCTCGGTGGGCATGCAGCAGCGCGTCGAGATCCTCAAGGCGCTCTACCGCGGCGCCCGCATCCTCATCCTCGACGAGCCCACCGCGGTGCTCACACCCCAGGAGGTGCGCGAGCTCTTCGAGGTGCTGCGGGCGCTTGTGGACAGTGGGCTGGCCATCGTGCTCATCACTCACAAACTCGACGAGGTGATGCTCGCGGCGGACCGTGTCATCGTGATGCGTGACGGACGCGTTGTCGGCGAGACGACCCCTTCGGTGACCGATGAGCGCGGGCTCGCCCGCTTGATGGTGGGGCGCGATGTCGTGCTGCGCGTGGAGCGCGGCTCTCCACATCCCGGCGACGTCCTGCTCGAGGTGGACGATCTGGTCGTCGACGACGAGCGCGGCCTCCAAGCCGTTCGCGGTGTGGGGCTGAAGGTGCGCGGCGGCGAGATCGTCGGGATCGCGGGTGTCGACGGCAACGGGCAGCGAGAGCTCGTGGAAGCGATCGTTGGTCTGCGCCGCCCGAAATCCGGACGCATCTCGCTCAAGGGGCGCGAGATCACGCACGCCCCGGTGCGCGAGACGATCGCCGCAGGCGTCTCCCATGTGCCTGAGGACCGTCAGCGGCGTGGGCTTGTGCTGCAGTTCGATCTGGCGGAGAACCTCATCCTCGGCGATCACGCGCGGCCGCCGGTCGCGACCTTCGGCGTCGTGCATCGCAAGGTCGTCGAGGACATCGCCGAGAGGCGCATCAGGGACTACGACGTGCGCACGCCCTCATGGCGCGTGCTGGCAGGAAACCTCTCCGGCGGCAACCAGCAGAAGCTGGTCCTCGCCCGTGAGCTCGGGCGCGATCCGGAGCTGTTGGTCACCGCTCAGCCCACGCGTGGCCTGGATGTCGGCGCGATCGAGTTCGTGCATCGCCGGATCCTCGCCGAGCGCGACGAGGGGAAGGCCGTGCTCATGGTGAGCATGGAGCTCGACGAGGTGATGGCGCTCTCGGACCGGATCCTCGTGATGTATCGAGGCGAGTTCGTCGCCGAGTTCGCCGCGGGAGAAGCGGACGCGGAGCGCATCGGCCTCTTCATGACCGGGGGCACCACGCGTGAGGCTGAGGCAGCGGTCGCGGGAGGGGGTGCCGGGTGAGCGAGACTCGCGAGGTGGTCGTCCGCGAGAGCGGCTGGCTCAAGGTCCTGAGGCTCGTCGGCGTCCCGTTCATCTCCGTGCTGCTGGCCATGGCGGTGGGCTCAGTGATCATCGCCGTGACGGGCGGCGACCCCGTGGCCGCGTTCGCGGCACTCCTTCAGGGCGCGTTCGGAGGCCCGGTCCAGATAGGGGAGACCATCCTTCGTACGACGCCGCTCATCTTCACCGGTCTGGCCGTGGCCTTCGGCTTCAGGGCGAACCTCTTCAACATAGGGGCGGAAGGTCAGCTTGCGATGGGAGCCCTGGCCGCGGCCTGGTTCGGCCTTCTCCTCGCCGGCCTGCCGACCGGACTGGCGATCCCTCTGGTGATGCTGGGCGGCGCTCTGTTCGGGGCTGCGTGGGCGTTCGTGCCCGCACTGCTGAAGGCGCGTGTCGGGGCGCACGAGGTCATCACCACGATGATGTTCTCCTGGATCGCGCTCTATCTGGTGTCGTGGATCGTCACCGGGCCCCTCTCCGACAAGAGCGGGATCCCCGAGACCCCGATGCTGTCGTCGTCGGTGTGGCTCGTCACCTTCGACAAGTTCATCGCCGGGATCCCGCCCGTCCGCGCTCACCTCGGCTTCATCATCGCGCTGGCCGCGGCGGCCGTCGTGTGGTGGGTGCTGAGCCGGACGACTCTCGGCTACTCCGTGCGCGCGGTCGGCTTCAACCCGCAGGCTGCCGAGAACGGGGGCATCTCGATCGCGTGGACGACGATCTGGGCGCTGTGCATCTCGGGCGCGCTGGCCGGGCTCGCTGGCGCATCGGAGGTGCTGGGCGTGCAGCACCGCCTGTTCGACCAGGTCTCGACCAGCTCCGGATTCGGCTTCACCGGGATCGCAGTGGCGCTGCTGGCCAAGAACAATCCGACGGGGGTCGTGTTCGCGGCATTGCTCTTCGGCGCGCTCGCCGCCGGCTCCGGCAACATGCAGCTGGAGGCGAACATCTCTCCCCAGATCATCAACATCATCCAAGGGCTGATCATCTTCTTCGTCGCCGCGGACAGCATCGTCACGTGGTTCATCAAGCGCCGCCAGAGGCTCGCGCTCGAGTCCAAGGTGGTGGCCGATGCTGAGTGAGGTCATCAACCCGGAGCTCTTCGCATCCGCCATACGCATGGCGACACCGCTGGCGCTCGCGGCTATCGGGGGCACGATCTGCGAGAGGTCCGGCGTCGTGAACATCGCGCTCGAGGGCATCATGCTGATCGGCGCGTTCTTCGGGGTGGTCGTGGCGCTCGCGGCCGGGTCGACGCACATCTCCTGGCTCGTCGCCGCCTCCCCGTGGCTCGGGATACTCGCGGCGGTGGTGGCGAGCGTGCTGATGGCGGGACTTCACGCGTTTGCGTCCATCACGCTTCGGATGGACCAGGTCGTCTCGGGGACCGCGATCAACCTGCTCGCTCTGGGGCTCACCGGGTTCCTCATGGTGACGCTCTACGGTCATCCCGGGACCACGGACCCGATCCCCGTGGCCATCAACGCGGTCTTCAACTTCCCGACCCCTGCCGGCGGGCTGCTCGCGACCGCGTGGTCCTGGATCGACCAGATCGTGTTCAGCTACACACCGATCGTCTACGCGGCGATGATCGCGGCTGTTGTCGGCCAATGGGCGCTGTTCCACACGCGATGGGGCCTGCACCTTCGAGCGCTTGGCGAGCATCCCCGCGCCGCCGACACCGTCGGGATACGCGTGCTCCGGGGACGGTACGTGGCGGTGCTCATCTCCGGGGTGCTGGGCGGCCTGGCGGGCGCCAACCTGAGCATCGAGCAGGTGGGCTCGTTCAACGAGAACATGACAGCCGGCCGCGGGTTCATCGCGCTGGCGGCCAACATCTTCGGGCGATGGACCCCCATAGGATCGTACCTGGCATCTCTGCTCTTCGGTTTCGCCGACGCGCTGCAGATCAAGTTGCAGGCGTTCCAGAGCGTGGTGCAGATCCCGGTGCAGTTCTTCCTGATGCTGCCCTATGTGCTCACCGTCGTGGTGCTGGCCGGGGTCATGGGAAGGGCTGTCGCTCCCGCAGAGGTGGGCAAGCCGTACGAGAAGGAGTGAAGGCGGGCGCGAGCGCCCGCCTTCACTTACTCGCCTTCAGACGGGTCGGCCCCGGCGCGCGCCACGAGCGCACGTGTCACGAGCACAGCGGCCAGGCCGCCCCATACGACCAGGTCTAGGGCGTCGGGGCGCGGGTCCCACGCTCGCATCGCGCAGCGCACGACGTAGGTGAGCGCTCCGAAGGCGGCGATCCACCTCAAGTCGACGCTGATGTGCGGACGCAGACCCACCGGGCTCACGAGTCGCGACGCTCAGGAGCATGGGATGCGGCCGGCTGGATCCGGCTCCGCAGGCGCCACTTTCGCAGCAGCACCCTGCCCAGCCACACGAGCAGCGCGATCGGGAGCACGAGGAACAGGACGAGTGCGAGCAGTGGTCCGAGGACCTCGATCAGGATGTTGAGGGTGTCGACGAAGGCCCTGACGGACTTGGTCACGGCCGCGCCGACGCCCCAGTCCGTGCCGGCCGGACGGACTATCGGCTGCGGCTCGGCGATCTCGATCGTGATCGTCGCAAGAGCGGCCTGGTTCTCCAGGTAGTCGATCTGACCCTGAAGCGACTCGATGTCACCCTGCACGCGGGCGAGCTCCTGCTCGACGAGCAGCGTGTCCCGGATCGAGCCGGCGCGACGGAACATGACACGCAGCGCCGCCTGTTCACTTCTGAGATTGCCGAGGCGGGCCTTGAGGTCCACGTGCTGCTGTGTCACGTCCTGCGCAGACTCGGATTGTGAGACGACACGGCCGAGGTTCGAGGCCTGAGCCGTGAAGTCGTTGTAGTTCGCCACAGGTATGCGAACGACGACGTAGGCCTGCAGCGCCGAGTCGGAGGTCGCTGCCGGTGCCGGTCCCGACTCGGAGACGGTGGCGGGCGTCGGAGCCGCAACAGGCTGGTCTGTTCGGGTCGATACCTGCAGGTCGGCGATGTCGCCGCCGTAGCGCGCCGCGAGAGCGCGCACCTTCGCCATGGTCCTGTCCACGCTCGTCGCCTGCAGCAGCAGGGTCTTGTTCACCACGATGAGCCTTGCAAGCGCCGCGGAGGATCCGGACGATCCGGTCGA
>CAIKZH010000188.1 GCA_903831865.1 uncultured Coriobacteriia bacterium
CGGGACAACAATTACGGATACTGAGATTTGGGCAATATCTCCCACAGGGGGAGGGGGGGGTCCGTCCTCATCCGCGAGGGGCGCCGAGCCGCCCTCGCCGCCGGCGCGCAAGGGGCGGATGGACCCGTGGATGTGGGTGGCCATCGCCCTGCTGGTGGTGCTGATCGGCGGTGGCGCCGCATACGCACTGGGCGCGTTCTCGTCTCAGCCGACGGTCCCGGACGTCACCGGTTCCACGGTCGCCGCAGCGACCCAGACTCTCGTCGCCGCGGGCTACACACTTGGCAGCCAGCTGACCACCGCCTCCGCCGCGATCGCCAGGGACCTCGTCGTCTCAACCGTCCCGACGGCGGGGACGCAGCTGGCCAAGGGGCAGGTGGTCGTCCTCATGGTGAGCACCGGGCCTGCCGCAGGCGTCGTGCCCGACGTCGTGGGCTCCACCGAAGCATCTGCCGTCGCCGCGGTCCAGGCCGCGGGCCTCACCACGAACGTGAACCAGGGGAACGACTCGAGCATGAAGGCGGGGCTCGTCTTCAAGACGGACCCGGCGGCCGGCACGTCGGTCGCGCCCCAGAGTCTGGTCCAGATCTTCGTGTCCACGGGCGCGCCGTCTCAGTCGGGGGGCACCGGCACGGAGAAGGTCACGGTGCCCGATGTCACGGGCAAGACGCAGAACGATGCCATCGACGCCCTGAAGGCGCTCGGCTTCAGCGTGATCGCGACGATGCATTCGAGCAGCACGGTCTCCAACGGGCTGGTGATCTCCCAGGACCCGCAAGGGGGCAGCTCGCACTCGAAGGGCAGCACGGTGAACATCCTAGTCTCCAGCGGCCCGGCGGCGCAGGTGACCGTGCCCAACCTGGTGGGTCTCAGCACGAGCGCCGCTTCTTCCCAGCTCACCGCGCTCGGACTCGTTCCCGACGGTCATCCGGGCGACCTGACCCACCTTCTCTCCCAGGCGGGCAAGGTCGAGGACCAGGTCGAGGCGGCGGGCTCGAAGGTCGACGTCGGTTCGAACGTGACGTTCCGCTACTACCATCTGGTCCTGATCAAGAAGTGATGCGGAGAGGAAGGGCCGCCCGCAGGCGGCCCTTCCTCATGCTCGCCCCCTAGCGCAGGACGCGCAGCAGGACCAGGTGACGCGTGTCGATCGCCGGCTGGAGCAGACTTGTCTGCGCGAGCACCGACGGCTCCGCGAACGAGTCCACCTGCAGGGAGCGCCACAGCAGCACGTAGTCGGCCCCGTAGCGGTCGAGGATCGTGCGCCTCTGCGCCACTGTCGCCGTCGGATACAGGAGCAGCGCGATCGCCTGCCGCCGCGCCGGGCCGCTCTTCTCCTCGATGGCGAGCGGCGAGTGTGAGCGCGGCGCCGCGACGAGTCGCACGTTCGCGAGCCCGGCGAGGTAGTAGCCGGTCTCGGGGTTCGCGGCGACCATCGGCACGCTGTCGCCGAACAGCGCGCGCATCCGGTCGAGGGTGTCGTAGCCCCAGCGGTTGCGGACGTCACTCGCGCGGCTGAGCCAGACCGAGACATTCATCCCCTTGCGCACGGCGGCGACCTGGTCGGTCCAGGTCGTCTGCAGGTACGGCAGCGAGATGCCGACCGCGGCGACCAACGCCACCACGGCGAGGAACACCGCTTGGGATCTGCCGCCACTCTTCTTCGGCCGAGCGAAGGTCCAGGCGATCGCGATGTCCAGCGTGAAACCGAGGAGTCCGGAGATCCTCGCAAGGTTGTAGAACGAGTAGCGCACCAGAAGAGTGGTGACCGGCGGGTCGACCAGCAGCATCAGCGGCAGCGAGCAGATCGCGAACGCCGACAGCGCCACCCTGTCTCGCTTCACCAGCGACCAGCCCGCGATGAAGAGCGCGAGCGCGGTCACCAGCACGAAGGTCACGGTGCCACCGTCGAAGAAGCGGCCCGCTTTCGCGATCACGAAAGGGCCGATCTGGAACAGATCGCTGCGCGAGACCGCCGCCACCGTGTCGACCATCGACGACGCGTTCACCACGCCGAACTTGGGCAGGATGAAGGGCAGTCCGAGCACGACTGTCGCCAGGGCCGTTCCGCCCAACGCGAGCACGCCGTCGAAAGCCCAGGCCCGGTCGCGCCAGCGCCCGACGATCGCGTCGACCAGCGCCCAGAAGACGAGCGCGCCTGCGACGATGAAGAAGAGCTCCGCATTGCCGACGTGCATGGCGGACACGGCGATGCCGCTGGCGACCGCGAGCGCTGCCGCCAGCCAGGAGGGCCGGTCGAAGACCTCGGTCAGCGCCAGGATGCCGAAGAACACGAGCGCCAGGGAGACGCGGTTCGGATACCCGGCAGCGCGAAAGTCGAGGAACTGGTTCGCCACGAGATAGGCGGCCGTCCCGGCCGCCGCGGCCCACCGGACCGGCGCAAGCCGCTTGACCAGCGCGTAGAAGGCGAGCGCGAGGACGAGAGCCCCGAGCGCCGTCCAGCCCGAGAAGAGCATCGCCATGTCGAGCCCGGTGGTCCTTGCGCAGATGGCCATCATGGTGTGCAGAACGCCTGAAGAGGGATCCGCCACCGCGATCGACGTGCCGTGGAACGGGTCGGTCACGACCAGTGCGTTGCGGATGACGAGCGACCTCGCGGCCGCCAGATGGTAGAACGTGTCCGCGGAGACCTTGAACCATGGACGCTCGACGAGCGCCGCCAGCACCGCCACCCCGCCCAGGGCCAGACCCGGCAGGTCGCATGAGAGTCTCGACGTCCCTCGTGACAGCAGCCAAGCTCCGCCCGTCAGAGCGACAGCGCCCACCGCGTAGAGCGCGATGCCGACCGTGAGCGTCAGATGCAGCGCACCCCCGGCGAACATGATCGCCGAGGCGAGTGCGGCAGAGATCGCGAACGCGCCCGCGAGCGCGGCGGCCCATCCCAGCCGGAGCCGACGAGCCGCGGCGACCCCCATCGCCAGTCCGGGCAGGAGGCCGAAGACGAACGCCACGAGGGTGGCGAGCAGGTCGTTCGGGGTCTGCGCGGTGAACAGCGCGTGGATCCCGGTCACTTCAGCACCTGGAACAGCACCAGGGTCGATGACCGGGCCACGACACGGAAGAGCTCCGGATGCCTGCGAAGGTCCTCGGCGCTCGCCAGTGACTCGGGGCGGTTGAGCCTGAGCACGACGTAGTCGACGCGCCACTTGTCGAGCAAGGCGCGCCTCGTCGCGTCAGGCGCCCCTGGCGCGATGATCTCCGCGTTGTCGATACGGCGTTGTGCGCCATCGAGCTGCTCGATGGCAGCGGGGCTGTGGCTCTGGAGGCAGGCCAGCGTGGAGACGGGGAGCAGCCCGGCCATGTAGTACGTGGTCTCAAGATCTCCGGCGACACGCGGGTAGCGATCCCCCACGATGGTCCGCATCCTCTCGAGCATCGGAAGACCCCACTCGTAACGGATGTCGGCGAGCCGGCTCACGTAGACGGGATAGCGGTTGCCCTTGCGGGCGAGTCCCCCGTGCCCGGTCCAGGTGTTCCAGACGTACGGCGCCGCCAGCACGACAGCAGCAGCGAGCGCCAGGAACGCGAGCACGCGCGCGACGCGCTGCCACCAGCGCTTCCCCCACTGTGCGATGCCCCACGCGATCCCCACGTACGCCGCGAACGGCATGAGCGCGGCGATGCGCTCGGTCATGTAGGGGCCGATGCGATACAGCACGGTCGTGACCACGGGGTTGTAGAGCAGCAGCAGCGGCAGTCCGGCCAGTGACAGCGCGCCGAGAGCGTCCCGGTCGCGCCGCCGGCCGAATGCTGCGGCAGCCATCAGCACACAGATGACCAGAAGGAAGACGCTGAGGATGACGCCCGCGTCGCCCGCGGCTTTCGGGCTGATGGACACCACATCGTCGAACCAGTGGATCACCTGCCCGCCGTCACCCACCGGCAGCAGGTACGCCGACGACGTGCCGGCCGCGGAGTTGGACCCCAGCACGTTGGAGCCGGACAGCACCGCCAGCTTCGGAAGCAACGTCGCCGCCGCCGCGACCCCTATCGACACACCCGTCGCGAGGACGGCCAGGAACTCCCGCCATCGCCAATGATGGTCATGGACCCGGCGCACCACCACATCGACCGCCATCCACAGCACGAGCGAGGCGACTGCCACGTAGAGCAGCGTGGCGCTGCCGAGGTGCACCGTGGACGCGGCGAAGCCGCCCAGGACCGCCACGGCGGCTGCGGACCACGATGGCCGCTCGGCCATGGCGAGCAGCCCGAGGATCGCGATCATCACCAGTGCGACCGAGCCGTTGCGAGGCAGCCCGATCGTCCTGAAGTCGATGAAGAGCGCGGCGACGATGTAACCCGCGACGCCCCACGTGGCGGCGCGCTCCGACCTCGTCACCGCGCGGAGGACCGCCCACAGGGCGAACACGAGCGCGGCGGCGCACAGCGCGTTCATCCCTATCCAGAAGCCCACCGGGTCGACTCCGGTGAGGCGCGACCATATCGCCACCATCGTGTCCCAGATGCCGGCCGTCGGATCGAGCGCCCTGATCGCCGTTCCGTAGAACGGGTCGGTCACCAGCGTCTGGCCGTGCACGAGCAGAGAGCGGATCGCGGCGAGATGATAGAAGGCGTCGCCAGTGAGACTCATGTACGGCCCCTGGACGACAGCGATCACCGCGGCGACCCCACCCGCGATCAGGCCGGGGATGCCCGCGGTCGGATGCGGATGCCCGCGCCCGAGCCGCCACCCGATCCAGCTCCCGACAGCGGCGATCGCAAGGAACAGCAGCGAGGACACGAGGAGGTTGGATCCCGTGAGGTACCCGGCGAGCCCTGCGACACCCGCGAACGCCGAACTCATCGCGAGACCGAGGGCGAGCACCGCGGGCCAGCTCCAGCCGAGCCGACGGCCGAGTCCCTGTGCGAGCAGGTAGCCCGGTCCGATCGCAAGGACGACTACCACGGCCGTCCAGAACGCGTCACTCGCGACGAGCGTGACGGCGAGGCCGACGCGGCTCATCCGGCCTCGCCCTCGGAGGGCGAGTCCGGCGCGTCGGCGTCCTGGTCGGCGGACTCGGGAGGCTGTCGGCTGAACGGCATCGCGACGGCACCGGCCGAGAGCGCCAGTTCCATGGCTGTCGACCAGACGCGGGCGGCGAAAGCGATGATCACGGCCGCCGACAGCCGCGCAGCCGCCGTGGAACCCCCGACGACGTTGCGCATGAGCAGCACGAGGAAGCCCTCACGCACGCCGATCCCCGCGGGGACGAAGAGCACGAGGAGCCCGCCGACGGATGCGGCGGCATAGAAGCCCGAGTAGACCAGCCAGTTGGCGCCCGGGTCGGGGATCAGTGCCCGCGTGAAGAGCCAGAACCCTGCGCCAGCGATCAGCCAGGTCCCGGCGTAGTAGAAGACGAGCCACACCGTCTGCCCGAATGTCAGGTGCGGTGGCTCGCCCTCGATGTGAAGAAGACGCATGGCAAGGCGCACGACCCGGGCGAAGAGCTGGGGCTGCAGAGCCACGAAGATCACGACCAGCAGCACGAAGAGCGGCCACTTCGGCACCGTCGCCGGGAAGGGTGCTCCGAAGAGCGTCGTGACGATGAACAGCAGCAGCCCGCCCACGACGCTCACCGCCGATTCCACGACGCTCGCCACCAGCGCCGCATGCCGGTCGACGCCGGCCTGCTTCGCGAGCGCCACCTTGCCGGCGATCTGCCACACGCCGCCCGGCAGGTACTTCCCGAGGTTGGTGGCGTAGGAGAGCTTGAAGATGTCGCGGAAGCGCGGGCGGTACCCCAGCGATCGGATGACCAGCGTGAGTCCCATCGCGAACGAGACGTAGTAGAGCCCGATTACCACCCATGCAACGACGAGGTAGCCGATCGAGAAGTGCAGCGAGAGGAAGTGGCTCTTGGCGAGTTGCGTCCTCACAGCCGAGTAGATGAAGTACACGATGACCACAGCCAGCGCGGCCTGAGCCGCTCGCGAGGCCCACTTCAGCCACGCCCGCTTCGTCCGCTGCGCCGGCGGCTCTGCTCGAGGCGCCGGAACGTCAGTCATCGAGCGCTCCCGCGAACACCCGCTCGTAGGCGAGCGCGACGGCGGGCCACGTGTAGTGCGCCGCGATCCGCTGCCTGCCCTCCCGCACGAGCTGCTCCACCAGCCCGCGGTCCTCCATCACTCGCGCCATCGCCCGCGCCAGCGATGTCGTGTCCCCCGGCTCGACCAGCAGACCGTCGGCGCCAAGCAGCTCCGGGAGCGCGCCGACATGCGTCGCGACGACGGGAGTGCCGAGCGCGAGAGCCTCGGTGACCGAGAGGGGACTTCCCTCGGCATGACTCGGCAGTACGAACGCGTCCGCGGCGGCGATGGCATCGAGGGCCTCAGCGTGCGGAAGGGCGCCGAGGAACGCCACCTCCTGGTCGAGTGCGGCGGCCGTGGCGCGCTCGCGGAGAGCGCCCTCCTCGGGACCGGCGCCCATGAATGTGAGCCGAGCCGTGGGGTGGGTCCTCGACAGTCGGCCGAAGGCCTCGAGCAGCTGCTTCACGCCCTTGTCCGCGACGAGCCTGCCCGCGAAGAGGAACTCGAAGCCGGGCTCGGCGGGCAGCTCCTTGCGCGGGCGCTCGAGGAGTTCCGGATCGACACCCGACGGGATCACCTCCGGGCTCTTGCGAAGCAGCCCACTCCCCCGCAGATAGGTGGCCTGCTCCTTCGCGACGACCACGACGCGCTTCGCGCGAGAGAGTCCTGAGACCAGCAGCTGCCTCCACACGCCGCCGCCGCGCGCCAGAGACGCGTCGGAGCCGTGCAGCGTGAGCACCGCGCGGCGGCCCGCCAGCGCCCTGCCCGCGAGCGCCGCGGTGGGCGCCCAGTTGACGTGGATGACATCCGCCTCGGAAGAGTGGGCGCGCACCGCGGCGCGCAGCCCCAGGGCGAAGCCGGGCAGGGAGAGCCACGCGAGCGGGCTGTGCTTCAGGTTGCTGGGGATGCCGTCGCCGTAGGCGACCCGCTCAAGAGCGGCGGGCGCGTAACGGAAGCGCACGATCCGAACGCCGTCGGTCTCCTCCTCGAGCGCGAGGCCTTTCGCGTGAGGCGCGAGCACGGTCACCTGATGCCCGCGGGCGACAAGCGCCGCGGCCAGGGCATGCACGAAGTGTCCCGAGAAGTCGCCCGGGCTGCGAGGGTAGGACGTGGTGACCGTGAGGATGCGGAGCGGCCGGTCCGAGATGCCCTGCGTCACTTGAGGTCCTTGTTGTTCTCCATGTCGAACCACATCGCGAAGAAGAGGAACTGGATGCCCGAGATGAGAAGGAGCGCTGCCAGGATCGTCGTCGGCGTCGACAGCGGCCGCGCCTGGATCCGGGCGATCACCTGCAGCAGCCCGAGAATGAACCCTACGAGGGTGAAGAACAGGCCGGTGACGTAGAAGAGCACAAGCGGATGAGTGTCGCGCACCACGTACTTCTGGCCCATCCGGTACCAGAACCGGCGGAACAGCAGCCACGACAGCGTCGGGATGACCTTGTACAGCTTGATGCCGCTCTTCTCGCCCACGCCGTAGACCGGCTTGATCGGGACGTCGCGCACCCTGAAGCCGTATATGTTGAGTTGCACGAGCATGTCGTTGGGGAAGCCGTAGCGCGGATAGAGCTTGTCGAGCTCGATCGTGGAGAGCGCCTTCAGGCTGGCGACGCAGTAGCCCGTCTGAGAGTCCGCCACATGCCAGTAACCCGAGGCGATCTTCGTCATGAGCGAGAGCGCTGAGTTGCCCAGGTAGCGAACCCGAGGGATGACCTTCCACGCATCGCCGCTGAACAGGCGGTTGCCCTTGGAGTAGTCAGCCTCGCCCAGGACGACCGGATCCAGCAGGTCCACAAGGTCGGCGGGGTCCATCTGGGCGTCGCCGGCCATGACGGCGGTGGCGCCGATGCCCTCTTCGACGGCGGCCTTGTAGCCGGTGACGATGGCCGCACCTACGCCGCCGTTGCGCTCATGCCTGATCAGTCGGATGCGCCCCGGGTAGCGGTCGAGGTAGCCCTCCACCACCTCCGCGGTGCGGTCGGTGGAGACGTCGTCGACGATGAACATGCGGTCGACGCACTCCGGCATCGTCTCGATGACCGAGCCGATCTGGGTCTCTTCGTTGTGACACGGGATGACAACGCCGACGGTCATACCCTCATACATGCGCGGGAGCCTTCGGGTGGGGGACGGTGGACTGCGGTCGCCCGATTGACCGGGCGCCGACGCGGCGATTATACCTGAGCGCGCCACCTCTCCCCGCCGCGCCAACGCTCCGTCAGCGTCCCGACACACCCCGGCCGAGCGCCGCCACCTAGCCTTTGGTGAGGAGCTCCGTGACCTCCGAGTCGGTCAGCTGCGGGAAGTCCGCATAGTGAGCCCCCACGGCGTAGAACCCCGGTGGCGTCTCGAGCGCGACGATCTCATCGCACGCGTCCTTGAGGCGAGCGACCGTGTCGGGCGCCATGACCGGGGCGGCGAGGACCGTGCGCGTTGCTCCCCTGCCGCGCAGCCAGGAGAGGGCGGCGAGCGCGGTAAGGCCCGTCGCAATGCCGTCGTCGACCACGATGGCGACGCGGCCGACCACCGACAGCGCGGGTCGATCGCCCCGATACGCATCAAGGCGGCGGAGCGCCTCCGTGTGCTCGGGAACAGCGGCCTCGCGCAGCCACGCCTCGCTGACGGGCGCCTCGTGGTTGGAGTAGATGCGACCGTCCAGGTCCACAGCGCCGGCGGCGAACTCCGGGTTGCCGGGCGCGCCGACCTTGCGCACGATCACCACGTCGAGCGGCGCCTGCAGCCGATGGGCCACCTCGACGGCCACCGCGACGCCGCCTCGCGGCACGCCCAGCACCGTCACGTCGGACCTGCCGGCGTAGCCCCGGCGCTCAAGCTCGTTGGCCAGAGCGCGACCGGCCTCCTTGCGATCCCTCCACATCGCGCCCGCCTCCACATCCGTCTGGCCCGCGCGCGGCGTGCGCCTCCGGCGATCAGCCGCGCGGCGGCTCTCCGAGCGCTTCACGCAACGCCGCGGGATCGAAGTCGACCACGCACGCATCACCGATCTCGAAGGTGGGGGTGATCACCTTGCCAGCGAGCTCGACGACACGGTCCCGGGCCGCCGGGACCTCCTCGATGTCGACCACGTCGTATTCGTAGCCCTGGTCATCCAGCCACTTGATGGCGCGATGGCAATCGCCGCACCAGGAGCGGCAGTACACGACGCAACCCGAACCCTGAGCCATGACAGTCTCCTCCGTCGCGCAGGCCGTCCGCACCAACTCGCACGCGCCCGCCTTCACACTTTGAATGTACCCGCGCACGGACAGCATGGGCCGCGAGAGCAGCCCGCGACGGCGCGGCGAGCACGCACACGCGACCTCGAGCGGCCGCAACGCTATCCTTCTCAAGAAGAAGTGCACGCGACGGGCCACCGGGCAGTCGCGAAAAGGGGCGGATCCGCGACAGGGGTGAGAGGGTGGCGATCGAGCAGCTGACCGTCGAGGAGTTCGGACTTGGGGACCCGCGCATCAAGGAGTTCGCGAGACTACCGTGGGTGCTGAACCATGGCGACCCCTGCTGGACGCCACCGCTCAACGCGGACCTGCTCGGCAGCAAGCTCCTGGGCGCGAAAGGGATGCTGACCGCCGAGCATCCGTACCACAAGCACGCCGACGTCACCCACTTCATCGTGCGTCGTGGCGGCCGGGCGGTCGGCCGCGTTTCGGCCGCCGTGAACCACCGGTTCAACGAGTACTACAAGGCGAAGATCGGCTTCTTCGGCTTCTATGAGGTCGAGAACGACCCGGAGGCGTCAGCAGCGCTTCTCGATGCCGCGAGGGCCTGGCTGCTTGAGCGTGGCATGACGTCCATGCGCGGCCCGGGCGAGTACTCCAACGCGACACACGAGCGCCAGGGCGTCCTGATCGACGGCTTCGAATTCTGCCCCACTGTGGAGCTCACGCACAACCCCCCGTACTACGGCGATCTTCTGGACGGCTACGGACTGGACAAGGCCAAGGACTATGTGGCCTACCTCGTCCCGGTGGACATGACGCCGATAGACCGCATCGGTCGGGTCGCGGACAAGATCCGCAAGCGCGAGCACATCGTCACCCGACAGGCCGACATGAAGCACTTCGAAGAGGATGTGCGGCTGGTCATACAGATCTACAACGAGGCCTGGGCGGACAACTGGGGCTACCTACCGATCACCGAGGACGAGGCTGACGCTCTGGCGGAGACACTCAAGCCGATCGTCGACCCCGGGCTCGTCCGATTCGCCTTCATCGACGACGAGCCGGTGGCCGTGTTCGGCGGCATTCCCGACCCCAACTGGGCGCTGCGCCCCCGCTGGAAGTGGTACGGCGACTCTGATGCGGTCCGGCTGGCGCGCCTGCTGGCCGTGCGCCGGCACATCCCCCGGGTGCGGATCATGTTCTTCGGGATCAGGCCGAAGTGGAGGCGGATCGGCGTGGACGCGGTCCTCTATCACGAGTGCTTCTCGTACGGCTACCCGCGCGGCTACCGGGAAGGCGAGCCCTCGCTGCTGCTGGAGGACAACGTGATGGTCCGGCGCGCGTCAGCCACGATGGGCGGCCACCAGTACAAGACGTGGCGCATCTACGAGATGCCGATCTGACCGGTGGCTGGGAACGAGGGCGCCGCGCGGACTGCACGCGAGTCGCGCCCCGGTGTACGATTGCGCGCGGCGCGGGTACGCCCTCGTAGCTCAGGGGATAGAGCAATGGTTTCCTAAACCATGTGCCGCAGGTTCGAATCCTGCCGGGGGCACCACGCCTGACCTGCCAACGCTCCGCATTTCGCGATCTTGCTGACCCGCTCTCCTCCCCGCAAGTTCCCCGCAACTACGAGAGACGACAGGGGACGGGTGGGGACTGATACGACCTGACACGTGTTGTCGGTGACGGCAAGTCGGCTAGTCCAGTGCGAGGTCAGACGCTCGCCGGTCCTAGCAGCCTTTGCATCTAATTGGAGCGCGGCCGGCACGCGCTCGATGCAGCCAATCCGTTCCGCGACGGGCAAAGGCTAGGGCCAACTGAGGTTCGCGGTGGCCTCAATCCCTCGCCACCACTGTGTCGTAGAGCCCGTAGTGTGTCAGACCCTCATGGCTCTCGATCCCCGTGTAGCGCAGCGACGCGTCTTCATAGCGGCGGAAGGCGAAGACGGCCTGGTTCATCCGCTCCGTGTTGAACACCTTCAGGCGCACGAGCAGATGGAAGTCCTTGACCGTGAGGCCGGTGACGGCCAGGAACAAGTCCGGTTCGAGCTTGGTGATGACATCCTGGAGAGTGTTCTCGCGGAAGTCGGTCAGGTACATGAACGCAGGGATGCGCGTGGCGAACTTGATCAGCTTCTCCTGGACGAGCTTGCGCTTCGACTTGTACTCCTTCTCCTCGTCCGTCAACTGCTTCTTCTGCTTCGCGGTCAGGTCTCCATCCTTGGCCGTGTTCTTGAGTTCCTTGACCTTCTCGCTCTTGTTGATGATCGTCTCGATGATGTTGTCGCCGAGTGCGCGCCAGCCCTCGATGCGCTCGACAGCGGCCATCGCTTCGGCATTGTCGAGGATGCGGCGTAGCGTGTCATTGTCCACGTTCACGAGCAGCGCGGACTCCCACTTGCGAGCCAAGAGCGTGCCTGAGGTGCCCGCCATCGCGATGTCGAGGATGCTCCCGGCGTCGATCTGCATCATGTTGGCGCCGTCGTACGCGAGCACGGGCAGGAACGACACGAGATCCTTGACAGCGTTCTCCGGATTCGACTCGCTCGGAGACAGCCCCAGCCCGTACTCGGACAACTGCCGAAGAGCGCGCGTAGGTGCGAAGTCGAACACAAAGCAAACGGGCTTGAAGATCTCCTCTTCGTTCGGGTCATCGCCGTTGGGATTCTTGATCGACCATGGGGACTGCACCCGGAAGGCGGCCTGGAAGTAGGTCTCAGGCGAAGTGAGATTGCGGAGCATCAGAATGGAACACCACTGCGGCACGGTCACCCCGGTCGTGAGCTTGCCGCAAGAGAGGGTGATTGTCTTCGTGTCGAACCCGCTGCCGATCGCCAAACGCACGGGCGGCAAAGCATCGAGGCCGATGCCTGCCGACGCACCCGCCGCGTTGACGACCTTGTAGTCGCGCCAGAACGTGTTGTGCGTCTCCGCCAGCAGATTCGCCATCGCGTGACAGGCGGCAACGTTTGGCAGGAACCAGAACGAGTGTTGGAGGTACGGCAGCAGGCGATCGTCCGAGTAGGGCCATGGCGGCCGTGTTCCGGTCTTGAGGCTCTCGACCAACTGCGGCGCATATGAGCCCCGAATGATGTCCAGCCACTTCTGCACGTCGCTCTTATGGTTGAACTGTGCGTCGTCGCCGGTGCCGGAAGCGGCGAAGAACGCGTTGAGGTCGAACTCTTCGAACTCTCCAGCGCTTGCGATCGCAAGCAGCTCATCTGGCATCTGATATGTGAGCAGGCGCATCTGCGGAAGCGCGCCGTAGGGGTTCCACTTGCCTGGGTTCTTGGCGGCGAACTCCTCCTTCGCGCGCTGCTCGTCGGTGTACGTCCAGTTGAAGATCTGCTCCTCGATGAACTCGCCCGTGGCCAGCGCCTTGAACGGCGTGCCGGAGAGATAGAGATATGCCTTGGTCGTGATCGGAAGGAACTCGGTCTCCCTCTCCGAGAGCACGCTGAGATCTTCGTTCATCTCTTCCAGGTCGACGGTGTATTCGAGCTTGGTCTCCTTCTTGGCGACCACGTCGTCCTCGCCCTCGAACAACTCCTTTGCGGTCTCCCTCCAAGCACCGAAGTGGTACTCGTCGAAGACCACGAGATCCCACTCCACGGTATGGAGCCATTCGTTCTTGGGCTTGATGTTGCCCGCTTCGTCGCGGCCGAGGAGGTCCTGAAATGAGCCGAAATAGACCGCCGGCTTCTTGCGATCGATCTTGGTGGGGTCCAGGTCGGAATGGCGGGACAGGTACTGCCATCCGTCGAAGTCCGCGTGAGTCTCGAGGTCTGTCTGCCACGCGTCCTCAACTGCCGGCTTGAAGGTCACCACCAGCACCCGCATGGCACCGAGCCGCTTGGCCAACTGGTATGCGGTGAAGGTCTTGCCGAATCGCATCTTCGCGTTCCACAGGAACCGGGGAACCGCGTGCATGTTCTCTTCCCAGATCGAGTGGAAGTAGGCGTGCGTCTTGTTCACGGCCTCGACTTGCTCTCGCCGCATCTGAAACGTCTCGTGATGGGTGCCGGTGAACCGTTGGCCGGTCCGGAGTTCGGTGAGCACGGTGAGCACATCGGCGACCGCGCACCGCACCCACTCCAGCTCAGTGTTCTCGAAGCCCTTCCTGATGAGCGCCGCTCGAACATCGCGATCGGAGAAGATGCTGCCGTCGTCTCGCTCAGCGGACTCGTCAAGTTCAACTCTGTAGTTCTTGATGGCGGCGGTCTTTACCTGTTCGGCGACGCGCTGCTTCACGTCGCGCGTCGTCTGCCCCACCTTGAGGAGGCCCTTGTGCGCCGTGTCGTCAATCGAGTACGCGTAAATGCGCGGTCGAGCTTCTGACTTGGGCGCGAGGATCTCCTCGATTAGCTTACTCATGTTCGTCTTCGGTAGGCTCGCCCGACTCATTGCTGGGGCGCTCCGCGATCAGGGACTCGATGAACGTGACCTGATCCGAGGTGATGCCGTAGCGCTCGTACAGGTCTTCGTCGGTCCGGGGGCGATTCATCGGGAGCTCTGGCACGAACCTGTAGGAATCGCGCGTGATGTTCTGCGTGATCTTCCGTAGCGACACGAGGAACCTCACGAACCGTGTGCGCATGTACGCGGCAAGGCGCCGAGCTTCGGCTTCGGACGTACAGACACCGACTACCAGGTAAGTCTCCGTACATGCCGTCCCCGGTCCCGCCACTACGGGCTCGCCGAGAATGGTTACGTCGTCGCGCCCGCTTGTCCCATGGGCCTTGACCAAGAAGACCTTCCACTGGTCAACCCAACTAGGGTTGCTGGTGATGGCTGAACGTTCCAGGTAGGACGTGTGCTGGTTCCCGTACACCAGAACCGGGTCTTTGATCCCTGTCGGTGTCGACTTGCCACGTTGATTCGTGAGGCCAAAGGGTTTCCTGGCCGATACTTGATCCCCAAGGCTGGGTTCCGCTTGGCCGTTGACACGATACTGAGCAATCTTGTCGAGGATGCGTACGGGAGTTGACCCGGTTTCGTTGACACCCTGAGAGTAGGATGCGCAATCGCATCCTGGAAGGGGTCAACATGTCCAACCGGTATCCCCCGGAGTTCCGCAGCGAGGCGGTGCGGCTGTATCGCATCAGCGGTCGGGGCTTCGCACCGTGCGCCCGAGAGCTCGGGATCTCGATCGAGACGCTGCGCAGCTGGGTCCGCCAGGTAGACGTCGACGACGGCAAGGCCAATGGTCTGACCTCCGAGGAGAAGAGGGAGCTTTCGCACCTTCGCCGGCGCGTGAAGCTGCTCGAGGAGGAGAAGGAGATACTGCGCAAGGCCGCGCTTTTCTTCGCCCGGGAGACCGATCGGCGAGCATGAGGTTCGCTCTGATCGACGAAGAGAAGTCGCACCACCCCGTCTCCCGGATCTGCCGCGTGCTCGGTGTGACGCCCGCGGGCTACTACGCACGAAAGAAGCGCCCTCCCTGCAAACGCTCGCTGCAAGACAAGGGCTTGAAGGACCGCATCGTCGCTTACTTCGAGGCGAGCCACGGCAACTACGGCGTCCCTCGCATCTACAAGGACTTTCGCGACGACGGCATCGCGATCTCGCGCAAGCGGATCGCCCGCCTCATGCGGGAGCTCGGCATCGCAGGAGTATCCGGACGCGAGGGCAAGCGTGGCGGTCGCAAGGCCACCGTCTTCGAGACGGACCGCGCGGCAGACCTCGTGCGCCGCGACTTCAGCGCAGACGCGCCCAACAAGGTGTGGTTCGCCGACATCACCTACGTGCCGACCTGGGAGGGATGGCTGTTCCTGGCCGTGATCATGGACGCCTGCACCAAGCGGATCGTGGGCTGGTCGATGCGAGACGACTTGAAGGCCGACATCGTCGTTGACGCGCTCGGGATGGCCACGACGATGCGCAAGCCCCAAGCCGGACTCATCCACCACTCCGACCGCGGCGCTCAACCCGGGTTCAAGGGGTCGTCGCAACGCTGGCTTGTATTGCGGAGCGTAGCAGGTCATCGAATGCTTCTGCCGGCGTTCTCCAGCTGAGGGTCTTGCGGGGCCGGCTATTGAGAGTGGCAGCGACGGCGGC
>CAIKZH010000189.1 GCA_903831865.1 uncultured Coriobacteriia bacterium
ATGCTCCCGGCGCCAGCCGGGAGGTCGGCCCGGCGAGCGCATGGGTGGACGTAGAGCTCGATCGGCTTGTCGTCGTCTTCCTCGATCCATCGCAACTCCTCGCTCTCGAGGTGTTGCGACGACCGCTTGATTTCACCCTGGCTGCCGTTGTCGGAGTGCGCGATCGTGGTGCCACCCTGCTCGCGCCGGCTTGCGATCGCCATCTCCAGCGCCTCGGTGACAAGGCTTTGGCGCATGTGGCTTTGCACGTTCCAGCCCACGATGCGCCTCGTGTGGACGTCGAGCGCGACGGCCAGGTAGCTCCAGCCCTGCCACGTGCGGATATAGGTGAAGTCCGACAGCCACACAGCGTCGGGACGCTCGGCTGAGAAGTCGCGGCGCACAAGGTCTTGGGCGGCCACCGGGCAGGGCCCGGGCAGGGTCGTGCGCTGTACGTTTGCGTTGCCGCAGCCCGCGATGCCGTGCGTGCGCATGAGACGCTCCACCGTGCAGCGAGCGACTTGGATGCCCAACTCGTTGTTGAGCTCGTCCCAGATCTTGAGCTGGCCATAGACGCCTGCCGAGTCGGCATGCACGCCCCTGATCTCGCCGAGCAGATACTCATCGCGAACGGCCCTGGCCGACGGTGGTCTGGTTCGTCTGGCGTGATACGCACTCGCTGACGCTTCGATCTCCCGGCAGATCGGCTCGACCCCGAAGCGGTCGCGGTTCGCATCGACAAACGCGCTCACCTCGGTCGGGGCTGGTCGAGTTCGCGGGCGAAAAACACGCTCGCCGCCTTCAGGATCTCGTTGGATCTCTTCAGGTCGCGGTTCTCCCGGCGCCGGGCTGCAAGCTCCTCGTGCTCGGCGGTGGTGAGCCGATCCGAGCGGGTGCCGTCATCGGTCTCGTCCTGGCGCACCCACAACCTCCGGGTCTCGTGGTGCATGCCCAGATCACGCGCGACCGCGGCGATCGGACGCTGCGACTCACGGGGCGACCCGCACGGCACGCTCTCGGAACTCGGGGGGATACTTGGAAGCTCTCATCGGACGGACTCCTTTCATTCTGGGATTCATGGAATCCCAGCTAAGGAGCCTCCGTCAAACCCGGGGCGTTTCACTGGACCACCATCGCCGTTACAAGCGACCCGCACGATCACGAGTCGGCGCGCGTCTCCGGGGACAGGGTGGTCTGGGACGCTCCGGATGCCGCGGGCCACCTTCAGGTCTTCACCTGGAAGGCAGGGGATCTCGCACAGACGACGCTCACCGTGGGCGCGACTGACCACATCGTGCCGGAGGTGTCCGGAGACCGCGTCGTGTGGCGCGCCGGGGACATCCCGAGGCAGATCATCACCTGGAAGGCGGGCGCTTCGCAGCCGACCACGTTGACCAGCGACGGGAGCGATCACGGCTGGCCGCAGGTGTCGGGCGACAGGGTGACCTGGACCGGCGGCAACCCGCACGCGGAGATCTTCACGTGGAAGGCGGGGGACTCCCAGCAGACAACCCTCACCACCGACCCTGATCTGCACCTGTCTCCGGAGGTCTCCGGGGACAGGATCGTGTGGCTGACCGCACTGGACGCCACGCACTACGCGCTGATGACTCAGAAGATCGGGGACGCCACGCCGACCACTCTGACGACGAACGTCGACCAGACCCAGGACCCTCAGGTCTCCGGGGACCGGGTCGTGTGGGAGAGCATGGGAGGTCATGACCAGATCGTCACGTGGAAGGCGGGCGACTCGAAGCCGACCACTCTCACGACCACGCAGAACGACCACGGCTATGCGCAGGTCTCCGGTGACCGGGTGGTCTGGCAGGGGTCGGACGGCACGCACATCCAGATCTTCACGTGGAAGGCCGGGGATTCCAAGCCGACCACACTCACGACCGGCGCGCACGACCGCGAGTTCGCCCAAGTCTCCGGGGACCGAGTGGTGTGGCAGGGCAACGTCGGCTCCAACGAGCAGATCTACACCTGGAGGCCCGGCGACTCGCAGCAGACGACGCTGACCACCGACGCTCTGGCTCACTCGGAGCCGTACGTGTCGGGGGACCGCGTCGTGTGGCTCGGCGCCGGAAGCCACACACAGGTCTACACGGCTGTACTGGTGCCGTCGTTCACCTCGCTCACGATCAAGACGAACGCGTCGACCTCGTACGTCGGCAAGCAGTTCATCCTCTCGGGCCTGTGCTTCCCGAGCCCGGCAATGGTGGGCCGAGCGATGCACGTGGACGTGATGAAGCCCGGCAAGGCCCGCTGGTCCTATTCGTCGAACCGGACGATCTACGCTGGGACCGGTGGTGACGCGCTGTGGCAGTACAAGTACACGCTGAAGTCGGGCATGGCGAAGGGGACCTACCAGTTCCGGGCTGTGTACACCGCGGATGCCTCGTATGCGGGGAGCATGTCGGCTCCGGTGAAGGTTGCTGTGAAGTAGACCGCCGCCGACCGCGGTTCCCGGTCAGCGGCTGCCCTTGTCCACGTACATGAGGGCGTCCGCCTCTATGAGCGTGTCGCCGAGGGATGCGCCCTGCGCCGCGGTGCTGACGCCGAAGGCGATGCTCAAAGGAGTGCCGCTCTGTGTGGCGTTGTGCTTGTCCAGCGCGACCTGGACTCGACACACCGATTGTTCAGCCGCCGCGGCGTCGATGCCGGGCAGCAGGATCGCCACCTCGTCGCCGCCGATGCGCGCGATGATGTCCTCCGCCCGGAAGGCCGACGTCATCACCTGGGCCGCGCGTTGGATCAGCGCGTCGCCGGCTGCGTGCCCCTCGCGGTCGTTGGTCTCCTTCAGGCGGTTCAGGTCCGCCATGATGATGCTGACGGGGAACTGCCGCCCTCGCTGAAGCCGCGCCATCTCCTCCTCGAAGAAGCGGCGATTGTACAGGCCGGTGAGCACGTCATGGGTGCTCACATCCACAAGCTTGGCTTCCATCACCTTGCGCTCGCTGACGTCACGCTGGACCGCCAGGAATCCCACGATGGCGTCCCGGTCATCGAGAACGGCGTTGGCGGAGCCCTCGACGGTGATGCTCCGGCCGTCCTTGGTGCGGTTGACCAGCTCCCCCCTGACCGCCTCCTTGCCCAGCAGGGCCTGCCAGTAGAGTCGGTAGTCCTCGGGGGCCATCTTGCCGCTCTTCAGGACGCGCGGCGTGGTCTTCCCGACGACCTCGTCGGCGCTGTAACCGTAGAGGCGGGTGAACTCGGGATTCACGAACGTGATCGTGCCTTCGAGGGTCGGTCAGGAAGATGGCCTCGCTCGAGGCGTTGACCGCCACCCGCAGGAGGTGCAGTTCGCTCTCGGTCCGCTTGCGCTCAGAGACGTCGCGGAAGATCGCGTACATGGCCGGTTCCCCGTCGAATACGACCGGCTGGCTCACTATCTCGTACGTGCTGCCGTTCGCTGCGAGGAACTCCTCGGCTCCCAGTGAGCTCGCCTCGGTCTTCTTGGCATTGCGGATGCGCTCCACCGCCGCCTGCTGAGAATCCGGGTGGATGAAATCCATGACCGGCTTGCCAAGCACTTCGGCGGCGTTCCGCGCGCCGACCAGCGTCACGGCCGCCGTGTTGGCGAAGACGACCTTGCCCCCCCTGTGCACGACGATCGCATTGGGCGAGAGCTCTACGAGTTGGCGGTAGTGGTCTCCGCTCTCGCACAGATTCTCGGGCTGGTCCACGCAGCGCTCCTCACCTCGTTGCGCGACCCCACGCCGCCACTGTGGGGCAGCGGCTGGTGTGGTCGCTCGTCTTACGACGTCGCGGCGGGACTTCACTGCTCCAGCGAGAACCTGCCGCTTCGGAACAGTATGGTGCATGCCGCAACCACTTCGGGGTCGAAACGCGCGAGATCGCTGATCTCGGCAAGGGCGGCTTCGATCCCCAGGGCCGGACGATATGGACGATGCGAGGCCATCGCTTCGACGACGTCGGCCACGGCGATGATGCGGGCGCCCCTGAGTATCTCGTCCCCTTTGAGACCTCGAGGGTAGCCCGACCCGTCCATGCGTTCGTGATGCTGGAGGACCATCTCCGCGACCGGCCACAGGAAGTCGATGTCCTTCAGGATCTCGTAGCCGGCCTGCGGATGTTCCTTGATCAGCGTGAACTCCAGCTCAGTGAGTTGCGTCGGCTTCGTGAGGATCTCTGTGGGGACGGCGAGTTTGCCGATGTCGTGCACCAGCGCGGCGGTCTCGATACCGTCGATCTCGCTCTCACCGATCCCCAGCTCCTGCGCGATCGCCTTGGCGAGCCCGTCCACTCGGACCTGGTGTCCCTGTGTGTAGGGGTCACGGGTCTCGACGATACGGCTCATCGCTTCCACGGTCTGCCGCAGAACCTCCTGTAGCCTCTGGTTCGTGGCGAAGAGGTCCGCTGCGAACCGGTCCCGCAGGGTCCTCGTTCTCAGCGCCTCGATGCCGTACGCGAGGTCCGTCGCCAGCGCGCCCAAGAGCGCGAGTTCGTCCGTCTCGAAAGCGCCACGCCTCCCTCGCACGAACATGATGGCGCCGATTGCGTGCTGTCCCGAGTCGAGCAGTGGGAAGGCTGCGACCGAGCCTCCGAACTTGCTGAGCGACGGCTGCTTGGCGAAGGCGCGGAAGCGGGAGTCCTCTTGCAGGTTCTGCAGGACGACCGGCTCCTTTGTCCTGATCGCGAGACCTGCCGGGCCATTGCGTTCCGGGTGCGCGTCGCCCCAATTGAAGTCTGCCGACTGCAGGAAGGCGTCCTCGTGACCGGCGACGGCCACCGGCTTCACCGTCTTGTCCTCATCATCTTGCGGATAGCCCACCCAGACCGTGCGGTAGCCGCCCTGCTCCACCCCTACCTTGCACACGTCGGCGAGCAGGCCCTCCTCGTCCGCGGCGCGCGCGAGCGTTTGGTTGCAGTAGCTCAGAGCGTTCAGAGCGCGAGCTGACGTCACGAGCCGGCGCCGCGAGACCTCCAGCTCGGTCACGTCCTCGGTGACGCCGATCATACGTACGATCACACCGTTCTTGTCTCGCACCGCATCGGCTCGAGAGTGGATCCAATGGACGCTGTCGTCCGGCCACAGGACTCGAAAGCGGACCGAATAGGACTCGCCGGCCTGGACTGCGTGAACGGTCGTGGCCTGCAGAGTGTCGCGGTCGTCAGGGTGCACGCTCGTCAGGACCTCGAGGGTCTGTGGGATCGGCTTGTCTGCGAAGACGGCCGGGTCGATTCCGAGGATGCGACAAGCTGTCTCGTTGAGCTGGAGCGAGCCGGTGGCAACGTCGTAGTCCTGCGTGCCGAGGTTGGCGCCCGCGAGGGAGAGGGAGAGCCGGCGCGCGCTCTCGGCGATCGCGACTTCGAGCTTGCGCTTCTCGGTCACGTCGCGGAAGAACACGGTCATCTGCATGTCGCCGGTCGCGAAGGCATGCACCTCGAACACGCCCGAGATGCCCTGACTGTCGTAGGGGTACTCTTCGGACTCCCAGGTCGTTCCCTCCCGCGCCACGGTGCGGTAGGCGACCGCGGTCTCGGTGCCTGTGTTGCCGGGGAAGGCCTGCTCCAGGGTCTGGCCCACGAGCGCGGCGTGGTCGATGCCCAAGATCTCCTCGGCCTTGCGGTTGTAGCCGATGAAGACCAGGCGGTCGTCCGGGTCGAGCCGATAGGTATGCGAGCCGAAGGGCGCGCAATCGATCGCCGTGCGCAGCTGCGCTTCGCGGACCGCCGCGCGCTCCTGAGCGCTCTTGAGCCCGGTGATGTCGACGCCGAACATGAGCGCGCACGGCTCGCCGGAAATCTGGACGAGCGCGCCCACCAGGAAGAGTGCGCCGACGGTGTCTTCCTTGGTTTGGAAGAACGCCTCGAAACCGGCCACGGTGCCGTCCTCACGCACCGCCGCCATGATGCGGTCGCGCAGTGAGTGATCGACCCAGAGGTCCAAGCTCGAACTGTCCTGGCCGACGACCTCGTCCCGCTCGTAGCCGAAGGTCCGCAGAAACGCGTCGTTGGCGTCGACGCACACGGAGTCAGTCAGACGCGTGACGCTGGTGCAGATGGGGCTGGCCTCGAACATCGTGCGGTAGAGCCGGGCGCGCTCCCGCGTCCTTGCGTCGATGCGTTCGCGGTCGCTTGCGTTGTGGATGAAGGCGAGCCCGACTGCGCTCGTATCGCCCACGCGCAGGGCCAACGTCACGCCCACCGGGACGCTGCCGCCGGACTTACGCGCGTGACGGGTCCGAAAGCGGGAAGGTCCGTGTTCGGCGAGTTGGCGATAGGCGGCGACGACCTCACGACTTGGCAAGGCGCGATCAAGGTCCGCGACCGACATCTGCAGCAGCTCGGAGCGCTGGTAGCCGGACATGGCGCAGTAGGTGTCGTTGACGTCAAGCAGCCGGCCGCTTGTCAGTGCGAACTCCCAGTAGCCATCAAGAACTGTCTTGTATGGGGAGCCCTGGTCGTAGGGCTGGCTGGTCCGCTCTTCCGCCACGTCACCACCTCGCACACCACGAACTTACTGCGGCCGCCATGTCGGCGATGGGCTGCAAGCGTCGGGGTGAGGAGCTGCCTCGGCCTAACGAGTGTGTACCCTCACACGCTGGAATGACAGCGTGAGAGAGGGGTGGAGCGCGGCGGCGAGGGCGGCACAGGCGGGGGCGCGAGGCACTAAGGGAAGGTGGCTGGGGGGATCAGGGCCGGACAGGCCGATCGGACCATCCCTGCGGGGCGAAAGGCGCAGTTCGAATACCATGGGAGGCTGACAAGGACAGCGGGACGGAAGCCCGGGACGCGGCTGTGTGGATTGCTCTCGCGAAGTCGCCGTTGAGGGTCTTGCAACGCGAAGCGCATCCGGGGCAAGCCATTCCCCGTCTGCGTCCGGTGTCCTGTCTACCGAAGAATGTCGTGCTCTTCCACGAAGTTGGCCAAGAAGGGAATGCGCTTGGCGTCACCGGACTCGATCTCTCTGAAGTAGAGGCCGCAGATGTCCGAATAGTGCCGCCTAAGTAGGAGTGCCAGGAGTATATCCGAGGTGGCCGCGTTCATCGCCGAAGACTCCTCACCGCTCGCCTTGAGGGAAGCGTTGATGAGGTCGATGAGTAACCGGCCCTCCTCTTCGAAGTCGCCGAGAAGAAGCAGCTCATCGATTCTGGTGAGGTTCGTGTAGCCGAGTCTCACCGCTTCGCGCAGGACGTAGTCGGCATTGAAGCGGAAGTCCGACGACTTCGGAAATCGTCTGGCGACGGGCTCGACGAGTCCTTGCGCCACCCGTAGGCTTCGCCACCGCAGCATATCCTCGATGGAGCCGTCGCCATCCTTCATGACGTCGAGCAACGCTTGCAGTCTCGAGCGTTCATACTCATCCACGTCGCGGACGCCGTCGAGCTTGTAGCGCACGTCGTGTTCGATCTCGTTCCAGACGTGGGCTAGCATGCTACACACTTGGATCTCGCATGAAAGATCGGCGATGTTCGCGTTCTCTTCTGCAGCGAGCAGCGTGGCAGGTAGATGGACTTGGCAATGGGTCGCCCGGTAGCCTGTCGGCTTCGCGAGTCGCTCCACAACGACATCTGTAAATCGGGCCTCGATTAGTCGTGCGACTCGCTCCCGGTCACCTTCCACATATGTTGCGACCCGCACGGCAGCGATGTCGCCGACTCGCTTGAACACGTCTTCGTCGCTCTGGATGGTATCGATCTTCGCACTAGAGCCAGCGGAGAGGTACCTTCGCAACTTCCCCGCGAATGAGTCCGGCTTCTTCACCCTGGACTGAACGGAAGCATGGATGCCATTGTCACGGACGAGACGAGAGCATTCGCCCTCCACTGCGCGAACAAGCTTTAGGTAGCGGTCGGTCTCCCGGACAAGGCGGCGCGTGGAATCGACAATGATCTCCTCGGTTAGCGGCACGGCGCGCCTACCGATCCCGTGTCTGAGCTTGAGGTAGACCCCACACCTCGCGTGACAGGGCAACGAGGCAGTTCTCTCGATCGTTGAAATCGGCCGTTGTCCAATCGGTGTAGGCGCTCACCCAGTTCAGCGCTCGATTAACCGATGTGTCGCTTCCTACTCTCGATGCCGCGTTCATCCCGCTCGTCAGGAGGAACTTGGACTTCGCGTACTCGGAGACTTTGTCGGAGAAGTCCTTATTGCTCGCAACTATGTTGAGCGGCTTCTCCAGCAACGTCAGGTTTGCCAGGCGATGACGCCTCACGCGGGCTTCTTCCTCGCCGCCGAACTCGGCCTCGGCCTGCTGGGAAGCGCCAACTGCGAGGATGTGCTCGATCTCTACCCTCGCGGCCACGTAGGGCTGCAGCGGATCCTCGGAATCGTCGCCGTATGCGATTTCGTTCAGGTGCTGAGCAAGCCGTCCGAGTACGTACTTCAGGCGGTACCTCGGCAAGTTGTACTCGCTCAGGCTGCGAACGGCGTGATCAAAGGCCTCGGCCAGCGCGTGGCGACGCGGCATGAGGTGCGCCTCAAGGAAGTCCTCGATCCCCTCCGTCGTAGTGATGTTGCGGAGAATCGAGGCCCAAGCAACGAAATCGGTCTCGAACTTGTTTGGCGACTGGTGAGTGATGAGGAACACAAAGTAGAGCTTCTCGATCTCTTCCGCGAGCCTCACTACTCCGTCTTCAGGAGCCCCTCTTGCCGCGAGCAGGAGTATCTGGTGCTGTCGCGCTGCGTGCGCACAGTGCCATATATTCCTGACATGCCGGCAGGTAACCCCGCTCTCGAGTTTGCCTGCCGCGAAGTTCTTGTAGGCTTGAGCCGCCGAGAGCAGTTCTCGGGCGAAGCCCACGGGATCGTCCCAATAGTTCGGCCGATCTGTGTTCTTCTCGTTGGTGATCCATCCGTACACTTCTTCGGCCTGGACCTTCTGCTTGGCGTAACCGGCCAAGATGAAGTGACGCATGAAGCGCATCGGGCTCTCGTCTGCGTCGTGGATCGTGTCGGCTAGCTGTACTGCCCACATAGGTTGTTGACATGAACGAGGGCCTTCCCGTTCGGTTGTAGGTGCTGAGCCAACAATCGAAGAAGGAGGGCCCTCGTGTCACATCCTAACGCCCCGCTGACCGTTCTCGGCCGCAGACTGCTGTGCA
>CAIKZH010000190.1 GCA_903831865.1 uncultured Coriobacteriia bacterium
GGCGCTCCCTCGCTGGGTGTTCAACTACAATCACCGCCGTCCGCACGGCGGCATCGGCGGTCTACCACCGATCTCACGGGTGCCCGGTGTCAACAACGTGTCTGGGCAGTACAGCTAGCCGCCCTCGGCGCCCGCGGCGGAGCGCTCGGCCTTGTCCGAGTCGGCGACCACGAGCACGTCGATGTTGCGCGTCTCGCGCATGATGCGGGTCACGACCGATCCGCGGACTATCTCGTCGAGCCGGCTGCGAGCCGACTGACCCATCACGATGAAGGTGGCCTGCTCCTTCTTCGCGTACTCGATCAGTGCGCCGGCCGGGTCCTCTCCGCTGAGTTCGACCAGCTCGCCGCCTAGCTCGCGGATCAGACCTTCAAGGTCCGCCAGCGTCTGCTTCTCCCTGCCGGACAGGACGACCCCCGGTGCGCGCACATAGACCGCGGACATGTTCCCGTGGAGTCGGTTCGCCAGTCGGTAGCCTCGGCGGATGAGCTTGGAGGCCAGAGGACGCGGAGTGAAGGCGACCACGACATGGTCCGCCGCGCCCCAAGTCTTGTCGACGTCGTGGCGCTCCAGGAACTCCTCGAGATCCTCGTCGACCTCCTCCGCCGTGCGCCGCAGGGCCAACTCCCGCAGCGCGACGAGGTTGCCCTTCCGGAAGAAGTTGCCCAGGGCCTGCGGTACCTTCGACGGGTCGTAGATCACGCCGCGATTCAGGCGGTTCACGAGCGCCTGCGGGGTGATGTCCACAAGGACGACCTCGTCCGCGTCATCCAGGATCCGGTCCGGGACCGTCTCTCGCACTCGCACGCCGGTGATCTGGGCGACGATGTCGTTCATCGACTCGAAGTGCTGGATGTTCACCGTCGAGATGACGTTGATCCCCGCATCGAGGATCTCCTCGACCGACTGCCAGCGCTTCTCGTGCAGCGCGCCCGGGGCGTTGGTGTGAGCGAGCTCGTCGATCAGCACCCATTCCGGCCGGCGGGCGATTATCGCGGCGGTGTCCATCTCCTGCAGCCGAGATCCGCGATACTCGATCGGCTTGGTGGGGACCTGCTCCAGCCCCTCGGTGAGCACGATGGTCTCCGGGCGCTTGTGCGGCTCCACGAAGCCGATGACGACGTCCTCGCCGCGGGCGTGACGCCGCTGCGCTTCCGCCAGCATCGTGTAGGTCTTGCCGACACCTGGTGCATAGCCCAGGAAGATCTTGTGGCAACCGCGCGAGCTCGTCACGTGCGAACTCGCGGCCTCGAGCTCCTCCGGGGACATCCGCTCTCCTTCGCGACCTACTTCAAATCGTCAAGTGCGAGATTCAGCCGCAGTACGTTGACGCGCGGCTCGCCGAGGACGCCGAGGTCCCGCCCCTGCGCGACCGTATCGACCTGCGTCCGCACGGCGGCATCGGTCAGTCCTCGAGCGGCCGCCACGCGCGCGACCTGAGCGTACGCGTTCGCGAGCGTGATGTCAGGGTCAAGCCCGCTGCCGGAGGCGGTGACCATGTCCACCGGCACGCTGCCGGGCACCAGCCCCGGGTTCTCGGCGGTCTCGCTCGCAACGGCCGCCTTCACCCGGTCGACGAGCGCCTTCGACGTCGGCGCCAGGTTCGACGCGCCCGAGGCCGTGCCGTCGTAGCCGTCACCGCCGGCCGCGGACGGCCGGCCGTGGAAGTACTTGGCGCCGGTGAAGAGCTGACCGATGAGGCTGGACCCGACGGTGACCCCGCCGCGCGTGATGAGGCTGCCGTCCGCCTGCGCCGGCATGAGGAGCTGGGCGAGTCCGGTGACGGCCAGGGGGTAGACGAGGCCGAGCAACACGAGCGTCACCAGGGCCATGCGGATGGAGGCGAGCACGTACTTGTTCATGATGAGGTCCTCCCTAACCCGCAAGGTGCAGTGCGACGAGCAGAAGGTCGATGAGCTTGATCCCGATGAACGGCGCGACGATGCCGCCGAGCCCGTAGACGAGCAGATTGCGCCTGAGCACCACGGCCGCCCCGAGCGGGCGGTACTTCACGCCCTTCAGCGACAGCGGGATGAGCGCCACGATCACGAGGGCGTTGAAGATGACCGCCGACAGGATCGCGCTGTGCGGCGAGTGCAGTCCCATGACATTGAGCGTGCCGAGTGCGGGATACGTGACCATGAATATCGCGGGGATGATCGCGAAGTACTTCGCCACGTCGTTCGCGATCGAGAAGGTGGTGAGCGCCCCGCGCGTCATCAGGAGCTGCTTGCCGATCTCCACGTTCTCGATGAGCTTGGTCGGATTGGAGTCGAGGTCGACCAGGTTGCCGGCTTCTGTGGCAGCCGTCGTTCCCGTGTTCATGGCCACGCCGACGTCCGCCTGAGCGAGCGCGGGCGCGTCGTTCGTGCCGTCGCCGGTCATGGCGACGAGCTTGCCCTGCGCCTGCTCCTTGCGGATCAGCTCCATCTTGGCCTCGGGCGTGGCCTGCGCGAGGAAGTCGTCGACTCCCGCCTCCTTGGCGATGACGGAGGCGGTGACCGGGTTGTCGCCGGTGATCATGACGGTCTTGATGCCCATGGCGCGAAGCTGGTCGAATCTCTCGCGGATCCCGCCCTTCACGATGTCCTTGAGGTGGACGACGCCGAGGGCACGGTCATCCGTGGAGACCACGAGAGGCGTGCCGCCCTGCTCCGCGACGCCGCGGGCGAGGTCGTTGAGCTCCTGCGAGACACTGCCGCCAAGACTCTCCACCCAGGCGATGACCGAGTCGACCGCGCCCTTGCGGATCTGATGACTCTGCCAGTCGACGCCGCTCATCCGCGTCTGCGCGGTGAACGGGATGAAGGTCGTCTCCTCCTCATGCAGATGACGCTCTCGGATGCCGAACTGCTTGGCCAGCACCACGATGCTGCGCCCCTCCGGCGTCTCGTCGGCGATGGAGGCGAGTTGCGCCGCGTCCGCGAGCTCCTTGACCTCCACTCCCGAGACCGGCAGGAACTCGGAGGCCTGGCGATTGCCCAGCGTGATCGTCCCGGTCTTGTCGAGGAGCAGCGTGTTCACGTCGCCGGCTGCTTCGACCGCGCGGCCGGACATCGCCAGCACGTTGTGCTGGACCAGACGGTCCATGCCCGCGATCCCGATCGCTGAGAGCAGTCCACCGATCGTCGTCGGGATGAGACAGACGAGCAATGCGATCAGGACGGAGACCGACACCGACTGCCCCGAGTAGATGGCGAACGCCTCGAGTGTCATCGTCACCAGCAGGAAGATGATCGTGAGCGCCACGAGCAGGATGTCCAACGCGATCTCGTTCGGAGTCTTCTGACGGCTGGCTCCCTCCACCAGCGCGATCATCCGATCGAGGAAGGTCTGACCGGGCTCGGACGTGATCTGGACGATGATGCGGTCGGAGAGCACCTTCGTCCCTCCGGTGACGGCACTCCTGTCGCCGCCGCTCTCGCGGATGACCGGCGCGGACTCGCCGGTGATCGCCGACTCGTCCACGGAGGCGATCCCCTGGATCACGTCACCGTCGCCGGGGATGGTCTCCCCCGCTGAGATGACGACCTTGTCGCCCTTGCGCAGCTGGTTCGCCGGGATCTGCTCGACATCCTCGCCCTTCATCAGGTTGGCGAGCGTCTCGGTCTTCATCGTGCGCAGCGTGTCCGCCTGCGCCTTGCCCCTGCCCTCCGCCATGGCCTCGGCAAAGTTGGCGAACAGCACCGTGAACCACAGCCAGAAGGCGATCGCGATGAGGAAGGGGACCGCGCTGGAGCCGGTGCCACCGGCGGTCGCCGTCCCGGCGCCGATGCTGTCGGCGAACACGTAGAACGTCACGATCGCCGCCCCGATCTCGACGACGAACATGACCGGGTTGTGCCACAGGAGGAACGGACTGAGCTTCACGAAGGACTCGCGGATCGCCGCCTGGATCAGAGCCCCGGAGTTGGACACCGCCTCACGCTTGTGAGGTGCGGACCCGCCGGCGGGCGTGTCTACGTGCATATCCATCTGGGTCGCGTCGGACATCTGTCTACACCTCCCCTAGAAGAGAACGCCTGAATGCATCAGCAGGTGCTCGAGGATGGGCCCGAGCGCAAAGACCGGGAAGAACGTGAGAGCCCCGACGATGAGCACCACGCCGACCAGCAGCCCCACGAACAGCGGCGTGTCGGTCGGGAAGGTGCCCGCGGAGGGCGGCACCTGCTTCTTCGCGCCCATCGAGCCAGCGATCGCCAGGACCGGAACGATGAACAGGTACCGGCCTATCAGCATCGCGATGCCCACGGTCGTCGTGTAGAACAGCGTCCCCGCGTTCAGGCCGGCGAATGCCGACCCGTTGTTGCCCACACCGGAGGCGAAGGCGTAGAGGATCTCGCTCAGGCCGTGAGGACCTGCCGAGAGGCGCCCGGCCAGCCCGGCAGGCGTCACGACCGCGACGGCCGACAGAACGAGGATGCCGGCTTCCAGCGCCAGCACCGCGAACATGGCGAGCTTCATCTCCTTGGGGCCGATCTTCTTGCCCAGGTACTCCGGGGTCCGACCGACCATGAGCCCTGCGATGAACACGGCGAGGATCGCGAAGACGAGCATGCCATAGAGGCCGGCGCCCACGCCTCCGAACACCACCTCGCCGAGCGAGATGTTGAGCATCGCCATCCCGCCTGCGAGCGGGGTCATGCTCGAGATGGAGCCGTCGACGGCCCCGTTCGAGGCGACCGTGGTGACGCTCCCGTACAGCGCGGACTCCTCGATCCCGAAGCGGACCTCCTTGCCCTCGGTGTTCCCGCCGGTCTGCGTCGCGGAGGCGACCTGGTCGGCTCCCGCACGAGTGAGGTTCGGGTTACCCGCCCGCTCGAACCCGTACATGATGCCGACGCTCGTCGCGAAGAGCAGGGCCATCGCCGCGAAGACGACGACACCCTGCTTAATGTTGCCGGACATCTTCCCGAAGGTGAACGTGAGCCCCGCGGGTATGGCCAGGACCGCGAGCACCTGCAGGAAGTCCGTCAGCGGCGTCGGGTTCTCGAAGGGATGCGCCGAGTTCGCGTTGAAGAAGCCGCCGCCGTTGGTGCCGAGTTCCTTTATCGCCTCTTGGGAGGCCACCGGCCCCACCCGCAGCACCTGCGCGGCGCCCTCGACGGTCTTGACGTTCACTTGCGCCGCGAGAGTCTGGACCGTGCCCTGCGACACATAGAAGAGAGCCAGGACGATGCAGATCGGCGCCATTATGTAGAGCCAGGTGCGGGTGAGATCGACCCAGAAGTTGCCGATCGCGCGCACTTCCCTGCGAGTGAGACCGCGTATGAACGCGATGGCGATCGCGACGCCGGTCGAGGCCGAGATGAAGTTCTGCCACGTGAAGCCGGCCATCTGCAGCAGATGGCTCGCCGCTGTCTCACCAGCGTACGCCTGCCAGTTCGTGTTCGACACGAAGCTCACCGCGGTATTGAAGGCGAGGTCCGGCGACATTCCCACAGCGTGCGTGGGGTTGAGCGGCAGGACGCCCTGCAGACGCAGCATCAGGTACAGGAGCGTGAAGCAGGCGAAGTTGAACAGAAGAAGTGAGATCGCGTACACGGTCCACGGCATCTCCTGATCGGCGTCGATGCCCGCGAGCCGGTAGATCACGCGTTCTACGGGTCTCAGGACCGGGGTGAGCCACGTGCTCTCGCCGCCGAATACCCTGGCCATGTAGTGGCCGAGCGGATACGCGATGATCAGCAGAACGATCCCGTAGCCGACCAGCCGCGCGATGTCGAACGCCATCAGCCCCGCACCTCCTAGAACTTCTCGGGGAACAGCAGGGCGTAGCCGAGGTAGAAGAGGAGCCCGAGAGCGATCACCCCGACGATGATGTACTCAGCCATCCGTCACGCCCCCTTACAGCTTGTCGGCCGCACGGACGTAGAGCAGGCATAACCCGAGGAACACGAACGCGATGCCGTAGTAGATGATGTCGCCCACTGTCGTCTCACTCCCGCCGAGTCGATGCCCTGCAGCGCCCATAGGCGGCAGGCCCCAAGACAGTCGCGGGCAATCGTATCCGCCGCGCCTGTTCAGACGACGTGAAGCATACCCACCAGAGTGTGAAGAAACGGTGAAGGCGCCGGGCGGCGCCCGCGTCAGTGCGCGACGAGACGGAAGCCGACGCCGGGTTCGGTGAGGATGTGGTAGGGCACGCCGCCCGGCGGCTCGATCTTCCGTCGCAGGTGCGAGACGTGCACGCGAAGCGCCTGCGTGTCCGCGACGTACTCGGGCCCCCACACCCGCTCCAGCAGCATCCGCGAGGTGACCACGCGGTCCAGGTCGTGGGCGAGCGTCGCGAGGATGTCGAACTCGATCCGCGTGAGGCGGACCGACTCGCCGGCGACTGTGACTCTCCTGCGTGCGAGATCGACGACCAGGTCGCCCGCGACCACCTCGCGCGCCGCGACCTTCACGCCAGAGCTTCGTCGCATCAGCGCGCGGACTCGCGCCAGGAGTTCGCCGGCGGAGAACGGCTTCGTCAGATAGTCATCGGCGCCGAGGTCCAGCGCCGCGATCTTGTCTGTGTCCGCGTCGCGGACCGAGAGCACCAGGATCGGCCCTGTGTACCAGCTGAGGAGCTCGCGCGCTACGTCCAGGCCGCTCATGTCAGGCATGCTGAGATCGAGGATGACGAGGTCCGGCGTCCGGTCGACGGCGCGCTCCAGCCCCTGTGCGCCGCTCTCGGCGAGAACGACCTCGAAATGGCCGGCGGTGAGGACCGAGCGCAGCGCCCGGCGGATCTGCGCCTCGTCGTCCACGACGAGCACGACAGGCGCGCGCTCCGGTGCTCCCGACGACTCGTTCACGACCGCCCCCCGCTCGGCAAAGAGAGCACGAATCTCGCCCCGTGAGGCTGCGCGTCCTCGACCCAGACGCGTCCCCCGAGGCTGCGGGCGATCTCGCGTGTGATCGCGAGGCCGAGTCCCGTCCCGCCGGGCGAGGCGGACGACGCACTGCCCCGCACGAACTTCCCGAACACCGCCTGCTTCTCCTCATCCGGAACACCCGGCCCCCGGTCCTCGACCCACACGCGGACCTCGGGCCCGCGGGCCTCGGCGCCCACAGTCACGGGCGAAGGATCGGGCGAGTAGCCTAGGGCGTTGTCGACCAGGTTCGAGACGGCGCGGCCCAGTTGTGCGAAATCGGCGTGGACCTGCGGCAGGCCATCGGGGATCGCGAAACGGACCCGCCGCCGGCCCTCTGCCGTGAGCCGGGCACTCACACCGCCCATGACCTCGCCGACCGGCCAGTCCTCCGACTTCGGACGCCACGCGTCAGATTCAAGCCTCGAGACGTCCAGGAGGTCACGGATCGACACGTCCAACCGGGACAGGTCCTCGGTCACCGCGACGAGTTCCTCTCTGACATGGTCGTCCAAGCGGGTGTCACCCACTTCGACGAGTCCCGTCACTCGCGCGGTCGCGGCTGCCAGAGGCGTCTTCAACTCGTGGCTCACCGACGAGATGAGCGTCGACTTCAGGCGATCGGACTCACGAGTCGCGTCGGCCCGTGAAGCCTCCTCACTGAGCCGCCGCCTCTCCAGGAACGCCGCACCGAGGTCGGACACCGCCAGCAGCGCGTCGACCTCATCCACGCCGAGAGTCGTCGCGCCCGGGCGAACGTACAGGACGCCCTCCAGGCCGTCGCCCGTCTGCAGCGGCAGGTAGAGGCCGTCCGCACTCGCTCCCGACAGAGGTTCGGTCACGTCCACGCTCGCGGGGAAGTGCTCCTCGCGGCCCTTCGCGTACGCAAGAGGAGCGATCGCTTTCGCGTGCGACGCCACCCAATCCGCGAAGACCGGCTCGCTCTCGCCCTCGCCGCCGGTCCCCGCGTGCGCGAGTTCCTTGGCCTGCATGCCATCGATCCCGTAGAGCGCGGCTCTTTGGATCCCCAGGAGACGCACGATCTCCGCCACTACAGTCTCAGCGATGCGTACCGCGCTCTCACTCGCCACCAGGCGCGACGACAGCCCGTTGAGCGATTCCAGCTCCGCCTGGCGTCGGAGCGAGCTTCTCTCGCGCTCCCCCATGCGCCCCGCCTGCATCGCTGCCACCGCCGCCACAAGCAGGAAGACCGCGAGGGTGAGCAGATCCGCCGGCAGGGCAACGCTCAGCGTGTAGTAGGGCCGCACGAACAGAAGGTCGAGCGCGAGAAAGGCAGCCGCGGCTGCGATGAGCGATGCGCGCACGCCGGAGAGCCGCGCCACACCGATGATCGCGGGGACGTAGAGGAGCATCACGTGCGCGGGCTGCAGGAACGGTCGAGCGACCAGCAGCAGAACGGTGGCCACGGCCACCACTGCGACCGCAGCCGGGTAGCCTCCCCACCACGTGAACGCGCGCTGCCACCTCATGAGGAGCTGCCTCGCTGTCTGCGCGTCGGGCCCGGGGTGCGATCAGCGGCGCGGATCGTCCTTGCCCACGAGTTCGACGACCTCGTCGAGGGTGCGCGAGCCCAGGTCGCCCTCGGAGCGGTCACGGACGCCGACCGTACCACCTTCGGCCTCGCGGTCCCCGACGACCAGCATGTACGGCACCTTCTGCTGCTGCGCCTTCGCGATCTTGATGCGCATCGGCTCGTTGTCGCTGTAGACCTCGACGCGCACCCCTCGCTCCTCGAGCTTGGCGCGCACGTCGTTCGAGTAGTCGAGGTGACGGTCGGCGATCGGGATCACAACGACCTGCACGGGAGCCAGCCAGGACGGGAAGGCGCCGGCGTAGTGCTCGATCAGGATGCCGAGGAAACGCTCCATCGAGCCGAGTATGGTGCGATGCAGCATGAACGGCTGGGCCTCGGTGTTCTCGGCCGTCCGATAGGTGAGCCCGAACCGCTCCGGGAAGTTGAAGTCCACCTGGATGGTCGAGCACTGCCACGTGCGGCCGATGGCGTCACGGAGCTTGATGTCGATCTTCGGACCATAGAACGCTCCGTCGCCCTCGTTGATCTCGTAGGCGAGCCCTCGGGCGGCACACGCGTCCATGAGCGACTTCGTCGCCAGCTCCCACATGTCGTCCGCGCCGATGGAATGGCCGATCGGCCTCGTGGAGATCTCGGCGCTGTACTCGAAGCCGAACACGGTGTGCATCACGTAGTCGACGAGGTCGAGCATCGCGACGATCTCGTCGTGGACCTGCTCGGGAGCGCAAAAGATGTGCGCGTCGTCCTGTGTGAAGCCGCGCGCGCGCATGAGTCCGTGGACCACCCCGGACATCTCGTGACGGTAGACCGTGCCGAACTCGAATATCCGCATCGGCAGATCACGATAGGATCGGACATCGTTGTCGAAGATCATCACGTGGCCAGGGCAGTTCATCGGCTTGACGGCGTACTCGTTGACTCGGCCGTCGCCTTCATCGATCTGGAAGAAGTACATGTTCTCGCCGTAGAAGTCGTAGTGCCCTGATATCTTCCAGACGTCCGTCTTGTAGATGTGCGGCGTGATCGCCTCGACGTAGCCGCGCCGATAGAGCTCGGGGCGCAACCAATCCTGCAGGAGCCGCAGGATGCGCGCGCCCTTGGGATGGTAGATCGGCAGACCGGCTCCCGCGATCTCGTGGAAGCTGAAGAGATCGAGCTCCTTGCCGAGCTTGCGGTGGTCCCGCTTCTCTGCCTCTTCGATGCGCGTGAGGTAGGCCGCGAGGTCCTTGTCGGAGTACCACGCCGTCCCGTAGATACGCTGCAGCATCGGGCGCGTCGAATCCCCGCGCCAGTAGGCGCCCGCGATCTTCGTGAGCTTGAAGGCGCGGATCCGGCTCGTGTCGGGCACGTGAGGACCCCGGCACAGATCGGTGAAGTTACCCTGCGTGTAGAGCGAGATCGTCTCGCTCTCGTGGAGGTCCGCGATGAGTTCGCGCTTGAACGGCTGGCCCTCGAACCGGTCGTGGGCGGTGAGCCTGTCGACTTCCTCGCGCTTGAACGGCACGGCCGAGGCGACGATCTCCCGCATCCTCGCCTCGATCGCCTCGAGGTCCTCAGGGTTGAACGGCCGGTCGACGCCGAAGTCGTAGTAGAAGCCGTCCTCGATCGCGGGCCCGATGCCGAAGGTGGCCGTCGGGAAGAGGTCCTTCACGGCCTCCGCCATCACGTGGGCGGCGGAATGGCGCAGGATGCTGAGTCCCTCGGCGGCCGACTCGGTGACTATCTCGACCCGAGCGCCGTCGTGAAGGATCTCGTCGAGATCGACGAGCGCGTCATCGACGCGCGCGGCGATGGACGAGGCGGCAAGGCGCGGTCCGATCGCGGCCGCGAGGTCGCGCACGCGAGCTCCCTCAGGCAGCGACTTGGCGCCGCCGTCGGGCAGGGTGACGGTGATCTGGGGCACAGCCGCTCCTTCTTGAGGTGCGCGAACGTCAGGACTGCGGCTCTGCTGCGGGCGCGGACGTCGAATGCGGCGCGCGCCGCACCGGGAGGTCGGCCTCCTCGGTGAGGGCCTCGACGGCCGCCTGCTTGGTCTTGCAGTAGGGGCAGACGGCCCAGGAGGTCTTGATCGGCCTCGCGCAGTTCGAGCAGGGCCTGCGCAGCTTCTTCAGGCAGTTGGGGCAGATGAGATAGTCCGCCTCGATAGGCTTGAAGCAGTTGGGGCAGACGCTCCCCTTGCGCTGCAGTTCCGCCTCGCGGGCACGGATCTCGAGCTCGCGCTCCTGCGCGTCCTCCACGTACTCCGGCGGCCTGATGACCATATAGATCGCCCAGCCGGGGACGTTGAAGAGCAGGGCCACCAGCGCCCAGAACCACGGCATCGCGCCGCGGCGCTCAGCGTCTCGCCACGTCCAGAATACGAGGGCGACGGAGAAGACGAGATAGAACACGATCAGCAGCTTGCTGCCCAGCTGGAAGTAGGCGCTGTTCGTGATCGGCGTGAGAAGGTCTGACAGTCCTGACATGGCTCCCCTTCACCTGCTCGCGTGGCTTGCCCACGCGGTGCCGACAACGTCACGGATTCTAGCAGAATCGTCCATCGTCCCCGGCTCCCTGTGCGTCCTTTGCGCCCTGCGGTGTGCGAACCGCGTGCCGAGCCTCGCCCGCGGTGTACAGACTCCCCGTGACCACGACGCCACGGCGTCCCGCCACGCGGCACGCCGTGCGAACCGCCTCCGCCACGCCCGCCACGGTCTCCAGGACCGCACCGCCCGCGTCACGCACGATCGCGGCGAGGTCGGCGGCCGTTCTCGCGCGGGGAGTCGACGGGCTGGTCACGACGAAGCCGCCGACCGTCGCAGCCAGAGCGCTCGCGATGCCGGCTGCGTCCTTGTCGGCGAGCACTCCCAGCACGCAGACCGGTCTTGCGTCCGGCTCCGGCCACGCTTCGGCGATCGCCCCGGCGAGCACCGTCGCCGCCTCCGGGTTGTGGGCGCCGTCGATGACGAGCGGAGGAACGGACCTCAGGAGCTCGAACCTTCCGGGAAACCGCATGACTGCGAGGGCGTCGCGAGCGACGCCCAGGTCCAGAGCCCGCCCGAGCGCGCACTCCACTGCCGCCACCGCGCACGCCACGTTGGCGGCCTGGTACGAGGGAGCCGTCACCACGAGTCCCGGGTAGGCGCCGTGCACTCCCCGCACGTCCATCTGGAGACAGCCACCCGGCGAGGATGGACGGGCTCGCACCTGGAACCTGACCGTCAGCCCCTCGTCGACCGGCGAGCTCCCGCCGCCCTCAGCGACGAAGCGGGGGTGCAGGCCGAACAGGGCGGCGCGGGCGAGGAACACGTCCGCGACCTCGAGCGTCCGCGACCCCAGCACGACCGACGATCCGGGCTTGATGACGTGCGCCTTGTCGGCAGCGATCTCCGCGACTGTGGTCCCGAGCCGATCGGTGTGATCGAGGGAGACCCCTGTGACGACGGACACGGCGGGCGCGACGACGCTCGTCGAGTCCCATCTGCCCCCCATCCCCACTTCAAGGCACGCGACATCGACCTCGCGCTCCCGCATCTCCCACAGAGCGGCCGCAGTCAGGAGTTCGAACTCCGTGAAGGCCTCGCGCCCGCCGCTGCGCTCCGCGGCGCCCAGCGCCGCGGCCAACGCCCGCGAGAACTCGACCTCAGCGATCGGGGCGCCGCCGATCTCGATCCGCTCGGTGTACGACTCGAGGTGCGGCGACGTGTAAGCGCCGACTGCCATGCCCTCGGCTGCGAGCAGCGCCTCGGTCAGCCGGGTCACCGACGACTTGCCGTTGGTGCCCGTCACCTGCACGACCGCGAACGCGGTCTGCGGGTCGCCGAGAGCGCCCGTCAGAGTGCGGATGCCGTCGAGCGACGGGTGCACGCCGAAACCGACCGCGCTCTCCAGGGCCGCGATCGCCTCGGCGTAGTCCACGCGGGCCGCTCCTAGTCGGCAAGCTCGACGAGCTGGCCCTCGAGCACCGCAACGTGCTCGGCGAGAGCATCCGCCCTCGCGCGGTCCTTGGCGATGATCTCCGGTGAGGCCTTCGCCAGGAAGCCTTCGTTGCCCAGCTTCCGGGTGAGCCGCTCGAGCTCGAACTGCGCGGCGCCGGACTCGCGGGCGACCCGCTCGCGTTCGTGAGCGAAGTCGACGAGGCCCTCCAGCGGTATGTACAGCTCGGCGCCGAGCGCGGCTGCCACCGCGGAGTGGGCGGGCTTGGCCATGTCGGGCGCCAGCCGGAGCTCCTTGACCCCCGCGAGCGAGCCGATGAGGTCCCGCTCCGCCTCGATCAGCCGGGCGAGCCTGCCCTCCGCCCGCACGAACAGCCCGACCGTCGCGCGCGGCGAGACGCCGTAGCGCGACCTCACCGCCCGGACGGCGGTGACAATCGCCTGCACCGCGGCGATGGTCTCCTCGCCGTGAAGACCGCGAGCGTCCCGCCATCCCGCGAGCGACTGCGGGTCCGGCCAGGCGGCGACCATGAGCGACGGCGCCGACTCTTCCGCCGGAAGCGGAAGGCGCCGCCATATCTCCTCGGTCACGAACGGCATCATCGGATGGAGCAGGCGCAGAGCCTTGTCGAGCACGAAGACGAGGTTGCGCTGCACGGCGAGTCGCCCGGCGCCTTCTGCCGTCAGGCGATCCTTCGCCAGTTCGATGTACCAGTCGCAGAACTCACTCCAGAAGAAGTCGTAGAGCGCCCGGGCGGTCTCGCCGAACTCGTAGGTGAGGATGCCCTCGTCCACCTGCGCAGCCAGTCCGGCAAGGCGCGACAGGATCCAGGCGTCACCCACCGTGTCGGCGGTCGGCGGCCCCGGGACGTAGCCGTCGAGGTTCATCAGCACGAATCTGCTCGCGTTCCAGATCTTGTTCGCGAAGTTGCGGCTGGACAGCAGCTTGTCCTCGCTGAACTTGATGTCCTGGGCGCCGGTGACCTGCAGCATCAGGCCGAATCTCATGCCGTCGGCCCCGTAGGTGTCCATCAGGTCGAGCGGATCGACCCCGGTGCCGAGCGACTTGCTCATCCTTCTGCCCTCGGCGTTGAAGACCGTGGGGTGGATGATCACATCGCGGAAGGGCACGCCGCCCGCGAAGTGTATGCCGTTCATGATCATGCGTGCGACCCACAGGAACAGGATGTCGCGCGCAGTGGACAGCACGGTCGTCGGATAGAAGAAGGCGAGCTCAGGTGTCTTCTCGGGCCACCCGAGAGTCGCGAACGGCCACAGCGCGGACGAGAACCAGGTGTCCAGCACGTCCGGGTCCTGGCGCACTCGGCCCCCGCAGTCGGGGCACAGCTCCAACTCCTCCTCGGTGACGTGCATGGTGCCGCAGGCGTCGCAGTAGAAGACCGGGATCTGGTGGCCCCACCACAGCTGTCGGGACACACACCAGTCGCGGATGTTCTCCATCCAATGGAAGTAGACGTTCTCCCACCGCTTGGGGTGAAAGGTCACGCGACCGTCGCGCACCGCGTCGATCGCGGGGGCCGCGAGCGGCTTCATGTCCACGAACCACTGGTCGGACAGCCACGGCTCCACCACCGTGTGGCACCGGTAGCAGTGGCCGACGGGGTGGATGTGGTCGTCGACGCGCTCCAGCAGTCCGGCCGCGTCCATGTCCGCCACGATGCGCGTGCGAGCCTCGTAGCGGTCGAGCCCGGCGTAGGGGCCGCCCTCCTCGGTGATGGTCCCTTCGGCGGTGAGGACATTGATCTTCGCGCAGCCGTGCCTCTCGCCGATCTCGAAGTCGTTGGGGTCGTGCGCGGGCGTGACCTTGACCGCCCCGGATCCGAACGCGGGGTCGACGTACTCGTCAGCCACGACCGGGATCTCGCGGCCCAGCAGCGGCAGCACGACGGTCGCACCCACGAGCCCTTCGTAGCGCTCATCCGACGGGTTCACGGCGACGCAGGTGTCGCCCAGCATCGTCTCCGGTCGCGTGGTCGCGACCACGACGTGATCGTGCCCCGCCACGGGCTCCTTGAGCGGGTAGCGGAAGTACCACAGGTGCGAGGCGACGTCCTCGTGCTCGACCTCGATGTCCGACAGAGCGGTGGAACAGCGCGGGCACCAGTTGATGATGCGCTTGCCGCGGTAGATCAGGCCCTCGTTGTACCAGTGCACGAAGACGCGCTTCACGGCCCGCTGGTACTCGGGGTCCATCGTGAAACGCTCGTCGCCGAAGTCGCAGGAGCACCCCATCGCCTTGAGCTGAGTGATGATCGTGGAGCCGTGGTCCGCCCGCCACGCCCAACACAGCTCGATGAACTTCTCGCGACCGACGTCGTCGCGCGTGAGGCCCTCGCTCGCGAGCTTCTGCTCGACCTTGTTCTGTGTCGCGATCCCCGCGTGGTCCGTGCCGACGACCCACCTTGTCGGCTGGCCCGTCATGCGGGAGCGACGGATCACGACGTCCTGGATGGTGTTGTTGAGCGCGTGTCCCATGTGGAGCGAGCCTGTGACGTTGGGCGGCGGGATCACGACCACGAACGGCTTGGGCGCCTCTCCCACGGGGACAGGACACTCGAAGTGGCGCTCCCGGGTCCACGACGTGAACACGGGGCCCTCGACCGCCTTCGGGTCGTACGCCTTTGGAAGCTCGTCAGCCACGCTCACTCCTCACCTGTCGGGGCACTTCGGCGGCCACCGGTGGCAGCACGATGGCGCCGCGGCCCGCGCCGTTGCCCGATTCTACCAAGCCCGCCCCGGCGTGCCTGTTGATGCGAACAGGCCGGGACGACGTGCGTCCCGGCCTGGTTCCCTCCCTGCGAGCGTGTCTGCGGGCAGCTACGCCCCGGCGACGCTCTCCTTGCCGGCCCGGACGATGGTCGGCTCGGCGCCTTCACTCACGGCCTGCTCCGTGATGACGACCTCGGTCACGTCGGCGCTCCCGGGCAGGTCGTACATGAGATCGAGCAGCAGCCGCTCCATGATCGAGCGCAGTCCGCGGGCGCCGGTGCCGTGAGTCAGCGCCTGCTTCGCGACCGCGATGAGTGCGCCCTCGGTGAACTGCAGCCCCACGCCCTCGAGGTCGAAGAGTCTCTGATACTGCTTGACCAGCGCGTTCTTCGGCTCCGTGAGGATGCGCACCAGGTCTTCCTCGGTGAGCTCCTCCACGTGCGCGACCACCGGGACCCGACCGACGAACTCGGGGATCATGCCGAACTTGTGCAGATCCTCGGGAAGCACCTGGCCGAGGAGAACACCGGTGTCGTGGTGGATGGTGTCGGCGAGCTCAGCCCCGAAGCCGACGCCCTTCTTGCCCACTCTGGCCGCTACGATCTTCTCCAGCCCGACGAATGCACCGCCGAGGATGAAGAGGATGTTGGTCGTGTCGATCTTGATGAGCTCCTGCTGCGGGTGTTTGCGTCCTCCCTGCGGCGGAACGTGCGCCTCGGTCCCCTCGATGATCTTCAGCAGCGCCTGCTGCACGCCCTCGCCGGAGACGTCACGGGTGATCGAGAGGTTCTCGGCCTTGCGGGCGATCTTGTCAATCTCGTCGATGTAGACGATGCCGACCTCGGCCCGCGACACATCGAACTCGGCCGCAGTGATGATCTTGAGCAGGATGTTCTCGACGTCCTCGCCCACATAGCCGGCCTCGGTGAGCGTCGTCGCATCCGCGATGGCGAACGGCACCTTCAGCACACGGGCCAGCGTCTGCGCGAGCAGCGTCTTGCCGCAACCCGTCGGCCCGAGGAGCAGGATGTTGCTCTTGGCCAGCTCGACGTCGCTGTCGTCCGCGACGGACTGCTGACGAACGCGCTTGTAGTGGTTGTAGACGGCGACCGACAGGACCTTCTTCGCGTCGGCCTGCCCCACCACATACTCGTCGAGCACGTGGAAGATCTCGCGGGGCGTGGGGAGCTCGCCGGAGAAGGCCTTGTCGCGCCTCTCTTCTTCCAGCTCCTCGTCAACGATCTCGTTGCACAACTCGACACACTCGTCGCAGATGTAGACACCCGGACCTGCGATGAGCTTGCGGACCTGGCGCTGCGGCTTGCCGCAGAACGAACAGGTCAGATGCTCCGGACCGTCCTTTGCGCTGCCGGGCATCCGGCCGCCTCCTACTTGTCCCCGCGATGCACCATGACGCCGTCCACGAGCCCGTAGGCCTGGGCCTCTTCAGCGGTCATGATGTTGTCGCGCTCGGTGTCCAAGTGGATCTTGTCGACAGCCTGACCCGTGTGAGTTGCGAGGATCACGTCGAGAGACGCCCGCATGCGCAGCATCTCTTTGGCTTGGATCTCGATGTCGGTGACCTGTCCCTGGGTGCCTCCCCAGGGCTGGTGGATGAGGATCCGGCTGTTGGGGAGAGCGAACCGCTTGCCGGGCGAGCCGGCGGCGAGCAGCACCGCGGCCATGCTCGCGCACTGACCCACGCAGCTCGTGGCCACGTCGCAGCGGATGTACTGCATGGTGTCGTAGATGGCGAGACCGGAGGTCACACCGCCACCGGGCGAGTTGATGTAGAGCTGGATGTCCTTCTCGGGGTCCTCGGACTCCAGGTGCAGCATCTGGGCGATGACGAGGTCGGCGATCTGGTCGTCGATCTCATGCCCCAGGAACACGATCCGCTCGTTGAGAAGGCGCGAGTAGATGTCGAAGCTGCGTTCGCCCCGGCTGGTCTGCTCGACGACGATCGGAACGAGCGCGTTGGTCTCGGGAAACATCTATTCACTCTCCTTCGGCGCGGACTTCTTCGGCGCCGTCTTCTTCGCCGGCTTCTCTGCCTTGGGTTCCGGCGCCTTCTTTGCAGCCGCCTTCGGCTTGGACGTACCCGTCTTCTCGCCCTTTGCTTCGGAGACGAGGGGCTTGGGCTCTTCCCCGACCACCTCGGCGTGCTCGACGACCCAGGCGAGCGCCTTCTGATGCATCAGCTCCTGCCGCAGCATGGGGAGGACGCCGCCCTCCCAGAGACGCTCGCGGACCTCTTCGACGGGCAGGCCCTGCCCTTCGGCGGCCCTCACGATCTCCGCCTCCATGTCCTCGGGCGTGAACTTGAGACCCTCCTGGCGGTAGAGCGCCTCGAGCGCCATGTCCTCGCGCTCGGCCTCATGCGCCTGGCGCACGATGTCCTCGTTGAGCTTCTCGGTGGTGATCCCGGACTCCTCGAGGAACTTCTCGATACTGCTTTCCTGCTTCTCCAGCTCGCCGATGAACTGGTTGAGCATGCGCTGGGTGCGGTCGAAGATGACCTCGTCGGTGACTTCTCCGTCGAGTCTCTCTGCGATGGCCGCGGCGGCCTCGCGCTCGACGAGCTTCTCGCGCGCCACCGCCTTGCTCTCGACCAGAGCCTTGCGGATGTCGTCGCGAAGCTCGGCCACGGTTGCGAAGCCGCCTACGGTACCCGCGAAGTCGTCGTCGAGAGACGCGAGCACCTTCTCCTTCACCTCGTGGACCTCGACGTCGAACGCGGCGATCTTCCCGTGGTACTCCGAGTTCTCGGCGTCTTCGGGCACCGCGAACTCGACGTGCACGGTGTCACCGGCATGTGCGCCGATGAGGCCCTGGTCGAACTCGGGCGGCATGATGCCGTGGCCCATCTCGTAGAGGTACTTCTCGACCTTCAGGTCCTTGGCGCCCTGCCCGTCGACGGTCCCGGAGAACGTGAGCAGGACGAAATCGAACGGGTTGACGCCGCGGTCCTCGACGACCTGCAGGCTCGCATAGCGGTCACGCAGGTATTGGATCTCGGAATCGACCTCGGCGTCCGTCGGCGTGTTGACAGGCACCGTGACCTTGAGATCCTTGACCGAAGTGAGCTTCATCTCGGGACGCACCGTGACCTCGGCCGTGAAGGTGTAGTCCTCGTGCTCCACCAGGGGCACATGCTCGTCCGACTTCACTCGAAGTGCGATGAGGCCCTGGTCCTCGATGGCGATCGGGCCGCTGGACTCGATGAGCGCCTGACGCGCCTGCCCGAGCACCTCGTCGCGCCCGATCTGGGCGTCGATGATGGGGCGAGGGGCTTTGCCGGGCCTGAAGCCCGGCAGCTTGGTGTCGCGCGCGATGGCGGCGTACATCTTCGAGATGAAGTCGTCCACCTCGCCGGCGGTCCGAGTCACCGTCAGGCGGACCAGATTGTCTTCGAGCTTCTCGACGCTGCTTTTCAAGTCTCCTCCTGAGATGGCACGGGGAACAATCAGAAGCGGACGCCCGCAGCCTGAGATCCGGACCCGCGGGCGCCGATCTTCACGTCATGGTGCGGGCGAGAGGGGTCGAACCTCCACGAGTCGCCTCACCGGGACCTAAACCCGGCGCGTCTGCCAGTTCCGCCACGCCCGCGCGCGGTCACACACTATACCGCAAGCAGCCGGAGATGCCCCGCCGAGCGGCACGAAGAGAGCCGGCGAGGGCGCCGGCTCTGGACGAGGCATATGGTGGGCCGTATAGGGATCGAACCTATGACCTTGGGATTAAGAGTCCCCTGCTCTACCAGCTGAGCTAACGGCCCAAATGCTCGCCCATTCTAGCGAATCGCCGACGCGACGCAAGGTCGCCCGCACCGCATCGCGGAAGACACGCGCCACGTCCCGTACTGTGCGACGGCGGTCTCCCGCCGGTGCTTGGGGTGGGTGACGGGGCTCGAACCCGCGACCTTCGGAGCCACAGTCCGACGCTCTAACCAACTGAGCTACACCCACCATGAGGTGGCTTGGCACGCCCGGAGGGATTCGAACCCCCGACCTAGAGATTAGAAGTCTCCCGCTCTATCCACCTGAGCTACGGGCGCGTGTACGGCGCCGCCCGGCGCGAGGACACACACTACCGGCGGCATCGAAAGGTTGTCAATGGAGCGGGCGACGGGTCTCGAACCCGCGACATTCAGCTTGGAAGGCTGACGCTCTACCAACTGAGCTACGCCCGCTTGCTGGTCGGGCCGACAGGATTCGAACCTGCGACGTCCTGCTCCCAAAGCAGGTGCGCTACCAGACTGCGCCACGGCCCGTCCGGCCGTTGCCGGCCGCCCCCTTGCGGGGCGCGGACCAGTATAGGGAGCGGCGACGGGCGCGGCAAACGCGACGTCGCGGACGATCAGGAGCCGGTCGCCGGACCCACCGGAGGCGACGCCTCTTTGGAGGTGCCCAGATAGAACGCGATGCCTCGATAGGAGAACGGCGCCTTGGTCCCATGGCTCAGCTTCGTCCTCATGCTGGCCGAGCTGGTGAAGTACATCGCGGCGCTGCTCTTGTTGACCAGAAGGTAGACCGGCGGACCGGCGGACGCCTCCGAGGAGACAGCGGCGAGGGTGGCGTCGAGCTTCCACAGCCCCCTGTTCGTCCTCAGCATGCGGTTCGCGACCGAGGTGGATCCCGTGAAGTAGTAGGTCTTCGCCTTGGTGCTGTACAGCCGGAAGAAGCTGCTGTTGGTGGCTGTGGCGCTGGCATCCGCGGTGAACGCGGGTCCCTGGAACGAATAGGTGGCCGGAGACCTCGTCACGAGACGGTAGCGCTGGGCCTCCTGCGCCGTGTAGAAGTACGCGCCCGTCTTCTTGTTGAGCAACCGGTAGACCGGTCTCATCCGAGGCGGCGTCTGAGGATCGCCGAAGTAGCGGACGTAGACGTCCCAGACCAGCTTCTGCGGGTAGTAGGGCGTGTACGTGTAGAGCGCGAAGGTCGAGGCGTTCGCCGGAACGATGGTCTTGCTCTTGCCGGCCGCGGTGACCGCGATCGACTTGCCAGGCTTCCAGCTGTACGTGACCTCGTATGTCGACAGCTTGCGCGTTCCGTTCCACACCTGGTTCCCGAATCCGGGGTATGTGTTCGTGCTGCCCGGGTAGATGCCGCAGCCCATAGCCCTGCTGAGCCTCGTTGCGTTCGAGGAGTCGCTCACCGCGAGGAGGCTCTGCTCCTTCTGCAGCGTCGACAGGACGACCTTCGGGTTGACGCTCCAGTAGGTCGCCGCGTCCGAGATGATCTGGGACGCCGCCTTCCGAACACCTGCATGGTCGGCCGTGCGGAACGACTTCATCGGGCCGGTCTGCGCGTCGAGGAACGCCTGGATGTCGGCCTGTGACATCGAAGAGGATGCGCGGAAGGTCTCGTACGAGATGATGTTCAACGGGTCGAACGTGGCCGCCGAAGCCGGCGCCGCGGCGACGGCGAGCATCGCGACGGCGACAACGAGAGTCGCCCCGAGAAGAGCGCCCGAACGAGCGATCCTCGCCTTGGTCACATCGCCCATGGTCGCACCCCGATCCCTGGTCGGCGCTGCCCGGTCGTGCCGTCCATCAAGGTATCGGCACAAGCCGCGCCACATGGAAGTACACCGAACATAGACCTCGCACGCGACGAGCGGAAGCGACGGGCGGCCCTCCTGGGTGCTGGCGCCGCCCGGGCTGCTCAGGCCTTGGCAGGGCGGCGGCCCGCGGTCAGCAGGTAGATGATCTCGAGGATCCCCACTGTGTTCAGCACCAGCATCACGATGAACCACACCTTCTGGCCTCGCTGCGCGGACCTCCACAGCGCAAGGCCCTTCCAGATGATCGACCATATCGCCAGAACGGCGATGAGCGGGGCCAACCACGGAGCGCCTTGGATCCCTCCGGCGTTCTGCAGAGGAAACGTCATTGCTGCATCCCTTCTCTCTCCAGGAGCTCGGCACGGAGCGCCCGAAGGGCACTGCCGCGATGACTTATGAGGTTCTTCTCCTTCATGTCGAGTTCGGCCATCGTGCGCCCCGAGGTCTCCTCCGGCAGGAAGACCGGGTCGTAGCCGAACCCGCCGTTGCCGCGAGGACTCACTCCGATGCGGCCCTCGCACAGGCCGCAGGCGACCACGGCCTCACCCTGCTCGTCCAGGAACACCGCCGCGCACTGGAAGCGGGCGGCGCGCATCTCGAGCCCGAAGCCGTCCAGCTCCTCGAGCAGCTTGCGCACGTTCTCGCGGTCGGAGGCGTGCCCGCCCGCGAACCGCGCCGACCGGACACCCGGCCGCCCGCCGAGCGCGTCGACGATCAGCCCGCTGTCGTCGGCGAGCGCCGCAAGCCCGAATCGATCGCGGTAGGCGCTGGCCTTGAGCAGCGCGTTATCGGTGAACGTCTCGCCGGTCTCAGCCACGTCGAGCGCGGAAGCCCCGAGGTCCTGGGCGGTCACGAACTCGAAGCCCGGGACATCGAGTACCGAGCGGATCTCGGCGAGCTTCCCGGGGTTCGAGGTCGCCACAACGACCCGACGCGTCTCAGCCCCCATAGGCGAGTATGCCTCCCTCGATCATCTCGTCCTGAATCGAGACGAGGCGCGCCGTGCCGGCGACGGCCAAGGTGAGCATCCCGTCGAGCTTCGAGCGATCGAACGGCGTGCGCTCTCCGGTGCCCTGCACCTCGATGAACCGTCCTCGCGAGTCGGCGACCACGTTCATGTCGACCTCCGCCCGCGAGTCCTCCGAGTAGTCGAGGTCCAGCAGCAGCTCGCCGTCCACCAGCCCGACCGATATCGCGGCGATCCTGTCGAGCAGGGGCGACGCCGTGACCTTGCCGGCCTCGTGCCAGGTCTCGAACGCGTCGTGGAGGGCGAGCCACGCGCCCGTGATCGACGCGGTCCGCGTCCCTCCGTCGGCCTGGATCACGTCGCAGTCCACGTTCACCGTGCATTCGCCGAGAGCGCGCAGATCGGTGACGGTGCGCAGGCTTCTCCCGATGAGGCGCTGGATCTCGTGCGTGCGGCCTCCGATGCCCGCGGCGCCCACTTCGCGGCGTCGGCGCTGGTGCGTCGACGATGGCAGCATCGAGTACTCGGCGGTCACCCATCCCGCGCCGCTGCCACGCCGCCACGGGGCGACGCCTTCGCTCACGTTCGCCGCGCAGAGCACCACGGTGTCGCCCAACTCGATGAGGCACGATCCGTGTGCATGCTTGAGGTAGCGACGCGTCGCCCGCACCTCCCGCAGCTCGTCGGCGCCGCGGTCGTCAACTCGTGAGGTCATCTTCGGACTTCGCCTCCTCGATCGGATCGATGTTCACTGTCAGCAGCTCCTCCGCGAGGAGCACCTCGCCGTCGAACGCGGATCTGGCGTCGGCCAGCAGCTGCTCACGGTCGGCTGTCGGCCAGATGTGCGTGAGTACCAACAGACTCGCGCCGGACTCCGCGGCAAGTCCCGCCGCCTCGGCGGGTGTCATGTGCGGTCCTCGGCCGGCGTAGCGCATCTCGAACGTGCACTCGGCCAGAAGGACGTCGGCGCCTTGGGCCGCAGCCCGCGCAGCCGCGCCGATCCGGGTGTCGGCAGTGTAGACGAGGCGCCCCGCCTCGCCGTCGACGGTGAAGGCGAAGGTCGGGCCGTCGTGATCGACGGCGTGAGCTGTGACCGTGAGCGGACCGAACTTCAACGTCTCCCCGTCGGCGATCGTGTGCGCCTGGAAGGCCTCCCGCAGCTGCTGCGCCCCGTGCTCGGGCAGCAGCGCCAGCATCCTGGCCCACAGCCCTTCCGGAAGGTACAGCGGCATCGAACCCACGGGCCCCGACGGCGCGAACCGAAGAGCGGCCTGCAGCGCGAACAGGTCGAGGAAGTGGTCCACGTGTGTGTGGCTCACGAAGGCCGCGTCCAGGTGCGTCACGTCGGTCACCGCTGCGGCGTTCGAGAGCGTCCCGTTGCCGGCGTCGATCAGCAGGCGCGCGCCGCCCTCCTCGACGAGATACCCGGAGCACGCCTGCCCGGGTCCGGCGAACGAGGCGGATGAGCCGAGCACGGTCAGCCGCATACCATCCCCTCCCCTTCCTCATCGCACGCGTCGGAGCGCTGTTCCGGCACGCTGACAGCCTCTATCTCCTCGACGGGCACGGTGCGCACCGAGGTGATGGGGCGTCGCAACACACGCGAGCCGAGGCGCCCGAACTCCGCCGCGTCGCCCGTCGTGACGAAGCGGTGAAGCGCCATGTTCCCTGCAGGCGCGAGCTGCCGACGGAGCCTCAGTGTCTCTCCGACATCGCGCGCTGTCTCCCCGGCCGAGGAGATGACACGGACGCCGCGACCGACCGCCTGCCGGATGGCCGTGGCCATCAGCGGGAAATGCGTGCACCCGAGCATGAGCGTGTCGATCCCGACGCGCCTGAGCGGGTCCAGGTAGTCCCGGGCGATCTCGTAGAACGTGGGGCGCACGAACACGTCGGCGGCCTCCGCGATCCACTCCTCGAAGGTGCCGGGGCCCATGCGCAGGCCCTGCTCCACTATGTCGACAAACCGCGGCGTCGCGACCGAGAAGACGGTCGCCCCGGCGTCGAGCGTCCTGACGGCGCGGGCGTACGCCCCGGATTCTATGGTGCCGGCTGTGGCGATGAGGCCGACCTTCCGATTGCGCGTGGCCTTCACGGCCGCGCGAGCCCCCGGCTCGACCACACCGATCACCGGGACATCGAAGGTCAGTTGCGCGGCCTCCAGGCCAGCGGCGGTAGCCGTGTTGCAGGCGATGACGAGCAGCTTCACCTGCCGCTGCGACAGCCACGATCCGATCTGCAGCGCGAAGCCGCGCACCTCGTCGAGATCGCGCGGACCGTACGGATAGCGGGCGGTGTCCCCGAAGTAGAGGACGGACTCGTGCGGCAGCACGCGCATGATCTCGGACACGACGGTGAGGCCGCCGATGCCCGAGTCGAACACGCCTATGGGAAGGTCGTTCATGAGGCGAGTATACGGGAGCGACGGGCTCCCGCAGCCCTCAGCGGCGGGCCGCCGCGAGCGCCTCGAGCAGCGCCTCGAGCTGCTCGGGTGTCTCCACTCCGCCGTCGTCCGCGACAAGGAGGCCCCCTCCGGCGGCCTCGACAGCGACGGTCGTTCCCAGCAGGGTCGCTCGCGCCGGGTCGGTGAGGGAGGCGGTGGACACGCCCCCTGCCAGCGCGAGGCCGATCGGCCGCGCCACCCTCAGGGCCTGCGCCAGACCGCCCACGCCGCCGAAATCGCCGTGCAGCGCAGAGAAGCCGGCGCGCAGCGCAGGCCGGAAGAAGACCCTCGCGTCGCCGTCGGAGTGCAGGATCGCCGGGAGGTCGGCCCTCCTTGCCGCCTGGGCGAGCACGCGGAACCTTGTGAACACCTCGTCGGTGGCGAAGTCCGGCGCGATCAGCGGTCCTCCGGCGCCCGCCAGGTCTTCCGCCACGACGATCCCGTTCGCGCCCAGGGCGATGCCGGCGTGGACGCCCGCAAGCGCGCCCGTGAGCGCCGCGTTCATCATCGGAACGAGCTCCTCGGGCTGCGCGACGGTCGCCTGCAGCCCCTCGGAGACTCCGATGATGCGCAACGCCGGCCAGAGCGGCCCCTGCACGGCCCAGAGCGCCCCCACGCCTGCCAGCACGAGCTCGCGCAGTGCGTCGCCCGCCCATTCCTCCCACGACGGGACGAACGCGAAGTCGACCTCGGCGGCAACCGCGGTGCGCACGAGCGTCCCGACGAGGTCGGCATCAGACGCCGCGCCACGGGGCAGCGCTGAGGGCGGGATGAAGCTCAGCCCCGTCACCGGTGGCTCGAGCGGCTCCCCCGCCAGGACCGCGCGCAGTCGATGTGCGCTATCGTCGCCCAATGACGGTACTGGCTCCCTTCGGGTCCCGAGTGCTCGGGCGAAGGGAAGCATATACGTCTCGGGACTGTCGGAGGTGTGAGGATGCCGGAGACCGACCGGGCGTTCTGGTCGAAGGAAGCGAAGACGCAGCTCGCCGACCTCGGAGTGACGTCGGAGGGCCTCACGTCCGCGCAGGCTGCCGAACGGCTCGGGCGCTTCGGACCGAACGTGATCGTCGAGAAGCGGCACCTGGGCGACGTCGCCCTCTTCCTATCCCAGTTCAAGAGTCCGATCATCCTCATCCTCATCGCCGCCGCGTTCCTCTCGGCCTTCCTCGGCGACCGCGCCGACGCGTTCATCATCATTGCTATCGTGGCGGTGAGCGGCGCGCTGACCTTCTGGCAGGAGCGTGGCGCCGCCGACGCGGTGGACAAACTCCTGGAGATCGTCGAGGTGAGGGCGAAGGTGCGGCGCGACGGCGCCGTGACCAGCGTGCCTCACGACGAGATCGTCCCCGGCGATGTGCTCGTGCTCGAGGCGGGCACGACGATCCCCGCCGACGCGCTGCTGCTTGAGAGCACGGACCTGTACGTGGACGAGGCCACACTCACGGGCGAGACGTTCCCGGTGGACAAGGACCCCGCCACCCTGCCCCCGGACACTCCTCTCGCCAAGCGCTCGAACGCTGTGTTCATGGGCACCCATGTGGTCTCGGGCACCGCCCTCGCGGCGGTCGTCCACACCGGCCTTGCGACGGAGTTCGGTGCCGTCTCCGACCGTCTGGTCCAGGTCAACCCCGAGACCGGTTTCGAGCACGGCGTGCGCCGGTTCGGCTACCTGCTCCTCGAGATCACGCTCATGCTCGTGATCGCGATCTTCGCGATCAATGTGTTCCTGCACAAACCCGTGGTGGACTCGTTCCTCTTCTCGCTCGCGCTCGCGGTCGGCCTCACGCCGCAACTCCTTCCCGCGATCATCTCGATCAACCTTGCGCACGGCTCGCGCCGGATGGCCGAGTGCAAGGTCATCGTGAAGCGACTCGCGGCGATCGAGGACTTCGGGAGCATGGACGTGCTGTGCTCGGACAAGACCGGCACGCTCACCGAGGGCGTCGTGACCGTGTCAGGTGCCTACGACGTGCGGGGCGGCGACAGTGAAGACGTCATGCTGTACGCCTACCTCAACTCCTGCTTCGAGACCGGCTTCACGAACCCGATCGACGAGGCGGTGCGCGCGGCGCGCAGTTTCGACATCTCCCGAGTCACCAAACTCGACGAGAAGCCGTACGACTTCATTCGCAAGCGCCTGACCATCCTCGTCGAGCGCGAGGGCAAACCCCTGATGGTGACCAAGGGCGCCCTTACTAACGTCCTCGCGGTATGCAGCACCGCCCGCACGCCCACGGGGGCCAGCGTGCGTCTCGACGAGGTCCGTGGCGAGGTCGACAAGCTCTACCGCGACCTGTCCCGCCGTGGCTACCGCACCCTCGGCGTCGCGGTCCGCGAGGATGTCAGCGAGTGCCGCCTCGACGACTCCTGCGAGAAGGACATGACGTTCGTCGGTCTGCTCGCGCTCTTCGACCCGCCGAAGAAGGGCGCCGCCGAGGCCGTCGCACACCTCGAGAGACTCGGCGTTCGACTGAAGATCATCACCGGTGACAACGAGCTCGTCGCCACGACCGCGGGCGCCCAGATGGGGCTCGAGAAGCCGGTCGTGCTCACGGGGTCGCAGATGCACACGCTGCACGAGCGGGCGCTCGTCGCTCGCATCGATGCGGTCGACATCTTCGCGGAGATCGAGCCCAACCAGAAGGAGTACATCGTCCACGCGCTGCAGAAGGCGGGGCACATCGTCGGCTACCTGGGCGACGGGATCAACGACGCGAGCGCCCTGCACGCGGCGGACGTGGGCATCTCCGTCAACTCCGCAGTGGACGTCGCGAAGGAGGCCGCGGACATCGTCCTGCTGGAGTCCGGTCTCGACGTGCTGAGCCAGGGCGTCGAGGGCGGCCGCTCGACGTTCGCCAACACTCTCAAGTACGTGTTCATGGCCACCAGCGCGAACTTCGGGAACATGTTCTCGATGGCTGGGGCCAGCCTCTTCCTCCCCTTCCTGCCGCTGCTGCCTACCCAGATCCTGCTCATCAACCTGCTCACCGATTTCCCGGAGATGGCGATCGCCTCGGACCGCGTGGATCCCGAGCTGACCGAGAAGCCCCGAAGGTGGGACCTTGGCTTCATCCGGGCCTTCATGCTCGTGTTCGGGCTGCTCTCCAGCGTGTTCGACTACCTGACCTTCGCGGCCCTGCTGTTCGTGATGCGCATCCCTCTGCACACCGCGTACGGTCAATCGCTGTTCCGCACGGGCTGGTTCGTCGAGTCCGTGCTGTCGGCGTCGATGGTCGTGCTCGTCATCCGTACACGTGGGCCGTTCTTCCGCAGCAGGCCGGGCAGGCTCCTCACCATCGCCACTCTGTGCGTATGGGCGGCCACCCTTGCCGTCCCCTACACGCCTCTCGGCAGTGTCTTCAGGTTCGTGCCGCTGCCGCCGCAGTTCCTGCTCATGGTGGCGGTGGTCCTGGCGCTCTACATGACCGCCGCCGAGTTCGCGAAGCGGCGCTTCTACCGAGACCGCTGACACCGTCCGGCGGCCGGTCTCACCGGCCTGTGTCGGCCCAGGCGGGCACGTGCCGCCACGCGTCTCTCAACTCCGCGCGATGGGCCCGCCACTCGGGGTCGTGCCTCTCGACCAGAGCCCAGAATGCGGGCGAGTGGTCCAGACGCCGCGTGTGCGCCAGCTCGTGCACGAGCACGTGTCTCACAAGGGGCCCGGGCAGGAACGCGAGAGAGGCATTGAGACTCAGCGTGTGGCGGGCCGAGCAGCTGCCCCACCGCGAACGTTGCCTTCGCACCGTCATCTGTTCCGCGCGCCATCCGGTCTCGTCCTCGACCCCCGTCAGGACTCGTGGCAGTCCCTCCCGAGCCGCGGCGAACACCGCACGACGCATCGCATTCCGGCACGCGTCCCCGTCGGCGACAGCGCCTGTCAGAACGAGGAGACCGCCGGCCGCGCGCGCACGCACGCCCCTGGCGTTCGTGGGGCGCGCATCCACGTCCCACGCGAGCCCGATCCCGGGCATCTCCACCCGCTTCGGCAGCGGATCCTCCCCGCTGAGGAGCAGGCGATCGCGACGCTCGGCCGTGCGGGCCAGCGCACGCTCGATCCACACGGAATGGGCACGCACGACGTCAGGCACCCTCGACCGCTGGAACGCCGTCGGCACGATCACGACGAGGCCGTCTCTGGCGTCGACCTGCAGTCGCACCCGGCGCGCGCGCGAGGAAGCGCGCACTGTGTAGCCGAGGGCTGTGTCGTGGTCACCGAGCACGTTGGCCGCCAGACTCCTCACTGCCGCACTGGGGTAGATGCTCGTAGGGTAGCGCGTTCATGCGGTGACCGCGGCCCTGAGGGACGGACGACAAGGGAGGCAGTCATGAAGGCGATCGTCGACGGCGACCTGTGCATCGGCTGCGAACTGTGCGCCGACACGTGCCCCGAAGTGTTCCGGATGATGGATGACGGGCTCTCGCACGTCATCGCTGATCCGGTGCCCGAGGACCAGTACGACTGCGTTCAGGAAGCCGCCGAGATCTGTCCCGTCACCGCGATCTCCGTGGCCTCAGCCTAGCAGCTGACCGCCGCGCCGCCTGTGCGCGGCTCCTATCCGCATTCGAGTGCTCAGCCGCGGCGGATGAGGAAGCAGTGGTGGATGCGCGGGTTCCGTGCAAAGTCGAGCGGTATCGTCTGCGCCGTCACATCTTCCCACGTGAATCCGGCCCGCTCCATCGCCCCCTGGTCCAGGCGGAAGCGACGCAGGTTGCTGGAGAAGACCATCGTGCCGCCCTGTGCGAGCCTCGGCCCGGCGGCTGTGAGAAGGGCGACGTGATCCCGCTGGACGTCGAACGTCGCGTCCATCGAGGTGCTCGATGAGAACGACGGCGGATCGACGAAGACGACGTCATGGACGCTCTCCCCCGCCCGCGCGAGCCACGCCAGCACGTTTCCGTGCACCAGGAGGTGCCTGGCCGGGTCCAAGCCGTTGAGCTCCAGATTGCGCCGAGCCCACTCCAGATATGTGTTGGACATGTCGACCGACGTGCTCTCGATCGCCCCGGCGAGCGCGGCGCGAACGGTCGCGGCGCCGGTGTAGCAGAACAGGTTGAGGAGCCTGGCGCCCTTGGCGAGGTCCGCGACCAAGCCACGGGTGATCCTGTGGTCGAGGAAGAGCCCAGTGTCCAGGTAGTCATCGAGATTGACCAGCAGCCTCGCTCCGGACTCGCACACCTCGTGGAAGGTACCGGTGTCCGCCACCTTCTCGTACTGGGCGAGCAGTCGCTGGCGGCGCCTCACCTTCAGATGGACGTCCGCCGGGTCGACGCCGAGCACGCTGGCCGCCGCGGTGGACGCCTGATCCAGTCTGCGGGCCGCCTTCTCCGGAGCGATCTCGGAGGGAGCCGCATACTCGGAGACGACCGCGCGGCGCACGCCGTCCGTGCAGTCGTAGACGTCCACGGCCACGGAGTAGTCGGGCAGGTCGGCATCGTAGGCTCGCCAGCACGTCACGCCCGCCCGGTTCGTCCATCGCCCGAGACGGCGCACGTTCTTGCGCAGCCGGTTCTCGAACGCGGCTATGCCTCCACTCTCGTCGTCCACCCGTGTCACATGCGATGCCGGGGCCTCCGCAGCCAGCCCGACGCCGACGACGCCCACGTCCAGGCGCACCGGGATCGTCCCGTTGTGCAGCCTGAAGGTCGAGAGCGCCGTGAGCCCGAGCGCCTCCGCGTGGGCGTCGTCGCCGGACAGCACGGCGTACCTCCATCCCGGGAAGCCCGCGCGCAGCCTGGCGCCCAAGGCGTTGTAGACAGCCCTCGCGGCAGCGGCGTCACCGAGACGTTCGCCGTAGGGCGGATTGGTCGCTACGAGGCCGGATAGGCATCCGGTGGGCAGGCCGAGCTCACTGACGTCGCGGACCTCGATGCTGACACGACCCTTGAGGCCCGCGCGAGCGACGTTCGCTCGCGCGAGGGAGACCGCCGACGGGTCGCGGTCTGAGCCCATGATCGGGATGGAGGCCGCCAGCCCGCGCTCCGCGCGCTCGTCTGCCTCCGCGAGGAGGGCGGCCCACGTCCCGCTGTCGTGACCGAGCCACCCGGTGAACCCCCATCGCGAACGCAGGAGTCCCGGGGCCACGTCGCCCGCGATCCACGCCCCCTCGATCGGGAGCGTCCCCGACCCGCAAAGCGGGTCAACGAGCGGTCCCGACCCGGGCGCGCTGTTCCACCCGGCCAGCAGCAGCATCCCGGCGGCGAGGGACTCCTTCAGCGGGGCCGCCCCCTGGACGCCCTGCTCTCGATACCCGCGCCTGTGCAGCGCCTCGCCCGAGAGATCGAGCGAGACCGTCGCTTTGCCTGTCCGCACCCGCACATTCACTCGGACGTCGGGGGCCTGCGTATCGACGGACGGGCGGATGCCGAACCTCTCCCTGAGCCTGTCGACGATCGCGTCCTTCGTCCTCTGCGCCCCGAACATGGTGTTGCGGAACGCGGGATTGGGGTCCGTGCCGAAGTCGACCGCGAGCGTTCCGGAAGCGGAGAGATGATCCTCCCAGGCGATCTCGTGAACACCCTGGTAGAGATCGTCGGCCGTCGTGACCGGCACCTGCGCCAAAGGCATCAGGACACGCGAGCCCGTGCGCGACCACAGGCACACGGCGTAAGCCGTTCGCACATCGCCCGAGAACCCCACACCTGAGCGCGCAGCCCGCACGTCGCGCGCACCCACCGCCCGCAGCTCATCCCCCAGCACTCGTTCAAGGCCGAGCGCGCAGGTCACGAAGAAGCGCGGCACGACGTCAGCTCCGCAACGAGCGGGGATCCGCGCATGGCGTGACGCTCGACTTCATACCATCAACCTCCAGTGCAGGGTGAGTGTTCTGATCGAAGCACCCACCCTCGGCCGCTCGGCCCGCGAGTGCGAGAAGGGCCCGCCTCTCAGAGGCGGGCCCTTCTGCCAGCGCGCTGGACCTAATCGTCCGAACCGTGCTCTATCCGCACCTTCTGCATGACGTCGTCCTTCGCGATCGAGTGGACGACCTCGAGACCCTCGGTCACCTGTCCGAACACGGTGTACTGGCCGTCGAGGAACGCGTGCCGGCCAAGAGAGATGTAGAACTGACTGCCGGCCGAGTCGGGCGACGCCGCTCTCGCCATGGCCACCGTCCCGTCGACATGCGGCCTCGCGTTGAACTCCGGATCCAGGTTATATCCGGGCCCGCCGGTCCCTACGGGACCCTCCCCCGTCTTGGAATAGGGATCGCCCCCCTGCACCACGAACCCGGGCTCCACGCGATGGAACGTCGTGCCGTCGTAGAACTCGGCCTCAGCCAGTTCGATGAAGGCCGCAGCGTGCTTCGGCGCGTCGTCGCAGAAGAACTGGAACTTGATCACGCCCTTGGGCGTCGTGATGACCGCGATCTCGTCACCCTGACACACGTATCCCGGAACGTGGGACATCGCTCCTCCTTGTCGCTGTCGATGCCGGCGCCGATAAGGCGCCCGGCCGCTTCACTTCTCGCTGTCGCTCAACCCGACCACCACATAGGTGCCCGAGCGTTGATCGACTCTCAGGGAGACCAGACCCAGCCGCTCGGCGTCCTCGAGCATCGCCTGGAACGTCCTGTAGCCGAAGCCAGACTCGGAGAAGTCCGGCTGCTTGCGCTTCATCGTGTCCTTCACGAGCGAGCTGTACATGACGTCCTTGTTCTCCCGCTGAAGGGCCTGCACAGAGTCCACGAGAAGCTTCATCGCGGGGCGCTTGGCGCGCGGGACCACGGTCGCCGATACGCTGGGACTCGCCTGATGCTTCGCCAGGTCCTCGTAGTAGACGAACTCGTCGCAGCTCGACGCGAGAAGGTCGGAGGTCGACCCCTTCATCCCCAGGCCTATCACCGACTTGCCGTTCTCCTTCAGCTTTGCGACGAGAGGCGTGAAGTCGGAGTCGCCCGAGACGATGACGAACGTGTCGACGTGCTCCTTGCTGTAGCACAGGTCCATCGCGTCGACGCATAACTGGATGTCAGCGTGGTTCTTCCCGGTCTTGCCTCGCTCGGGGATCTCCATCATCTGCACGCCGGAGTCGTGCATGACCTCGCGATACTTCTCGAATCTCCCCCAGTCCGCATACGCGCGCTTGACGATGACCTTCCCCTTCTCGACGAGCCTCTCGAGAATCGCGTTCACGTCGAGCGTCTCCCCGGCCTTCCTCCGTGGTGCCCTGCCGGTCGTGGGCTCACGGTCGCGCTCGAAGCCGAGCGCCAGGTTCTCGAAGTCGATGAAGACGGCGAGAGAGTGCGCCTCGTCAGCCATCGCTGGTCACACCCCCTCCGATTCCAGTTCACACGAATGCCGTCACGTGTGGGCGGCCTTTCCTAAGTATGCCCGAGCCCGCCGTCGCACTCCAACCGCACCGATGCCCGACCATGCGGTATGGACATGTGGGCATGCCCCTTGCAGAATCTGACTTCGGCCGCGGTGGGCCGCCGGTCGGGGTCACATGAGACCTGCATGGGTATACCGACTGGGTTAGTAGCTACGGGCGACTACAGACAGGGGGCTCGATGCCCCCGGTGCCCCGATAGCGTGCCGCGGGGCAGGGAACGATAGGGCTCAGAGATAACGGCCGGCGGCCATGCCGCCGTCGTCCGCGAAAGGAGGCGAGCAAGGGACGCCATTCATACCGGCGAACTTCGTTCGATCGCAACATCCAGGAACGGGGGAGAGATGCGACTTAACCGATTGTACGTACTAATGGCCTTCGCGGTGGCAGCCGCGGTGGTCATCGCTCTGCCGGCGGCCGCGTTCGGGCTCCTGACGAACAGCTACGGCATGAGCTTCGACGGGACGCACACCGCAGGCGGCAACGGCTGCCAGGACTGCCACGGCGACCTGTACAGCCAGACCGCGCACGGCGCCTACGTCCAGTGGACGACGATCCCCAGCGACCCGGGCATGTGGCCCGCGGGGCGCCCCGGACTCGGCAACACGGTCAGCCAGAGCCAGATCGCGTTCACGATCTACGGGTCCCCTGGCCTCATAGGCGGCGCTCTGGGAGACTCCGAGTACGTGGCGGCGTCCAGCGCCGTCACGGGCACCTACAGCGGGCCGTTCTCGATCGTGAACGGTCTTGAGTGGGACGCCAGCGCTCCGAACGGTTGGGAGATCGGCAGCGCCGCCGGTGCGGCGAGTGGGCTGTCATTCGGCAACTACACGTGCAGCCAGTGCCACCAGCTCGGCGTCACGCGCGTCGGAGTGAAGCCCGCCGCCGGGAACTTCTCCGGTTCGGCTCTCGCGACGGTCGACGCGTGGGCGAGAGACCCGTCCACCAACCCGTCGCTGACCGCCAGCTACATGCAGGGCTCCGGGATCCAGTGCGAGCGCTGCCACGGGACCGGCGTCGCCGCCGGCTCGATCGCAGCAGGCGAGCATTGGAGCGCGGGCGTGCAGATCGTCGGTTGGGACACGACGAGCACCAACCCGAACGCGCGCGCGGCAAGCCAAAAGATCCTCGATTCGCAGACCTGCGGTCAGTGCCACGGCACGTTCAAGAACGGCAACATCGTAGGGTTCACACCCGACGCGACGATCACCGACTTCGTAGGCAGCTACGGCCCGACCGACGTACCGACCGTAGCCTCCTTCTCGGTGAGCCCGGGCTCCTACAAGTTCTATCCGACCGGTCACGACAAGCAGGGAGGCCTGAAGCACTCCTACTACACCGAGTGGGCCATGTCCCCGCACTCATGGCGCGGTCATCTCACGGCCTCGTCTCCGAACGCGACTCCGTACCAGAAGTACGGGTGGCAGGAGCTCAACGAGAACGCTGCCAACGGCACTCCCGGCAAGGTGGAGACAAGTCACTTCAGCGAGTCCACCAACGGCAGCGTGGTGTGCAACAAGTGCCACACCGGTGAGGGCTACATGAAGCGCAAGGGCGTCGCGATCATCCAGAACCTCGTCGAGTCGACCTCCACAGAGGGATTCCTCGGCACCGAGTGCTCTTCGTGCCACGTTGTCCACGGTGCGGCGACCGCCACCGGCATGTCGATCCGTCAGCCGGAGCAGGCCTTCGGTCCCGTCGGCACCTCGACGAACGGCTTGGCCATCTCGAACCAGTCCATCTGTGAGGACTGCCACAACTGGCAGCTGGAGGTCCAGGGCCTGCCGCTCACGGTCACGAGCTCTCTCAGCCACCCGCAGCGCGAGATCTACCACGGTCGCGCGTTCTTCGAAGTCCCGCAGATGCCGGACTTCATGCCGGGCGTCAGGTGTGAAGAGTGCCACATGCCGGCGACCTACAGCGACACCCCGAGCGAGACCACGGTCCCGCGCTACGACAACGAGAACTACAAGCGCTACAGCCACACGTTCATGATCATGGAACCTGGCCAGGCCACGTCATGGGGCGTCCTGCCGGCCGCGGACTCCTGCTCACCGTGTCACACGGGAGAGTCGCAGTCTCAGCTGCAGGGAAACCTCGCAACCTGGTTCTCCACGGCCAAGACGCTCAACACGCAGCTGACCACCGCGCTCACGGCGGCCAAGTCGCGTCCTGAGACGCAGACGACGGGTGGCCTGTACCTGTTCCAGGCGGCCACCAAGAACCAGTCGATGTTCACGGCAGACGAGTCGCTTGGCGCGCACAACCCGCCCTATGAGCAGGCTGCGCTCACCAAGTCCACCTTCCTCGCCAACGAGGTCGGCGGCGCCTTCGCCAACGCGGGCGTCCTCTCCGGACCGTCCACAGTCACGACCGGTTCCGTCAACTTCATCGCTGGCGGCGTGGACTTCGGCGACGGATCCCCTGCCGCCGGGGCCTCGCTGACACTGCTCGCGAACAACGTCCCTGTCGCCGCCACGACCGCTGATGTGAACGGGGCGTTCTCGTTCATGATCACGCCGTCAGCGACGACTTCCTACCAGGTGCGCTGGGAGCGGTCGAGTCAGACTTCGACCTACCTCTTCAGCACCACCAAGACGGTCACGATCGCCGGTGCGCCCACGACGATCACGATCAGCTCCAGCACGGGCAGCGTCGCCGTCAACCACCAGTTCATCCTGAGCGGTCTCGGCACCCCGTCCGGTCTCATCGGCCTGAACATGCACGTCGACGTGAAGAAGCCGGGCAGCTCCCACTTCAGCTACTCGTCGGCACGCACGTTCTACAACAGCGGAGGCAACGCGGCGTGGCAGTACAAGTACACGCCTCTTGTCACCGGAACATACCAGTTCAGGGCCATTTGGGACGGTAACGCCAGCTTCGCACCGTCTCAGTCCGGCCTCGTGCTGGTGAGCGTTCACTAGAGCCAGGCCCTCGTAGGGGAGAGAGTCCCCACGAGTCGGAGAGCCGCGACGCGAGATGCGTCGCGGCTCTCTCGCGTTGCGAGTCGGATTACTGTTAGACTTACTCGCGGTGTGTGTGAGGCTCGAGCCGGGCAGGGAGAAGGGGCAGCTTAGTGGCGCGCAAGTCTGCGGTCTGGCTGATCGGGTTCTCATTCATCATCGCGGCTGTTGTCCTCGCTGGGTGCACCGCCTCATCGACGGTCAAAGGCCCGCCTGTGACGCCGAAACACCCCGCCTTCGCGGCAGGCCAGGCGTGTGACGCGGCCGGCTGCCACGACAAGTTCAAACATCAGCAGCCCTACGCAGGGCAGCAGTGCGACCTCTGCCACAACCTCACGAACTGGTCTCATGTCACCTATCACCACCGGGACGCCACCTTCGACAACGGCATGCACCCGCTGCTCGGGTGCTCGTACTGCCATACCGAGGGCCAGCCCCTGCCGACCGGCGGCTGCGGCACCTGCCATGACGCCCCGCACGGCGGCTGGACCCAGTGCACGTCCTGTCATACCACTCTGGCCTGGGACCTCCGCAAGCCGGCCCCCCACGGCCACCTCTCGCTGCTCGGCGGTCACTCCAGCCTCACGTGCCTGGAGTGCCACTCGACTCCCAAGGAGCCGGTGAAGCCACGCCAGTGTGTGGACTGTCATAACACCCACCACACACCAACCGTGAGCGACTGCCAGGACTGCCATGATCCAGCGCTCGGGTGGGATCACGCGAAGCCCGGGTTCCCCCACAGCGTCTTCTTCAAGCTGGTCGGCGCCCACAAGAAGCTCGACTGCACGCAGTGCCACAAGAACGGCGTCTTCGGCGTCCTGCCGAGAGTCTGCGTCGGCTGCCACGGGTCTCACCACGGCGGCCTCACTGACTGCGCCGAGTGCCACACCACGACGTCGTTCATCCCGTCGACGTTCAACCACTCTTCGGTGTTCCCGCTCACCGGCCGTCACAGGAGCCTGTCGTGCTCTGAGTGTCATCCACACAACCGGTTCGCGCAGAACATCGGCCACGGCAGCACCGCGTGCGTCGCTTGCCACGGCCCGCATCACGGTGGCCTCACCAAATGCGCCTCATGCCACACCACAGCAGGCTTCCAGTTCACGACTTTCCGGCACACGAGGGTCTTCCCGTTGGTCGGCACGCACGCGAAGATCGCCTGCACCGCCTGCCACGCCCACGGCGCCTACGCTCACGTCAAGGGCACGCACTGTGTGAACTGCCACGGAGTGCACCACGGGAATCAGACGCAGTGCCAGAACTGCCACACCCCCACGACTTTCGCCACGACTCTGCCGATCGTGCACCCGGACTCGGCTGTGCCGCTCGGTCCGTCGCACGCGTGGCCCAATCCCTGCACGCGCTGCCACCCCAGCAATGTGTTCAACACGCCGACCACGCCGTGCTCGTCGTGCCACACTGCGCCGCATGTCGGACCGACCGACTGCCTGACCTGCCACTGGCCCACCGTGTGGAGCGACACGCACTTCACTCATCCGGACATGCCGGGAGGGGCACCGCACACGTCGACGAGCTTCGGCGGCTATCCCACCGGGTGCGCACACTGCCATCCGGGCGGCGGAAGCGACGGCGTAGACTTCACTGACTACACATGCATCGAGTGCCACGCGTTCGTGCACCCGTAGGCGAACGGCCCGCTTGCATCTCGCAGAGAGGCCCTCTGGCGCGTCCCGGCTAGAGGGCCTCTCATCGCGGCGATCATGAGCGACAGCACGGGCCGGTCACCCCGCGGCGTCGCCCGTGGCCGGAGGACCGTCCCTGACCGCACCGGTGTCTGACAGCATGAGCGCGATGTGTCCTCGGATCGGACTGAATGCCGAGACTGATATCCATTTCCCGGCCGACGCCACGTACACCTCCACCTCGCTGGACTGGCCCGTGAGTGCGACCGGCGCGAGCGTCGCACGCCAGTCGATGTCGATGCCTCCCACAAGCGCGATGGCTTCGCTCGCCGAGCATCCGATCAGCTGCTCGGCCCGCAGCGAGAACATGCTCTCCAGCGCACGGTTCACCTCGATGATGACGTAGTCCATGGGCCGGTTGCGGCGATCGAGTACGACCCTCATGAGCGCGAAGCCAGTCGCCATGTGCTCGAAGACGGACTGGTACTTCGCCTGGCTGCGTCGCAGGGCCTCCTCCGCCCGCCGGCGGTGTGTGAGGTCGCTGAGGATCACAAGGGCGCTCTCGCGCTCCCCCGCGACATCCACCGGCGAGAAGCGCATCTGGAAGTAGCGCAGGCCCCTTCCCGTCGAGAGTTCGGACTCGGCCGTGTGCCCGGTCGCCCCCGAGACGCGGAAAGCGGCAAGTTCTCTTCGAACGGGTCCCGGCAACTGGAGAGTCCCGTCCGAGCGGCGGCCGTTGGAGTCGTCGGCTACCAGAAGCGCCGCGTCGTTGTGGAAGAGCATGGTCCCGTCTCGCGCGATGATGAAGGCGGGCATCGGCAGAGCGGCCAGCATGTTCGCATCCTTCAACACCGGAGCGCCTGCATCGCCATCTTCGAGGCGTTCCGCGATCGCAAGCGTCTCGAGCTCCAGCCGGTCGAAGAGCGCGTCCACGGTCCTCATATGGGGCAGGAGCGCGTCCGGCGACATCGCCGACGAATCGAGGACGTCGAGGAAGCCGTCACGGAACGCTTTCACGGCGGCGAGACACGTGGCCGCGCGGGTGCTCGTACACGCCTCCGACACCAGGCGGGCCGCGACCTCGGCGGGAGGCGTCGTGTGCGCCACGAGGGCAGTCGCCACATCCTGAGAGAGTGCACGCACGTCCGCCGTCAACGACACCGCACCACCGGTGATCGCGCGCTCGCGCACGCTCGCAACCACCCGGTCGAGGTCGCCGAGGATCAGTCCTTCGAACTCGTGCACGGCCTCTCCGTTCCCCACCCCAGCGACAGGGACCCGCAACGCACCCTCACACCGTTCGGTCCAGCATAGCGCCTCGGGTTCACCCCACGTCGTCGGGAGTCACTGAGCGGCTGGCGCCGCGCGAGCGGACGTACTCGACCACTATCGGGATCGTCGTGACCACCACGACGCCGATGAGGACCAGCGAGAGGTTGTGGCTCACGGCGGGGATGCGTCCGAAGAAGAAGCCGGCAAGCAGGAAGACGAGGACCCATGCCACCCCACCGACGACGTTGAACTCCAGGAAGCGGCGGTAGCGCATGGTGCCCACTCCAGCGAGGAAGGGAGCGAACGTTCGGATGATGGGCACGAAGCGAGCGAGAATGACCGTCTTCGCGCCGTAGCGCTCGAAGAACGCATGCGTACGGTCCAGGTACTCTCGGCGGAATACCCGACTGTTCGGCCTGCTGAGCAGCCGCGGTCCGAGCGCCTTCCCGATCCAGTAGTTGGCGGTGTCACCGAGGATCGCGGCGGCAGCCATCACGACGATGAGGAGCCAGATGCTGAGAGGGTCGCCCGGCCGGGCCGCCAACGCGCCGGCGACGAACAACAGGGAGTCTCCCGGGAGGAAGGGCGTGACGACCAGGCCCGTCTCGCAGAAGATCACGAAGAACATCAGCAGATAGGTCCAGGCGCCCCAGACGCCGACCTGCGCGTCGACGAAGACATCGGCATGCAGGAGCGCGTCGGCCAGCATCTGAAGGAAGTGCGTCACGACGATGACCTGCCTTCCGGGATCCAGCGCACGGAGCGCTCACCGTACCACAGCGTCGCGATCGCCTCCGTCCCCGGCATAGACCTCGCACACCCGTCGCATGTCCTCGCGCCAGGCAGCCTCGCGGGCCTTCGAAGCGGCCGGGTAGCCTCCTTGAGCGAAGTAGCCTTCCCCCGGCATACCTGTATCGCGACGCACGACGAGCGCCGCCAGGGACACTCCCAGCAGGGCGTCCCGCTCCGAAGTGATCTCCCCGAGCAACGCCATCAGCGCCCATGAGTAGGGTCGCAGGCGCACAGCTGCGACGGAGAGGCAGAGATCGGAGTATGAGATCGTCTGATGCTCCCGCGCGCATGCCTCAAGGCACGAGCGTGCCTCCGCCTTCGCACACGCCCACGACTCGGCATCAGCGCCCCAGCGGACTCGACCTTTGCCTGTGCCCACGACCGTCCCCCCTCTTCGAACGTCCGGGCGGGTATCCTTGACGTCGACATGCAACCACCGTTCGACATACCGGCCGACGACGCCGACCTTCTCGCCGAGTGCGACGTGCAGACGTTCCATGCCTCAGGCCCCGGCGGGCAGTCCGTCAACACCGCCGACTCAGCTGTCCGGCTGCGCCACAGGCCGAGCGGCGTCGTTGTCGTCTGTCGCGAGCAGCGCAGTCAGCTTCGCAACAAACGGGCATGCCTTGCAAGACTCCGCGAGCGCCTGGAGGCGCTCAATGCGCCCCCGCCGCCTCCGCGGGCGCTCACGCGCAAGACCCGGAGGGTGCGCGCGGGCGAGCTCGCCGCCAAGGCGCAGCGCGCCCGGCTGAAGCGGCTGCGCCGCCCTCCCGGCACTGGAGAGGAATGACCGTCGGGTGAACGCGACGCGCCCGCACGGCTCGAGGCCGGGCGGGCGCGGTGATCTGCTGGTGGAGGCGCGGAGATTCGAACTCCGGTCCACGACCCATCCCCGGGGAGCATCTCCAGGCTCAGTCGCCGGTTGGTGTCTCGGTCAGAACGACATCCGTCGACCCACGTGTCCCGACCCAGCAGGATCTCGTTCCCTCACCGCATACCTGCGTCAGCGGCTCCGGTAGTCCCCTTCATGACGTCGCATCCGGCAGCGGGGACTCCTGCCGGGCGGCGTCGCTACTTATTAAGCAGCGAGTGCGTAGTTATTGTTGGCGCCTAAGCGTCTTTCCCCCTGTTTTGCGAGGTGAGGGGACCTCGGCCTGCTTCTCCCGTCGAACGTATCGTGTCGAAACCAGTCGCCCCCATGCGCGGGGTGATGCCGACACCACTGTCAACGTGCATCGATCCAAGGACAGGCGCGCAAGCGAGTATACAGGTCGCGTCGCCCGTGTGCCTTGGGCCACTCCGAGCGAGACACATGCCACCGTCGAGACACGAAGTGCCGCACCACCCGGCCGATCGGCGAATCCTAGCTCTTGGATCTCCTCGCAAGAGCCAGGTCGGTGAGCAGCGCCCCGGTCCAGGTCCCGACCCAGGCCAGGCCGAACGCAGCCACGATGAAAGGAACCGCGAGAAGGGCCGTCGTCGTGTCGAGCTGTCGGGCCAGAGCGACCACCAGCACGATCGGCACCGCGAACCCGATGACAAGAGCGAGACGCTTCCCCGGCGCCAGCGCTCCCCCGCCGGCGCTGAGCACAAGGATCGCGAGCCCATAGAGCAGGAGACGCGGGAACCCGCGCGCAACCGAGATACCGACGGAGAAGAACAGCGGCCCGGCGAACCAGAACGCCGGCAACAGACCGACGAAGAACGCGAGCAGCGCCCACACGGCGGCGGGGCCCCGCGACCTCATCGCTCTCCCCTCGTGCGCTCGCGCAGTTCGCGCTCACGATCCCTGGAAGCGTCGCGTTCGGCCATCGCCGAGCGCTTGTCGTAGAGCTTCTTGCCCTGGCCCAATCCAAGTTCCACCTTCACCAGGTTCGCTTCCGAGAAGTAGAGGCGCAGGGGCACGAGCGCGTAGCCACGCTCCTTCAGCTTCCCGATCAGGTAGCGGATCTCCTTCTTGTGGAGCAGGAGCTTGCGTGAGCGGTCCATGTCGACGTTCGCTCGGTTCCCGTGAGAGTAGGGCGAGATGTGCAGACCGTGAAGCCAGGCCTCCCCGCTTCGCACGGTCCCGAAGCTCTCGCGAAGAGACGCGCCGTTCTCGCGCAGCGACTTGACCTCGGTCCCCGTCAGGACGATGCCCGCGTCGAAGCGCTCGTCCACGAAGAACTCGTGGAAGGCCTTCCTGTTCTTGGCGATCGTCTTCTCTTCGCGCACCATGCGGAGCACCCCTTCGGTGGACCGTCACCTAGGGGCGACGGTCCCATATTGTAGCCGAGGGCCGCTCTTCGCAGAGTTCAGGACGGCGTGCCGGAGATGCAGAAGTATCTGGTGCCGAGCCCGTATTCCGCCCACACCGGGCAGTCGTTGCAGAGGCACCCCGCTGCACCCACATCGCAGCTGCTCTTGCCCGCCGCGCAGTACAGACGCTCACCTGCGCCGCGCATGCAATCGCCATACGTCGGGCACGTCGGACAGAGGCAGCGGACCTGGTTGGACTCACTGATCTCGACGGTCATGGCGGATCGACTCCCGACTGTCGTGTTCGGACCCAAGGTGCATACCCGTCGCGGCAGCACGACGCCCACAGCGGCCTCGGACGACGGCTACGGGGTGAAGTCGACCCCCGGCTCCAGATCGAGCACGAACCTGGTGAGGAGCTTGACCGAGTCCTCGATGTCCGAGAGGGCGAGGACCTCCGTGGGCGTGTGCATGTAGCGCAGGGGGACGCTGACCAGCGCCGTGGCCTTGCCTCCGCGGGACAACTGGATCGCGTTGGCGTCTGTCCCCGTCCCTCGGGGCTCGGCGCCGATCTGGCACTTGACCTTCGACTTCTTCGCAGCCGCGACGAGAAGATCGAAGAGGACCGGATTGATGTTCGGGCCGCGGGCGATGATGGGGCCCCCGCCGCAGCTCGCCTCGCCGTGGTTGCGCTTGTCGACGTCGGGATAGTCGGTCGCGTGACCGACCTCCAGGGCGATACCCACGACCGGATCCACGCCATATGCGGACGTGTGGCCCCCGCGTAGCCCCAGCTCCTCCTGCACCGTGGCGGCGGCGATGAGGTCACCGCGCGCTCCCCCGGCCTTGCGGACCTCCTGAAGCACCCGCGCGCAGATGTAGGCGCCCATCTTGTCGTCGAACGCGCGGGCCACCGCCATGCCGTCTCCGAAGGTCTCGAATCCGACGCCGTAAGTGATCGGGTCTCCGATGCCGACAAGCTCCTTCACGCGCTTCGGCGGCAGACCAAGATCGATGAAGAGCTTCTCGATCTTAGTCACCGTCTTGCGCTGGTCCTCGTCGATCAGGTGGATGGGCAGACGCCCCATCACGCCGCGCAGTCTGCCGGTCTTGGTGTGAACGTCGACCCGCATCCCGGGCAGGATCGCCGCATCCACGCCGCCTATCGCCTTGAACGCGAGGAATCCTTCGGGCGTCACCCAGTTCACCATCATGCCGACCTCATCGATGTGCCCCGCCAGCATCACGGATGGCCCCGGGGCGCACCCCTTCTCAGGCACCGCATCGAGCACCGCGTGCACCGAGCCCATGACGTTCGTCGTGACGGAGTCTGCGTAACGCGAGACGAACTCGCGGAACACCCTCGCCGCCGGCTGCTCGAAGCCCGAGGGAGACGGTGACTCGGTCAGGTCCTTCAGGAACTTCAGGTCAGCCGGACGCATAGGATCCCCCCACTTCCGCATACGTGCAGGTGTGTCGTGCAAGTCTACCCGATTGCCGGCGCCCCCTACGAGGGGGACTGCGCCAACTCCATCTCGATGCGGCGATCCGACGCGACCGCATCGACGATGCGAACGCGGACCTGCTGGCCCAGTCGCACGCTGCGCCCGGTCCTCTGTCCACGCAGCCAGAACCTCTCCGCATCGAACTCGTAGTAGTCGTCGGTCATCCGAGAGACGTGCACCATCCCCTCAGCCGTGTTGTCCAGCTGCACGTAGAGGCCGTGGCTCGTCACACCGCTCACGATGCCGGGGAACACCTCCCCGATGTGCTGCGCCATGAGCTCGGTCAGCTTCACTCTCACCGATTCACGCTCGGCCGCCTCTGCCTCTCTCTCCATCTGCGAACTGTGGTCCGCGAGCCACTCGAGTTCCTCGATCATCGCCGAGGTCGGCGACTCGGCCAGACCACCCGTGAGCTGCGCCTTCAGGAGACGGTGGACGATCAGGTCAGGGTAGCGCCGGATGGGGCTCGTGAAGTGGCAGTACGCGTCGGACGCGAGTCCGAAGTGACTGTCGAGGTAGTCGACGTATCGGGCGCGCTGCAGCGCTCGCAGGAGCAGTGAGTTGATGAGCAGTCGCTCCGGTCTCTTCGCGGCGAATGCGATCAGGCGCTGGAACGTGCGAGGGGTCGCCGCGCCGACATCCTTGATCGGGTAGTCGAACTCCGCGAGTATCACCGAGATCGCGGCGAGCGCGTCCGGCTCAGGGTCCTCGTGGATGCGGTAGACCATCGGTGCGTCGTGGTCCCTCATGTGCCGCGCGACGACCTCGTTGGCGGCGATCATCGCCTCCTCGATCATGCCGGTGGCGACCGTCTTCTCCCGCAGGGTGACGTCGACCGGTCGGCCTCCGGCATCGAGCCATACCTTCGGCTCAGCCGACTCGAAGTCGAGCCCGCCCCGGGCGATCCTCCGCGCGTTGAGCGCGCTCGCGCACTCCCGGAACTCGACCAGCATCTCGCGAGCATGCTCGTCGGGCGCACCCTCGCCGGAGTCGAGCCACCGTTGGACCGACTCGTAGTCGAGCCGGTGGTCGCTGCGGATCACGCTCGGGTAGAGCCGATAGCCCTCTACGAGCGCCGTGCGATCGAGGTCGAACTCGACGGTCAGGGTCAGTCGGTCCACGCCGGGATTCAGGGAGCACAGTCCGTTCGAGAGCCTCTCCGGCAGCATCGGCAGTACCCGGTCGACCAGGTAGACCGAGGTCGCGCGCTTGACAGCCTCCGCATCGATCACGTCGCCCCACTCGACGTAGTGGCTGACATCGGCGATGTGGACCCACAAGCGCCATCCCGCGTCGCGCCGTTCCAAGGAGATGGCGTCATCGAAGTCGCGGGCGTCGACCGGATCGATGGTCACCGTGAGCAGCTCGCGCAGATCGGTACGCCCCTCAAGAGCAGCCGGGAGCCGATCCGGGATGGCGCCAGCCGCGGCCTCTACCTCCTGCGGGAACTCAGTGAGAAGACCGTGCTCGCGGATCACGATCTCCACGTCCACGCCAGGATCGGTCTCCAGGCCGAGGACTTCGGTGACCTCGCCCTGCATCGCCTGCCCGGGAGTCGCGTACTTCGTGATGCGCGCGACCACCACCTGCCCGGTCGTCGCTCCGCCGAACCCGCTGTGAGGTACGAGGACGTCACCGTGGATCCTGCGATCCGCGGGAGTGACCATCCCCAGGCGGCCCTGCTTCTCGAAACGACCCACCACGTGAGCGTTCGCCCGCTCCGAGATCGCGGTGACCTCCCCCGCGCGACCGAGTCCCCTGGTTCGCTGGAACAGTCGCACGGTCACCGTGTCGTTGTGCATCGCGCCGTGCATGTCGCGCGCGGTGACATAGATGTCGCCCATCGGAGTGCTCACGAACCCGTAGCCGCGGGGATTCACCTGGATCCTGCCGGTCGCGAGGTTCCGCGCCTCCAGCGCCGCGAACCGCCCGGGAGTGACCTCCGCCACGTGACCGCTCTTCACCAGGTGTCCAAGCGTCTCGCGCAGTTGGGCCTTCGAGACTACTACCCCGGGGCCTTTCGCGAGGTCCTCGACGGTGAGCGCCCGCTGAGCCGACTTGAGCGCCCTGAGCACCACCTTTCGAATGTGCATCCGTGAACTCCCTCAGGCATCCTGCGCGACCGTCTCGAGACGCTTCCCCCGTAGCGTACCCCGAGCCGCCGACCGTCAGGGCGAGGGCGCCGCGGCGGTGGTAGAATGCGTCCCTTAGAAGGCACGGTCATCCGCACGAGACGACGCCGACTGGAGGCGCGTAGTGGATCGTACGAAGCGACTTGCGGGCTGTCTGGTGCACAACGGGACTGTCGTCAACCCCCGCGACATCATCCGCGCGCTCGAGACCATCGAGACCCTCACCTACACGCAGATCGTCGACGGAGAGCAGATCGCATCGGGCCGCGCGACCTTGGTGAAGATAATGGCAGAGCCCGGGTCTTCGACGGTCCTGGTCAACGGATGCCTGTTCCTCAACGTCCTCTCGTTCCGCTATCTCACCTTCGAAACCGCTGAGGACGACACGTGCGCCTTCGAGCTGGTGGGAGACGGCATGACTCTGGAGCTCGTCCCCGTCGACGAGGAGGACGAGAACACAGCCACCACCAATCCACGCGCCGTGCGTCTTCTCGAGGGCGACGCCTTCGACGCCGAGTCATACGTCGTGCTCGAGGACGATGACGACGAGGACGGCCGCTAGCGGCGCGACCCGGCTCAGATCAGATGAACAGGGCCCGCGGACTGAAGTCCGCGGGCCCTGTTCCGTGAGGGACGCTCGGCTCTATCCGCCGATCTTCGACTCCGCGATCCTGAGCGCCCTCTGCAGCTGGGTGTCGTGAGCGGGATCGCTCTGAAGCTGGGGATCCATCGGGACCACGACGTCCGGCGTGACCCCGATCTTGTCGATCACATGCTTCTTCGGCGTCAGGTAGTGGGCCGTGGTGAACTTCACCGCCCCGGAGTTCCGCAGCGGGAAGATCGTCTGGATGCTTCCCTTCCCGTAGGTGCGAGTGCCCACCACGATCGCACGCCCGTAGTCGTGCAGGGCGCCGGTCACGATCTCGGCGGCGGACGCACTGTTCGCGTCGACGAGCAGGACCACCGGCTTGCCGGTGACCGTGCCTCCAGTGGCGTACTCGTCACGCTCGGGAACGCCTCGAGCGTCGACCCGGACGACCACGCCCCCTTCGGGGACGAACATCGACACCATCGCCACCGCCTGCGATACGAGTCCACCGGGATTCTCTCTCAGATCGATCACGTAGCTCTTCGCACCCCTGGCGGCGAGCGCGGTGAGACCGGCTTTCACACCGGCGGCGGCGTTGTCATCGAACTGCGCCAATCGGATGTAGCCCACCTTGCCGTACATCTTGGTCATCGTGTCGGGCACGGTGATGCGATCCCTGGTGATCTTGAGTGTGAACAGCGGCTGCTTGCCGCGCTTCACCACGAGAGTCACCCGGGTGCCCTTGGCGCCGCGCACCATCGCCACGAACGCGTCGAGATCCCATTTGGTGCGATGGACGCCGTTCGCGGAGTAGATCACGTCGCCGGCCTTGAGTCCGGCTTTCGCCGCCGGCGTCCCTGAGAACACCTGAGCGATGACGGGCTGACTGCTCGTGTCCAGCCCCACGACCACACCGATGCCGTAGAACTCGCCGGACTGCTGCTGATTGAACTCGACGAACTGCTTCGGATCGAAGTACTGCGAGTGGGAGTCCTCGAGTGACGCGAGCACGCCATCGATCGCGTCCGTGGTCATCGAGGTGTCCGAGGAGGGCACGAGCGCCTGCTGACGGACGAGGCCGCGCACCTGGTCGACGAGCGCGCCGGGGTCGGTAGTCGATCCGGCGAGCAGCGGGATGGGCGAGGCCCCGGAAGAGGTGACTCGATCGTAGGCAGCACCTCCGACGAACCCCGCGGAGAGTGTGACGAGGACCGCGAGCGTGACAAGGAACGCCTTCATGCCGCGGTTCATCATGATGATCGACCTCTTTCGGAGCCGCCGCGCGGCGCGCGACGATCGGGCGGCAGCTAGACCTTCAGGTAACGCCTTACCGCGCTTCCCGAGCCGAGGAGACCGATCACGATCCCCGCAAAGATGAGCAGCCCGGCGAGCTGGGCCACTGTCGCCCCGGAAACGCCGAGAGGGAAGAATCGCAGGTTGTTCTGCACCCAGGGATCGATGATCGCCTGAGCGGCGAAGAGCGTCAGGAGGGCGAGGATGGAACCTATGAGCGCCTGCAGGACTCCCTCGAGCAGGAACGGCGTGCGGATGAACCAGTTCGAGGCGCCGACCAGCCTCATGATGCCAATCTCCCTACGTCTGGCGTAGATCGCCAGCCGGATCGTGTTGCCGATCAGGACGAGCGACACGACGAGAAGCAGGATGAGGAACGCGAGAGCGAAGATGCGGACGACGCTGGTCGCCGCGAAGAGGTTCTGCACGACCCCCTGTCCGTACTTGATGTCGTTGGCAAGAGGGTCGCTCGGCGTCTTGACCACATTGGCCAGGTTCGGGTCCTTCACGATGAGGTTGACCACGGTCTGCACCTGACGCGGATCCACCAGCGCGACCTCGAGTGACGCCGGCAGCGGGTTGCCCTTCAGCTGGTTCACCAACTCGGGCTCGTTCTTGGTCTGTTGCTTGAAGCGAGCGAGCGCCTCGGCCTTGCTCACGTAGGTGACGCTCTTGACGTTCGGCATCCTCTGGATGTCGGACTGCAGCGTCTGGAGGCTCGAGTTGGCGGCGCCGTCCTTGATGAACACCTGTATCGAGACCTTGGACTCGAAGGAGGTCATCACGTTGTTGAGGACGGAGCTCGTGATGAAGAAGGCGCCCACGAGCAGCAGGGAGATGTAGATGATGCTCACAGCCACGACGCTCATGACCCAGTTGCGGCGGAACGACGAGAGCGTCTCGCGTATGAAGTAGCCGGGATTAGTCGCCATAGCCGTACACACCCCTGCTCTGGTCGCGAATGATCCGGCCGTTCTCGAGAGCGATGACGCGCTTCCTCATCGAGTCCACCATCTCGCGGTCGTGAGTGGCCACCAGCACCGTGGTGCCGGTCTTGTTGATCCTGTTCAGCAGGCTCATGATGCCGAGCGACGTGGCCGGATCGAGGTTCCCCGTCGGCTCGTCCGCCAACAGGAGCGGCGGACGGTTCACGAACGCGCGGGCGATGGAGACACGCTGCTGTTCGCCGCCGGACAGTTCGTCCGGGTAGGAGTCGACCTTGTCCTCCAGACCGACGAGCCGAAGCACCTCGGGGACCTGGGTCTTGACCACATGCCGGGACTTCCCGATGACCTCGAGCGCGTACGCCACGTTCTCGTACGATGTCTTGTTCAGGAGCAGCTTGAAGTCCTGGAACACGCAACCGATGTTTCGGCGCAGGAACGGTATCTTCCA
>CAIKZH010000191.1 GCA_903831865.1 uncultured Coriobacteriia bacterium
GGCCGCAGTTGATCAGCCATGAGTCGCACCATGCATGGACGGCGGCCGGCGCACCCTCCATGCTGGAGCGCGTCGCTGAGCGCACCCGCACCCTGCGTGAGAGCGCGCCCGCCTATCGCCTGGATGACGATGTCGCCCGGCAGCTCGACGGACTGGTCGAGAAGGCCGGATGACGACTGGACACATGCAAGGAGAATCTGATGTCGGAAGAGCTGTACGAGCAGATGAAGCAGAGCGTCATCGACGGTGAGGTGGAGGACGCTGAGCGCCTCGCCCAAGAGGGTCTCGACGCCGGCTTGGCGGCGGGCGACATCCTCGACAAGGGCTTCGTGAAGGGCATCGAAGAGGTCGGCGACCTCTTCGGCAAGGGCGAGTTCTTCCTCCCCGAGCTGGTCCAGGGCGCCGAGGCCATGAAGGCCGCCGTCGCCGTGCTCCAGCCGGCCATCGACGCCGCTGGTGGAGGCCGCCAGAGCCTCGGCAAGGCCGTCGCGGGCACCGTCGCCGGCGACATCCACGAGATCGGCAAGACTATCGTCTGCAGCATGCTCTCGGCCGCCGGCTTCACCGTCACCGACGTCGGCTGCGACGTGCCCGTCGAGACCTTCGTGCAGAAGGTCAAGGACGAGAACGCCGACTTGCTGCTCCTCTCGGCGCTGCTCACCACCACGATGCCGAACCAGCAGAAGACCATCGAGGCCCTCAAGGCCGCCGGTCTGCGCGACGGCGTCAAGGTCATGATCGGCGGCGCGCCGACCACGCGCGCCTGGGCCGACGAGATCGGCGCCGACGGCTACGCCGAGGACGCCATCGAGGCCGTCGTCACCGCCAAAACGATCCTCGGGTGCGGTGAAGACTCTGACTCGAGGACTTCGGTGACGCGGTGCGCCCCCGAGACGAGCGGCTCCCAATTCGTCCCCCCGGGGGGAGGCCCGTCGCATGAACCGGCGCTACGGCAAAGCGCCTCAGCGTCAAGTGAGCGCCCAGGTGCGGCCTTCCCTATCGAGAGGCCGGGCGGGTCCCCCTCCGCCTGGCCTCTCCTTTCTGGCCGACAATCCCGCTCGCCCCGCCAATTGCGCAACGAGGCCCTTGCTCCGACCTGGCGGGCGCCCGGGACCGTCCCACAATGACAGGAGGAGAAGGCCGGATGGATCCAGCTAAGCGGAGCGACCTCGTTGCCGCGATCGTCGGCATGGACGAAGAGGCGGTCGCGGTTCTCGTGGAGCAGTGGCTCTCCGAAGGCGTCGCTCCCGCCTTCATCATCGATGTCTGTCGGGGAGCAATGAGCGAGGTGGGAGCCCGATTCGAGGCGGGAGAGGCTTTCATACCCGAGCTGATCATGGCTGGGGAGATCATGCGACAGGTCTCGCTGCGGCTGAAGCCGCACCTTCTCACCGGCGTTCCGCACAAGAGCTTGAGCAGCGTGGTGTTCGGGACCGTAAAGGGCGACGTGCACGACATCGGCAAGGACATCGTCGTTACGATCCTGGATGCAGCGGGCTTTGACGTCGAGGACCTCGGAGTCGACGTGCCGCCGGAGCGGTTCGTCGCAGCTGTCCGCGAGCGCGCGGCGGGCATCGTGGGCCTGAGCTGCCTCCTCACAACCGGCTTTGATTCGATGAAGGCGACCGTCGAGGCCATCGAGAGCGCCGGCCTGCGAGGTCAGACGCGTGTGATGATCGGGGGAGCCCCGATCACGGCACGCGTCTGTGCCTACGTCGCTGCCGACGGTTGGGGATCCGATGCCGCAGCCGCCCTGACCATCGCCCAGCGCTGGGCGGGAGAGGCCGAAAGATGAACGGCAGCCCTGAAGTCGGCGACCCAGGTCCGTCAGAGCGGAACATCTTCGCAGATTGGGCCACGCTAGACTGGCGTGAGCGGCGCGAGCGCCGCTTCCAGCGCTGGCTTGACCCTCCGGCGATGCATTTCGCGGATGCTCACGCTCAACGGTGCTACCAGGACCGCGTTCA
>CAIKZH010000192.1 GCA_903831865.1 uncultured Coriobacteriia bacterium
AACAGGTCGCTCTGCAGGAAGATCTGGCCGTCGGTGATGGAGATCACGTTCGTCGGGATGTAGGCCGACACGTCGCCGGCCTGCGTCTCGATGACCGGCAGGGCCGTGAGCGACCCGCCGCCGAGCTCCTCGTTCATCTTGACGGCGCGCTCGAGCAGACGGCTGTGCAGATAGAAGATATCGCCGGGGTACGCCTCGCGGCCGGGCGGGCGGCGCAGCGTCAGTGACATCTGGCGATACGCCACGGCCTGCTTGGAGAGGTCGTCGTAGATGCACAGGACCGCGCGGCCCGGATCGGCCTTGCTCGCGGGCTTCCCGTCGGCACCCGTGTACATGAAGTACTCGCCCATCGCGCATCCGGCCATCGGCGCGATGTACTGCATCGACGCCGGGTCGGACGCGTTGGCGGCGACCACGATCGTGTACTCCATCGCGCCGTACTCCTCGAGCGACTGCACGACGCCTGCCACGGTGGAGGCCTTCTGGCCGATGGCCACGTAGATGCAGACGATGTCCTTGCCCTTTTGGTTGATGATCGTGTCGACGGCCACCGAGGTCTTGCCGGTCTGGCGGTCGCCGATGATCAGCTCGCGCTGGCCGCGACCGATCGGGATCATCGCGACGAAGGCCATGATGCCGGTCTGGACCGGCTCGTGGACCGGCTGCCGGGCGATGACGCCCGGCGCCTTGAACTCGAGGGGTCGGAACGCCTCCGGGGAGACGACGCCCTTGCCGTCGAGCGGCTCACCGATGGGATTGACGACGCGACCGAGGAAGCCCTTGCCGCACGGCACCTCGACGACCCTGCCGGTGGTCCGGACGGTGTTGTTCTCCTTGATGAGCGAGGTCTCGCCGAGAAGGACCGCTCCGACCTCGTGCTCGTCGAGGTTCAGAGCCATCCCGTAGATGTTGTGCCCGCCGTCGCCGACGAATTCGAGCAGCTCGCCGGCCATCGCGCCCTTGAGCCCCTCTACGCGGGCGATCCCGTCGCCGATCTGGACGACCGTCCCGACGTCCCTGACCTCGACCGAGGTCTTGTAGGACGCGAGCTGGCGCTCCAGGACGTCAGCGATGCTGCTCGCAGTGATCTCGGCCACTTACGACCCACCTCCCTGTGCGGTCGCAAGTGTGCGGCGCACGCTCTCCAGCTGCGAGACGACGCTGCCGTCGAGCACGCGACCGGCGACCTTGACGATGATGCCGCCCACTATCGACGCGTCCACCGTCTCGCGGAGCGAGACAGGAGCGCCGAGCGTGGCGGCGAGATTGTCGGAAAGCGACGCGCGCTGCGCGTCGTCGAGAGCGATGGCCGTCGTGACTTCCGCCACGATGATCCCGCGCTCCGCTTCAGAGATCTCGCGGAACCGCCTCGCGACGTCACCGAGAAGGGACACGTGGCCCCTGTCCGCGATGAGCGTCACGATCGCGATCGCCTCAGGTGTCACGCTCGGCCCGAAGATCTCGCGCAGCACGGAGCGGCGCGTCTCAGCGGGGATCGTCGAGTCGGTGAGCGCCTCCCGCAGATCGAGGTTGCCGCGCACCGCCGATACGACGGACACCATGCTCTCATCGGTCGCGTCGACCGAGTCGGCGAGCGAG